>CAZFZX010000010.1:7328-30336 GCA_964523765.1 uncultured Enterobacteriaceae bacterium
CCTAGCCGGACCAACCCCGTGGGCCGCATTGCGGTGCAGAGAATTTCAGGTGTGAAAGTTAAACCATTCGACTGTTGCGTGCAAGCACTTTTGCGACAAAAACGCCGAAACACAGGCAGTTACAGACGGACTATTGTTGTGTTTCCACCACGTTTAGATACGGGGCCGTATGCCGGATCCGGCATCCACGGTAAGGAAACCGGGTCGAGATCGGTTTCAACCGCCTCCCTTATGAAAGGCCCGATCGAATTTTTTAAAGAATTCAACGCGTTGCTGATCCGTCCAGCCGGCGAAACGGAACGTGATTTCGATAAAAGGAATGCTGAAGCTTCCCAGACGACGGGCGTGTTCGGGGGAAATTTCAATTCGCAGACGCCGACCGTCTTCCCGTTCCAGTTCGACGCAGCGGTCCGCGACCCGCCGAAAACCCGGTTCGATGCGCGGAAAAATGCGGAAAAAATCACTGTGAGACAAGCCGAATTCGCGCTCGATTTCGATCTCGTCGGCCGACTGACTCAAGACCGGGGCACCTTTGCCGGTTTTGCGTTCAGCGCGGTCAGCCGCCGGCCACCGGTGGCCAAATCGCTAGGGTGTCCCCATCGCGTAAAATGGGTTTGTCACGTTCCTCCGGCGAGACGAACACACCATTGAGCAGGAACAGATAAGCGCGCTCCCGCGGTACGCGAAACTGGTCTAGGACATCGAATACCGAAGTACCGTCCTCGACCTCGAGGACGATCGCGTGCGCTTTCGCCTCGGTGGGCAGAAATTCCGTTAGCGATGCGTAGAGCTTGAAAGTCAGTTTCACGAGCGCCTCGTCGGGGTAACATCGCAGAGGCTCAGCCTGCTAACGGCCTCCGAACGATGCTAGGACAAACTGCCAACACTTGGTGGAAGCCCACCGACGACAGAGCCCTCGTCCTAAATCGAGAGCCGTTGCAGGGTTTCGGTGGTCGGCACGCCGTCGGCGGTCCAGCCCCGCACCTCGTAGTATTGGGGCAGCATGTTGCCGAGTTCGTTGACTTTACCCTTTGCCGGTCCGGTTTTTGCCGCATCCTTGAGTAAACGCTCCGGTAGATTGTCGTCGGCAGCAGTCAAGCCGGCGTCCAGATTGAACCTGCGTTCGAGATTCCAGATCCGCTCGCCCGCCTCCGCCAACGTCTCGGGCGTCCAGTCGCCCTCGCACGCGGCCGCGATCTGGGGTGCGATGTCCTCCAGCGTCCAGCCGAACGTCGTGAAGGCACAAAGCCCGGACGAGTCAACCGCCGCGGCGGTATCCTGAAACGCTTTGACCAGATCCGGTTTGCCTTCCGTCGACAAGGGGTCGGTCTTGACCGGTACGCCGAGGAGTTCCGAGGACACCGTATAGCCGCGCAGATGGCAGGCGCCGCGGTTAGAAGTCGCATAGGCGAGCCCCATACCCTGGATCCCGCGTGGGTCATAGGCCGGGAATTCCTGCCCCTTGACCGTCATCGAAAGCTCGGGGTGTCCGTATTTTTCGCACATCCGTTTCGAACCGAGACCGAGGTCCTTGCCGAAGCCCTCGCCGGTCGACACGAGTTCCCCGGCTTTGGTCAGCGCTTCCGCCGAACCGAATTTCAATTCGAGACCGCCAGTATCGGCCGTCGTGATCGCGCCCATCTCGAAGAGTTCCATCGCGGCCGCAACGGTAGCCCCGAAAGAGATCGGATCATATCCGTCCTCGTTACAGAGAAAGTTCGCATAGGTCAGCGCGTCGAGGTCATCAACGCCGGTATCCGCTCCGAGCGCCCAGGCGGCCTCATACTCCAGTCCGCCAGAATTCCCGGCGTAATCGGGGTTATTTACGATCGTGTAATGCTGTGGGTCGATCGTCGAGATCCGTCCGCAGGCGATAGTGCAACCAAAGCAGGCGGCATTAGTCGTCAAATTCGGTTTGCCGTCGCTTTCGCGCAATTCCAACATCGCTTCGCCCGAAATCTTACTGGCCCCTTCGAACTGAACTTCGCGCATGTTCCGGGCCGGCAACGCGCCGACCTCATTGATGACATTCATCAGCGCCTGGGTACCCAGGGCCCCGAGGCCCTCGCCGGTGAGTGCATTTTCGGAAAGGACCTGTTTGCCTTCGTTGGTCGCCTTGAGGAATTCCTTGGGATCTCGGATGTTGCCGACGCCCTTGGTCCCGCGTACCGCGACGGCCTTCAAGTTTTTCGACGCCATTACCGTCCCGACGCCGGACCGCCCGGCAGCCCGATGCAGATCGTTCACGATCCCGGCATAGAGACAACCTTGCTCGGCGGAACGGCCAACGCAAGCGACCCGCAGCAGCGAATCCTGATATTTCGTATGGAGGATTTCATCCGTCTGCCACACCGTTTTCCCCCAAAGGTCGTCGGCGGGACATAGCGTAGCGCTTTCGTTCTCGAGGTACAGGTATACCGGTGTCGGCGACTTTCCTTCGAAAATAATCATGTCCCAACCGGCATTTTTGAGCTCATTGCCCATGAACCCGCCGGAATTGGAACAAGCTATCGCACCGGTCAACGGGCCTTTCGTAATGACGGAATAGCGACCGCCTGTGGATGCCATCGTCCCGGTCAACGGGCCGGTTGCCATGATGAGCTTATTTTCAGGCGACAGGGCGTCGCAGGCGGGATCGATTTCTTCCGCCAGATATTTCGTTGCGAGCCCCCGTTGACCTAAGTATTTCATCGCCCACTCCATATTGAGGGGCTCGGCGGCCGTCGTACCTTCCGTCAAATTGACACGCAGAACGTTTCTGGTCCAAGCCATGTTTTACCTCCAACCATTAATCCCGCGGGATTGTTTGCGCGGCGTGGGCTCGCATCCGCTCCAGGCCCGTGTGATCCGCGTCGACATAAGTAATTGCATCCGTAGGACAAGCCTTTGCACACGCCGGTGCCCCGCCGCACAGGTCACATTTGATGACTTTGCCCGAATCGGCGTTGTAATTGACCGTGCCAAAAGGACACGCGATCGTGCAAACCTTGCAGCCGACGCATACGCCCGGCACTACGTCTTTCGATCCCGTGTCGACATTCAGTACGATGGCTTCCACGGGACACGCATGCAGACACCAGGCCTCCGTGCATTGTGAGCAAGTGTACGGTGCGAAACGCCCCTCCTCGTGAAAGGTAAACACCTTAATTCGTGATTTGCTCGGGTTGAACAAACCTTCTTTCTCGAATGAGCAAGCCATTTCACATTGCAAGCAGCCGGTACATTTTTCCGGCTCTAACTGCAGGGCTTTTAGCATTAATGTTCTCCCACAAGACGAATTGAGCAGCCTGTATCCAGTTCTGAAGTCCGCCCGGCAATCGACGCGTCAAAAAGTCCCGCCTCGTCGCCCACCGATAGATTTCACAAGCGTTGGCTTAGCCGGGCCGAGCCTACCGAGAATCAAGAAAGAAAACCAGCGCGCCCCGATCTTGTTGCGATTCATTCTCATTGACAGGACGAGCAACGGCCGGCGAGCAACCCGGCGGCGGCGGACGGACCGATCCGTACTATTCGTATACCGCGACGCCCCACGGAAACTTTCCGACCGGCACGGTCGCAATGACCTCGGCGCGCGCCGTGTCGATCACGCTCACCTGATTGCTGACGCCGTCGGTAGTATATAGCCGAGAACCGTCGCCGGATAAGGCAAGCCCCCAGACCCGCTTGCCGACCGGGATGGATTTATGGATCTCCAGCGTGTTCGCATCCAACACGAATATCCGATTAGCGCGCCCGCCGGCAACGAATAACATGGACTCGTCTTTACTCAGCAACACGTCTTTCGGTTTTGCCTTGTCGTCGGCCAGCGGCATCTTGCCGATGATCTTCCCGCTTTCTACGTCGACCTTTTTGACTTCACCGCTTATCTCAGAAGTCGCGTAAGCTATCGTTCCGGCGCGGTTGAAGGTCGCCGCGCGCGGGCGAGCACCGACGAGTATGTTGGCGATGATCTTGTGTTCAGGAACACCGATCACGTGGAGCATGTTGGTCGATTCGCTAGTTACGATGACCTTCGATCCGTCCGACGATATCGCAACGCCTTCGGGCTCGATCCCGACTTTGATTTCGGCGAGCATTTTGCCGGTTTTAGGGTCGAACACCGTTGCCTTGGCATCGTCCTCGTTCGAAATATAGATATTTCCGTTGGGGTGGACCGCAAATGTTTCCGGGTCGTCACCGCTCTCAAATCGCCGCAGTACTTCGAGCGATTCGGGGTCGAAAACGGCAATGGCATTATCCTCACTGATGGCGACATACACTTCGCTACCGTCCGGTGCGACCCCGATACCACGGGGCCTCGAACCGATATCGATTGTAGCGATGACTTCGTTGGTCGCACCGTCGATAACCGAAACGCTGTCGTCCTTTTCATTGGTTACGAAAATGCGCTTGGGCGGAGCCGCGACGGCGCCCGCCAAAACCATCGAAAGCAACGCCGCGATAATTATTCTGTTCATAACGTACTCCATATTCATACGCTGGCACCCTATTTCGGACAAAAGGGCACGCCCAGGCTGTCCAAGTTCGTCGTATTGACCACACCGCGCACCGGTGCCTCGCCGACGATCCGATCGTCGGCGACCAGCAGCAGCGGTTGGCGTAGCTGACCGGTTTCCCTAAAACTCATGTCCGAGCCTTTTTGACCATCGAAAGCCAGATTGGTTTTCAATTCCTCGACCAAAAGCCCGCCCGAAAGTGTCGGTTGCCGCGCTATGGTATCCGACAACAGCTTCATCGCCGCCCATCCGGACCAAGCATCGTCATCCATATCGCTGTCGAATCGCTCGCGAAAACGAGCGTTCAACTGGGCCGCGGCATATTTGCGAAAAGTCGGATGCCAAGCCCGCGCCGTGGCCGTCGAACCGGGTGCTTTTCGCTGCCATTGACGCTCCGCATCTTCCAGCATCGCGGCGCTCGGGCCGATATGAAACAGATTGCTCCAACAGTCTTCGCGCAGGAACGTCTCTTTAATCGTCGTATTCAGGACCGGCAGTTCCGAAAACTGCTTGGCAAGGTGGCGCAACCTCGTGGTGTTGACCGCGGCGATAACCGCAACGGGCGCCGGTTCGACCGCCTCGCCCGCGGCACCCGACACGAGGCGATACCGAATCCCGAGAAATTCGCCCTGAGCGTTGGCTTCCGCGAGACCCTGGCGGGCACCGAGATTCGCGGGCGCGTCGGCGTCACCGACAAAAAGAATATTGATCTCCTCGGCCCAGACCGCCACCCCGGCCAAAGACCAGAAAAGTACGCAACACCACATTACGTCCGCCGCGAATCGCGTTGAGTTGTTCATCAGGTGCTTTTCACTACTCCCGCTACAATTCGTACCATAGCATTCTGTCGAAAGAAGGGAATACCACGAGGCATTCGCATTGTCTGCCTCCGCGTTGGCGCCGGCGCACTAAGGAACCTCTGAACAAGTCATGACTCGGCATTTTACGCCCAGAATATCCGGCTACCGCGTTGCAAAGCTTCGAAATAGCACCACTATTCCGTGCGCTTCGCGCCTTGTATCCGAATATTCTGGACACAAGCTGCTCGACCCAGACTTATTCAGAGGTTCCCTAACATGCGCTCAAAGGGCGAGTCGAATCCCGGCCCAAACGCCCCGTTCGGCACCGGCCCCGAGAAATCGGGGTCGATTGTCTGTCAGACCGTCGATCACTTCGCTCGGATCCTCACCTAAGAGACCGAAATTTTCGTACTCCGCATCAAACAGATTCGTCACCCGCACAAAAAAATTGATGTGCTGATTGAAACGGTACGCGGCGCGGAGATTGACCACCGAATAGCCGTCGATCTTATCCAGCTGATTGGATTCGTCACCGCGCAGCACCTGATCGGAGTTATAGATCAAATCGAAACCGAGAACGAAACCGAAGTCGAAGTTGTAGTCCGCGCCGAGCTTCAATTGGTGTTCGGGGATCCCGGGTATGCGATCACCTTCGTCGACATTGATTTCGCCGTCCTCATTCGCAAATTCGTGCGCCGGGCTCAACGCGGTGAACTCGGAACCGAAGACCGCGTCGATATAACTGTAGGACGCGGACCAATCCACCGCCCGCCAACTTCCGGTGAAGGCCATTTCAACGCCCTGGCGGACCGTTTCGTCGACGTTCGAAAACAAACCGGTCGCTCGTCCGGTTGTTTGAAAGATAATGTCGTCTTCGTTCGTCGTATGAAAATAGCCGATTCGGTGGCGCACCGGGCCAAATTCGCCGCGCGCGCCAAGCTCGAAGCTTTTTGCCACCACCTCATCGAGCGGCGGATCGGCGAGAAATGCGTTGGGCAGGCGGCACTCGAAGTCGACGTCATCCGGATCTTCGCCACGGGCGACGGCCGCGTCGCGTGCGATCTGAAAAACGCCATCGTTACACGCCAGTTCGATCGGCGTCGGCGCACGGGAAGATTCGCTGTATCCCGCATACAGGTTGAGTGTCGTGACGGGACTGTAAGTAAGACCTATCGACGGGTTGAAGCGGCTAAAGTCGTGATCGCCGTTCAATTCCGGTTGCGCCCCGCTGCGATCGCGCAAGCTGACGTCGGTGCTGTTGAACCGGCCGCCGACGGTCAAAGTGACGCGGTCGGTGAGATCCATCGCGTCCATGAAATACAGGCTCCAGGTCCGCGTCTCGGTCGCAACGTTCGTTGCCACCTCGTCAACGAAACTGCCGATACCGAGCCCGTCGGTGCTGCGCGTCGCCGTATCCAAACGAGAGAGTTCGGTGGTGGATTCGAAATGAGCCTCTCCACGAAAATAAGCCCCCCCGGCAACCAAATAGTTACTGCGCCCGAAAAGTTCATCGGTAAAAGTGAACTGAACGTCGGCACCGTAGGTTTTCTGTTCGCGCGTACTCTCGTTATTGATCGCTTCGTGCTCGAGGCGCCCGGTCCCGGAGACCGCATCGGTGAGGTCGTCGATCTCGAAGTCGTCGCTCCCGGCGAGCGCGTTGAGGGCATTCTCGAGTGTGTCGGGATCGGTAACGACGATGCCGGGTGCCGGACCTATCAACGCGCCGCCGCCCAGTACGTTGTCTTGACAAAGCGCATCGTCATCGAACCCCAGGTCCTCGAGGTCGTCTTCTTCGAGGCCTTCGATGAGAAAACCGCCGCCGTCGAGTTCACATTCGAGAAACTCTGAAGCGTCACCGTTGAAAGAATCCGTTTCGTTTTTTCGATAAAAGCCGTTGCCGGCGAACTCCACGGTCTCGCTGAAAGAATGGACCACGGCCAGCGAAAACATGTGCATTGCGTTTTCGGTAATGTCCGGCGCGGTGAACACCGCTTGCCTGTCGACGGCGATGAGGCCCACCGGCGCCGGGCCGTTGCCGGTGAGTTCGCTGTCACCGAACTGCCCGCTGAAATCGATGCTCGTCGCGGCTCCCCGCCAACTCAACGCGCCATAGGCATTCGCCGCGTCCGACTCCGACAGGTCACGCCACCCATTCTCATCGAAATAGCTGAGATTGATGTAGTACCCGAACGTTTCATCGTTACCGCCGCTCTCGACGGTCGCGGTCTTGCGGCCCCACGAACCGCCGTTGAATTCGAACGCATGTCCGCCGAAGTTGAAACCATCCTTCATCTCGATCGATAGAGCTCCGCCCAAGGTGTTGAGACCGAACAGGGGATTCGCGCCCCCGATCAGAGACATACTGTGGACAGCCGATTCCGGCAATAGGTCCCAGTTCACGGCATCGCCAAGCGGTTCATTGATACGGACGCCGTTTTGGAACACGGCGACCCCCATCGGTAATCCCAGAAGCGGCGAAGCGGTGTATCCACGGTACTGAACGTCGGGCTGCAACGGATTGTTCTGGGCCGAATTGATATTAACGCTGGCGAGATTGGTACCGAGGAAGTCGGTCAAGTCCAGGCTCTGCGCCCGATCGAGCGCATCGTCATCGGCAACCTGTACGTTGAAAGGGAGTTTTTCAGGGGCGATGCCGACACTGCCGCCCGGCGTCGTAGCGACCACCGTAACCTCCTCGTCAAAACCCGCCCCTTCGGCCGCGTGCGCCCGGAGCGCGAACGAACAGAGAACCGCGCTAACGACGCTCGCGAACGCGATCCGGCTGAAACCCACTGCAAAAACCGCCATTCCGGTAAACGACCTATCGAACAATTTTGGAGACCGCCGAATTCTACGCGGTGTGAGGAGCGGTAGCTTGGGAATTAGGAGACCGAGGGCTGGGAATTCTTCCCGGAACTAAGGAACCTCTGATCAATTCATGGAACGTCGCCTTGCGCCCAAAATTAATCAGAGGGTCCCTAGGGCGACACCAATCACACATCGACGACGCCGTGTCGAATAGCGAGACGTGCTATTTCCGCTATCGAATTGATTTCTAGCTTACTCTTGATCTGGGTCGAATAATTCGCGACTGTTTTCGAACTTAAAGACAAGCGTGAAGCGATCTCGTTGGCGCTCAAGCCTTCGGCGAGCAGGCAGAATATCTCGAATTCACGGGTAGAGAGGTTGGCGAAAGGGGAACTCGGCCCGCGTGTCTTTTGAAATGCCAGTCGTTGGGCGATATCGGGCTCCAGGTATATGTTGCCGGCGGCAATTTGCTTGACCGCCTCCACCAACACGGTCGGCGCGCTGCTCTTCGAGATATAGCCCCGCGCGCCCGCCTGGAGTGCCTGTTCCACGAACGCAGTATCTTCATGCATGCTGAACGCAAGGATCTTTGCGCCGCTGTTACGGGCGACAATCCGGCGAATGGCCTCGAGCCCGCTGATCCCCGGCAGGCTGAGGTCCATGATCACGATATCCGGGTCCTGTTCGGCGTAGGCTCTAAACCCGGTCTCGCCACTATCAGCCTCGGCAACGATTTCGATCCCTTCGGCAGCGTCTAAAAGAGTCCGGTAGCCCGCCCGGACAACCGCGTGGTCGTCGACCATTACGACCCGGATCTTGCGCACCGACTCAATCATCTCGAACGGGGACCCGGCCCAATGGGACGGTCACGACATATTGGGTGCCGATAGACGGCTCCGATTGCAATTCTACGATTCCGTTCATCACCTCGACTCGTTCATAGATGCCGACCATCCCGAGTCCGCGCGGCGTCGCCTCGACATCAAAGCCGACCCCGTTATCGCTAATTCGGATCTCCAAAACTCCAGTTTCTCCGTCGGTACCGTCGTTCCCTCGCAACGCAACCGACGCCTGGTCGGCTCGCGCGTGCTTCGCGATGTTGGTCAATGCTTCCTGCACCACCCGATAGCAATTGATCGCTACCTCGTCAGCTAACTCCGGGATCCGTCCCTCGATCCGGAACTGAACGAAAGCATCCTCGTGATGGCTGTTCCAATCATCGACCATATTCTGGAGCGCAGAAACTAACCCGAGTTCATCGAGAATCACCGGGCGTAGACTCGCCATCATACGCCGCACGCGGTCGTAGATGTCAGTGGACACATCCACGATCGTGTCGGCGCTACCGACTACCGTTGCATCGAGTGCCGGTCTGCGGTCCCGGATGGATACGGCCAGGGCTTTGATGGCGCTGATCGACTGCCCGAGTTCATCGTGCAATTCTTGAGCCAGCCGCCGCCGTTCATCCTCCTGAATCGCGAGCGACCGCTGTGCGAGCAGTTGCGTTTCCCGTGCGCTGCGCATCAGAACCGCCGACATATGATTGAATCGTTCCGCGATGATGTCGATTTCCGGCACGCCGACGCGCGGGACGCGTGCATCGAATTCTCCCTCCTCGACGGCCTTCAACGCACTGGAAACGCCATTCAATGAACTGAGCGATCGTCCGAGAACGATATACACAAGGACGATCGCGCTAATACCGAAAGCCAGCAACATCAGCAACAGCGGCCGCACTTCACGCCATGACTCGCCGATCTCATCGGAGGCGTCGGCGCGTAATACAATCCGTTCGGGCCCAACGCCGAGCTTGATTACCCGAACGAGTTGCAGCGGCTCCGGATGTACCAAACTCACGAACCAAACGGGAACGTCTTCGGGTGAAGGAAGTTCGGCTTGCACGCCGGAATAGCGTGGATCGGTGGTCACACTGATCCGTAGATGCCGCGTGTCGCCGACGCTCGCAAGCTGATCGGCGAGTTCGTTGGTCATCGCATCGACATTGTCCGGCGGCACGTGGGCCAACGCCAACGCGATCATCTTCGAAGACAATTCGGCTGACGATTTCAGTTCCTCACTGATGGCCTGCCGCGCATTTAGCATCAAGTACGTCATCCCAATCGCGATCGTGGCGATCAAAACAAACGTCAAAATGACGCTCAGGCGCAGCCGCAGACTCATCTGCAGCGTCCGTGCGGGCCTAGCTGCCGCAGATATGGCATGATGGCCGCGCGCCATTGCTTTCGAAACTTGAACGGTCCACGTCTTTTGTAAGGAAATGTTACCGGCTCGTTAAATGTTGATAAATTGGGCACTGCGAGCCGCACCCCGCCGATAGATTAAACGAGAATGGTTCCATAGCCCATCGCATTAAGCGTCATTTTAAGAAACGCAGGCGACGTCGCCGGATTCTCGGAATCGGCGAAATACACACAGGAATCGAAACCAATGTCGGAAAAAGGTACGGATTTGGATCCCGAAAACAACAAGCCGCCAGGCATCGACGCGTACTTGACCGACGTGTTCGACCGCCGCCTCCAGGGTACCACTTTGCGGCAAATCCTCGGGGTCTTTCCGGAAGCGGATCGCTCCGCCCTCATCAGCCAGGTCGAAGCGCTCGCAAGGCGACTGGACTCGCTGGTCGAAGCAACGAACAAGGCGCGAGAACCCTTGTCGATGGACGTGATGCTGGTTCGCCTGGTAGCACTCATCACAGAGGCATTCGACGCCGATCGAAGTTCCCTGTTCCTTTACGACGTAGAAACGAACGAATTGTTCTCACGCGTGGCACAAGGGAATTTGGTCAACGAGATCAGATTCGACGCCGCCATCGGTATCGCGGGCGCGGCTTTTCAGAGTGGCGAGACGCTAGTCATAGACGACGCGTATAACGATCCCCGCTTCAACATCGAAATCGATCTCCAAACGGGGTACAGAACGCAAACGATCCTCTGTGTCCCGGTGCGGACTCGAACCGGCGACATTATCGGAGTCTCTCAAGTTCTGAACAAGCGGGACGGCGTTTTTACCGACGCCGACAGCGCGCTTCTGCGCGCGTTCACGACACATATGGCCGCGGCGCTTGAGAATGTTCAACTCGTCGAACGTACGCAGGTTTCCATGCGAGAAGAGTCGAGAATCATGGAGGTGACTCAGGCGATCTCCTCCGAGCTCGACATCGACCGCTTGCTGCGGAAGATCATGAGCATTTCCACCGAACTTCTCGAAGCCGAACGCAGTACGCTATTTCTGTATGATCCGACCCGGGATGAATTGTGGTCGCGAGTAGCGGAAGGCATCACTGAGAAAGAAATCCGGATCCCGTCCGCCGTGGGCATTGCAGGAGAGGTATTCACCAGCCGCACGCCCATTAACATACCAGATGCATACGCCGATCCACGCTTCAATCAGGACGTGGATCGGAAAACGGGATTCAAAACGAGATCGATATTGTGTGTTCCCGTGATTAACAAGCAAGGCGTTCCGATCGGTGTCGTACAGGTCTTGAACCACAAAGGCGGACCGTTTACGGCCCGCGATCGACGCCGCCTCGAAATGTTATCGGCCCAGAGCGCGATCGCGCTGGATAATGCTCGGCTTTTCCGGGAAGTTCTCGACGACCGAAACTACAGCGAAAATGTGCTCCGCAGCCTCACAAACGGCGTCCTCACTTTCGATACCCGACAGAACGCCGTGAAGATCAACGATGCCGCCGCGCGCATTCTCAAGCGGGACCCCCAGCGGATCCTCGGTGCAAACGGGTCGAACATATTTCGCGGCAAGAACCAATGGATTGTCGATTCGCTCGAAAAAGTCGCGCAAACGAAACTCACCGACGTTTCCCTGGATTCGGAGATTGTCACCGCAACGGGCGAAACTTTATCGGTCAACATCAACCTCAGCCCGCTGATAGACAGCGTCGGCGATTTGCTCGGTTCGACGATGGTCATCGAGGACATAACGAGCGAGAAAAGAGTCCGCAGTACGATGGCGCGCTACATGACGCGCGAAATCGCCGACCAGGTGCTGGAGCACGGGGCGTCGGTACTCGGTGGTCGCTCGCAACTGGCGACAATCGTGTTCACCGACATCAAGGATTTTACGGCTCTGTCGGAACGGATTGGCGCGCAAAAGACGGTGTCGCTTCTCAACGATTATTTCACCGAAATGGTCGAGGTCGTATTCGCGCATCACGGGATCCTGGACAAATACATCGGTGATGCGATTATGGCGGTATTCGGCGCGCCATTTCCCTCGCCGAACGACGCAGACAACGCTTTGCACATGGCGATTGAAATGCAAAAGGTGTTGAAACAGTTCAACGGCAAACGCAAAGCCGCCGCACACCCCCCGGTCGAAATCCGCATCGGTATCAGTTCCGACCACATCGTGGCCGGAAATATCGGCTCCGACCGGCGCATGGACTATACGGTCATCGGCGATGGTGTAAACCTCGCTGCCAGGCTGGAATCCGCCAATAAGCAGCTCGGGACACAGCTCCTGATCAGCGGGATGACGGCAAATCTATTACAGGACCGTTACCACATGCGCGAACTCGATTTGCTGCGCGTGAAGGGGAAAAAGAATCCGGTTCCAATCTATGAGGTATTCGGACATGGGGACACGCCCCTGCCGGAACGCATTGCTCGCCTGCTGTCCAGGTTTGAGAAGGGTCTGCGGGCTTACCGTCAGCGCGATTGGCTCACCGCATCCGAGCACTTCAAAGCCGCCGTCGAGATCGACGGCGACGATCAGCCCAGCCAGATCTTTCTCCAACGGTCTGAAAGTTATGGCGCCGAACCGCCGTCGGATGATTGGGACGGCGTCTGGACGTTGTATGACAAATAGGCGTTAGCCCGAAGTTCACGGGAGCTACCGACGTTCGAGTCACCGCGAGTGGTCCCGCGCTGCGCTCCCGAACTGTCCGAAATGCAGCATCATCGACGGCATAATCAGCAGGTTCAACAAAGCTGACGATATCAATCCGCCAATGACGATGGTTGCCATCGGCCCCATAATCTCACGTCCCGCGTTATCACTATCAAATGCGATCGGAAGCATGGCAAGCGCGGTTACCAGCGCCGTCATGGTTATTGAAGGGAACCGTTCTTGGGCACCACGGATTGCGGTTTCCACGCTCCACGACTGCCCGTCGACCTCGACCAGATACTGATAATGGGAAACGAGCATGATGCTGTTTCTTACGGTTATGCCGAACAGTGTGACAAAGCCCACCACCGAACCGATAGATAAGGTGGCATTCGTCAACGTAACGGCAACGACGCCGCCAACGAGCGCGAACGGGAGATTGACGGCGATGAGTAGCACGTTGCGAAGGCGCCCAACTGCCACGTAGACCAGCATCATGACGCCGATCGCCGCTAGCAGTGAGTGCGCGATCAGATCCTCTCTCGCGCGCGCCTGCTCTATTGCAGAACCAGCGAATTCGATGTGCATGTCAGATGGAACGCTAATTTCATCGGCGATACGGACGCGCAGTTCGTTCATGAATGTCGTCACGTCGCCGCCATCGACATTCCCGGTGACGGCCTGCAAGCGTTGGCCTGAACGGTGGAGAACGTTGTAGCGGCCCGTAATTTGAGTGATATCGACAACATCACCGACTCTGATCATCTCGCCTCCAATAGTCTTCAGCGGCAGACTTCTGATCGACTCGATGTCTCGCCGGTCGCGTTCGCCGAGTATCACCATGACGTTTGCGATGCGGTTGTCTTCGACGGCCCGGCCCACTATGGCGCCGCCGTAGGCCGCCGCGATCGTGTCCACGATGTCCTGGACCCGGACCCCGAAATGGTCGATACGCCCCCAATCAAGGACAATTTGCGCCGACGGTGTACTCGACACCGCGCGCATCTGTACCGCCGCCGCGCCTTTCATGGACTTCATTAACTGCATAACTTCAAATGCTTTGCGATCGAGTTCGTCCAGGTTTTTGCCGAAAATGTTGACGACGATTGCCGCGGTATATCCTGAAATCGTTTCGTCAACGCGCTCGGTAAGAAACGTATTCGCTTCAAACAACAGCCCGGGGTAGGCATCGAGCACACGCCGTAACGCATCGAGTACGCGGCCCTGTTCCGCGCCGCTCAGCGGCTCCAGGGAAACTTCATACTCGCTGTAATGGCTGCCGTATGTGTCGGCGCCGCGTTCGGCCCGCCCGGCCCACTGAGAAACTGACCTGACGCCCGGGATCTGCAGAAATTCGTCCGTCAACAGTGCGCCGACTCGAATCGACTCCGCTAGGGAGGTCCCCGGAAGACCGGTCGTGTGTACGATGTAATGTCCTTCGCGCAGGGGCGGTAGAAACTGTGCACCAAAGGTCGGCAAGGTTGCCCCGACAGCGACGCAGGTCGCAACAACGGCGATGATCGGCACGGCCGAGAAACGGCCTATCGCACGTAGAATAGTAGCGTAATACGGCTTACACAATCGAATCAAGGGAGGATCAGCGGCCCGGATTTCTCGGTCACCTATCAGCAGGCAGCACAGCGCCGGAGTAACGGTCAAAGCGACGATGAGCGAACTCAAAACGGCGAGGATGTAGGTTACGCCGAGCGGTGCGAACAAGCGACCGGCAACGCCGGATAACGTGAGCAACGGAACAAACACCAGAACGACGATGAAACTCGCGTAGACGACAGACCCGCGGACCTCCATCGAAGCATCGAATACGACCGCTGCAATCCCGCGCTTTGCTCCGCTGCTCCGATTCTCACGCAAGCGCCGGTAGATGTTCTCGGTATCGATGATCGCGTCGTCGACGACCTCCCCTAGCGCAATGGCCAGCCCGCCAAGCACCATGATATTCAAATTGACGCCCATCATCAGGAGGAAAATCACCGCGCCCAGCAGTGAAAGCGGGATCGCCACCGCGGAAATGAACGCTGCACGCGCGTCGAACAAAAAAAGCACGAGCACAACGAGCACAAAACACCCACCCAGAAATATGTGTTCTGAAATGTTGGCCAGCGACGCTTCGATGTAGTTGGCGGGTACGAACAACTCCGAAGAAAGCGTGATGCCTCTTTTTGCAAGATTCGCCTCGAAGTCTTCCAACACGTCGTGTAATCGGTTGGAAACGGTCAGCGTATTGGCCCCGTATTGCCCGATCACCATCATCACGATGGCTGCTTCTCCACCGATTTGCGCGGCGCCGGACTCGGGCTCTGCGGCAACCACAATGCTCGCGACATCGTCCAGCAATATTGTGCCTCTGGCATCTTGACGCACGATCACATTTTTCAACTCTGCTTGCGACTGCGGCAACTTGTCGATGGTTAGCGAGAGCCTTTGATTCGCGTTCTCGAGAAACCCGAGCGAAGTGACGCCGGTCACGCGCTGTGTCGCCGCGACGACATCGTTCATGCTCAGTTCGTGCGCCTCCAGCGCTGCCAGATCCGGTTGGATCTGGATCGACCGCGCGGCGCCTCCGAACACGTTGACGTCGGCCACCCCCGGGACGCTGAGTAACCTCGGGACAATCGTGGTGTCGACGAGTGCGCGTAATTCCACTAACTCGACGGTGCGCGATTGGATACCGATCGTGCGTACCGTGGCCGAAGACGAGGTCAGCGGGACCGCGACCGGCGCCCGTACCGTCGCCGGCAGATAGCTCGAGATAGCGGACAACCGCTCTACTACGAATTGACGATTCCGATAGACGTCCGTGTCGTCGGCGAACACTACCGTCACTATCGACAGGCCCTGGATCGATTCCGAACGGACGTGGTCGAGCGCAATTAGACCGGTCATCGCGTTTTCCACCACCTGGCTGACAAGCACTTCGACCTGTTCGGCGGACATTCCCGGCGCCTCGGTCTGCACGATCACTGCTTTGGGCGAAAACTCGGGGAAAATATCAAGCCCGGCGCGCGTCAGCCGCAACACGCCGTAGGCGGTTGTGACGATGGCCAGACCGACAATTAGGCCGCGGAAACGAATCGAAAAATCGACGATCGCCGCTAACATGGTCTCTGGCTAGTCGTCGTCTTCATCCGGAATCGACCAACGGAATTCTTCGCCGAGCAGGGTCGGAGCGCCGGTGACGACGACTTCGTCGCCCGGTTGAATTCCGTCTTCAAGAAATACCTGATCGCCGAGAAACTTCGTGGCCGCGACCCGCCGTCGCTCTAGCCTGTCGGCTTCGCCTCGCACGTAAACCCATTGACTACCGGCATACCAGACCACGGCGCGGCGCGGCACGAGGAAACCTTCGATCGTGTTCCGGTTGTTACGAAACGAGACGCGGACACGCATGCCGGTCCTGAGATCCGACCGTGCCGCGACGAGGAAATAGGAGCGGCCGCGAGCGCCGTACGCCGCCACGGCCGGTCCGAGCAATTCGGCCGGCGTTGCACCACCCCGTTTCCCGCTCGGCTCGATCATTACGGTCGAAGCCAAAATGTCACCGTCGTCCGTTGCCGGCACCTCGGTGATCAAGAGATATCGACGACGCGCCACGAGGTCGGTAACGAGGGGATCGCGGTCGCCGCCCAGTGCCCGTCCAAGGGGTTCACCCCAGTCGTGGATCGCTTGTTCGCGCAACTGGCGTATGCGCAACTCGACTGTGAGGCGGCGCCCCATCAGTTCACGCAAACTCTGACGTTCCCGGTGGAGTTGTACGTAATCGACGGCCAGCCCTTGCGACTGCATTTCACCGATACGTTCGATGATGGGACCTTGCGCGCCGATCGCGGCCGCGAGCGTTTCGAGTTCGACCTGCGATTGGCGTAGCGAAGTGTGAAGTTCGACCAGCCCGCCGATCGCCATGACTTTAGCACGGACGATCGATTCTACGACATAGCGGTGCGGCTCGGCCGGCGCGACCGTTATCCCAAACCGTACCCTATCACCGGGCCCGATGCGGACATTCGTCCGTCCTTCGATGACTTCCACTGCGGCGATGCGGTCACCGTTATCAAGATCGTCCGCATCTTCATCGGCCCGTGCCGGCGGCACTATCAGCAGGCACGATAAGGTCGCCGTTAAGGCAAAGACCTTCAGGGTCGCGACCCGAGCGAAAAAGCACGAAACAGCCACCGGTGCAAAACAGCTGCCGATGTTAGGAAAACCCATGTACTAAAGAACCCCATTTCTTCGGTTTCTACACTTCCTCATGGGCGAATTCAGCCCTCTGGAGTGCGGCCGCGATTCGCCGGCGAGTTCGTCGAACGGCTATCTTGCGGCTGTGGTTAGACCAATCCGTGCTTTTTCATCCTGTAACGCATTGCCATACGCGTAATATCCAGCCGCCTCGCCGCCGCGGAGACGTTGTCATCCGAGCGCTTCAGCGCTTCGGTAATGAGCAGCAGCTCTGCTTCATCGAGAGTGAGATTTCCGAGCGCGGTGCGCGCGGCCGCCGAGTCATCGCCCGAAGCCGGCAACATCAACCCCTCGTCGGTCACCTTTCCGTCCCCGCTCAACAGCGTCGCGCGCTCGATTACGTGGCGCAATTCTCGCACGTTACCCGGCCACGCGTAGCTGAGCAGCCGTTGCTTTGCCGCCTTACTGAGCCGCAGCGAACCGATACCATAGCGGCCGGCTACTTGTTTGCCGAAATCCTCACTCAATAGCAATACATCGTCTCGGCGTTCACGTAAAGGTGGAAGCGCTAAACTGAGTACGTTTAAGCGGAAATAGAGATCAGAACGTAAGGTTCCCTCGCCAACCATCGCATCGACGCTCCGGTTCGTAGCGGCAATAAACCAGGCCTTGATCGGCCGTTCGCGGCTGCTGCCAACCCGGCGCAACATACGTCGCTCCAGAACCGCCAATAGCTTGGCTTGTAGTTCCAGTGGGATTTCGCCGATTTCGTCGAAGAAGACGACGCCGTCTTCCGCCATTTCTATCAGCCCGGTACGTTCGACGTGCGCATTCGTGAACGCCCCTTTCACGTGGCCGAAGAGTTCGGCTTCGATTAGGTCTTTTGGCAAGGATGCGCAATCGACGTGGACGAATGGCTTATCCTTCCTGCCGGATTCCTGGTGCAGCATTCGCGCAGTTACATCCTTACCTGTGCCGGTCTCCCCGGTTATCAATACGGTCGGGGGCGGGGTATCCGTTATAGCACCGAGGGGCGCAATCTTCTCTATTTGTTGGCGCAGCAGTTGCATCTGCGACGACTCCCCGATGATAGAGATGGTATCGCTACCGCGGGCCTCGCGGGCTCGGGAATAGGCGAGTTGGGTCGAAATCCGTTGGTTGGCGAGAACTTTTTGCACGGTCAGCACGAGTTCGTCCAGGTCAACCGGCTTCTTCAGGTAATCGGACGCCGACAGCTTCATCGCGCTCACCGCGTCGTCGATTTCACCATATGCAGTCATCACGATGACGGGGGCGGTTACGCCCAGCGAACCACGCAGTAGCTCCAGAAAATCCAACCCCGAGCCGTCCGGGAGACGCATATCGAGCAGCAGGAGATCCGGCACCTGCGTCTTCAGCGTGCTTTTTGCTTCTCCGAGCGACCCGACGGCGTCGCAGACGTATTCTTCGCGTTCCAACCGGCGCTTGACGGCTTTAGCAAAGATCAATTCATCTTCGACGATCAGTACGCGCGCAGTATCGGCCGCTACGGTGGCGGCATAGTCGATTTCCCGGTCGTTACTCATCCGATAATTATGGCACCAGGGAGTCGCCGGGTCAGCGTTTCCAGCGGGAGCTTCATATGTCTAGCCCGCATTTCTCACCAGATCGGCGCGATGATGTGTAGGATACACAAATGTCGCGGGAGCCATGGCCGCTCCATGGCATCCTGCCATCGCGGCATTGGTGCATCCCTGCACGGCAGATGGCGGGAGCAACCATCACGCCGACTGGTAAGAAATGCGGGCTAGCGGCGCTCCAATAATCACCTTTGTACCGGTGCCCTCGTCGACCTCGAACGTAATGTCCCAGCCGTGCGCTTTACATACCTTGAATGCAATAGGGATCCCGAGCCCCGTGCCCATCTTTTTTGTCGTCGGACCAGGTTCTAGGCCGATCGGTTCCGGCGTAAAGGGTATACCTCCGCCCTCGTCTTCGACTGTCAGAAAGACCCTATCGCTATTCACTACGATCGAAAGCGTGATCGCCGCGTTCGGCGGGGACGCGTCAAGCGCATTGGTGATCACGGCATAAAGCGCCTGCTCCATCAAATCGGGATCGACGTTGACTTGAATGTCACCGTCCCATGGCGTTCTCGAGAGTCGGATTGATTTCTCTTTGAGTCGGGGTTCGAGCAGCGCCACGGTCGTATCGAACAACGAGGCCGCCGCAACGCGCCGGTATCGTGGCTCGAGCGGATGCAAATAGGACACCAGGGCGCTAACCCACCGTTCCAGGCGATCGACCGTCTCGATAATCGCGGCGTGGCTTTCCCGAGCCTCGGGATCAGTGCCTTCCTGATCGAGAAGTTGCGCGGTGGCGCGAATGGATGCTAGAGGATTACGCACATTGTGGGCAACCACCGGCACTAGGGCGCCGAGTGCCGCCTGCCGCTCGCTATCGACTAGCGCATCGCGGCTGCGCGCCAACTCGCTCGCCATTTCCGAAATACCGCTCGCGATTTCGCCGACTTCAAAAACGCCCCCGGGATCGATATCGGTCGACAGTTCTCCCGAACTCATACGCCGGATCGCGGCCACCAACGACTGCATCGGACGTACGAAACCGCGCATCAAACTGGCACGCGAAAACAACAATAAAACGGTGGCGATGGCGATTGGCACAAGAATCGCGAACGGGGCGAATCGGCCCCAGCGTTGGCGCTTGTATTCCTGCTCGTCCAACTGCTGATTGATCAACCCCTGCAGATTTCGGAACGCACTTTCGAATTCGCGAACGAGAGCCTGTTCGTAGCTCGGATCGAGGAGTTTGCTGCGAACGATCCGGTTTAGCAGGTAAGGATCGTCAAAAATGGCGTTCATATCCACTTGGATGTTGCTGTACGCCTGCTGCAGTCCCTGCACCGCATAGGCTTCGGCTCGCGAAACGGAACGCCTCCTAAGCTGATTGAAGCCGGATTTGATGGCTTTCGTGTGCCGCGAATAGACTTTTTCCGCCGCTGGGTCGTCCCGTAAACGAGCGATCGCCACCTCTTGAACCTGCCGAAACAGATCCGAGCGGAGTTCTTGGGCGACGTGGGCAAGGCCGTTCAGACGAATGGATTCGGCCGAGGTTTGTTGCCAGAAATAGGCCCAAACACTACCCGACGCACCCGCTACGGCGACTAGGACGAGAAACGCCAACTCGTGGGTCAGCAACAGTCCTTTGAGCGATTGCGAATCGGTTTCAACCATTGGCGGAGATTATCGTGTTTAGGGCCCGCTATCGGCATGCGTGAGGCGGCAACGAAGTTGGGCGAAAACCGCCATCATCGCGCGACATAGTAAAAAACCAAAAGTCACCACGGCAGGATCCGACGGAACGTCCGATCGCCGCGATTGAACACGTGGGAAAGCGCACCGAGAACATGAGCGCCGATGAGAACGACGAATAAAACCGAACTCATAACGTGAATCTCGGTGAAGAATTCGTTCAATGGGGGATCCCGCCACCCCCAATGCGGCAGCGCGACCCCGAAGACTTTCGTTTTATACCCGCTAAATGAAGATGACAAATACCCACTCGCCGGTTGCAGGCAAAGCAATATATAAAACAGCATATGTGCGCTACGGGCGATCGTTATTCTCCAATACCGCATCGATTCCGGATAGCGCGGAGGACGATGGAAAAAGCGCCACGCTATTCGAATTAACGATAGCGCAAAAACCGTTAACCCGATCGATTTGTGTAACGCGAAATTATAGCTCCGACCCGGCCCTCTCGGCAGATCGACCATAGTCCACCCGATAGCGAATAGGGAGAAAACCAACAGCGCGGCCAACCAGTGCAACACCATAGCCGTCAGCGTATATCGGGCCGGGGGATCATCTCTCATGGAATATGCTCAGCCGAAACACGAATTCGTGACATTTCGGTTTAATCCGGCCACGTTCCGACCAGCCAATACTGGTCGATTTTGCGTTCCCGCGTGGTTGCGAAAAATACGATCGGTGTCATTCAAGATGGTCCTCGGCTCCCAATGGGCAGCTCGGCACGACGGATTATAGTGGATACTCATATGGTTGGATCTTAGCGCCTCAATCGAACCGTAGACATTGCTGTGTTGTACAAAACAGAACCGCGAAGGACACTAAGAACACGGAGGCGATGTTTTTGTATTGCAATTTCATATCTTTACCTTCGTGTTCTTAGTGTTCTCCGTGGTTAATCTCGATTGCATGGGGCATTGCGGGCTGTAAGAACTAGCCCGCATTTCTCACCAGATCGACGCGCCCTTAGCCGTCCGTTGAATCGCACAAAATTTTTCTTCCCTCCCAAAGACAACCTTCTATCCACTCGGTCAGAAAATTTCCATGCAATCCAAATGACTGCGCGATGATGTGTAGGATACACAAATGTCGCGGGAGCCATGGCCGCTCCATGGCATCCTGCCATCGCGGCATTGGTGCATCCCTGCACGGCAGATGGCGGGAGCAACCATCACGCCGACTGGTAAGAAATGCGGGCTAGCTTATGAGTGGGTACTAGACATCTTGCCCGATTGGCCGCGGCTGAAAATCGATGTGTTAGGATTCGCGCCATAAAGATACGGATCCGATGGTCATTTCTGTCAAGAAGCCGTGCACCGCACTGACATTTTATTAGTACTTTTTCTCACATTCGGGACCATGAGCCCGATGGATCTCCGCGCGGATGGAATCGAAGACTCCGTTATCCATGCGATCCCGTACTACCTGGAGATCGATAAGTCTGATCGCCTGCTCCGAGTTAAATACGCCGGCAAAACTTACCGACAATTCAGAATCGCGGCGGGCCGCGGTGGCCCCGGCGACAAACACAAGTTAGGCGACCAGCGAACGCCGGAAGGAATCTATCGGATTGTCGGTTTCAATGAAAGTAGCAAGTTCTATATGTTCATCCGCCTGAACTACCCTAACGTCAAGGACGCGTTCTCCGGCTTGAAAAGCAAGCTCATCTCTAAAACGGAATTCGAACGGATCATCGAATCATTGAAATTCGGTAAACTTCCTCCCCAGGATACGGCGCTCGGCGGCGCCATCGGAATTCACGGCGTCGGAGAGGAAAACGCAAAAACGCTGAGGATCCACGCAAATCTCAACTGGACTGAAGGATGCGTGGCACTGACCAATCGGGAAATCTCGGAACTCCGCAGCTACGTATCGGTCGGTACTGAAGTGGTGATCAAGGAATGACCTGGCCGACGGTGACCGTGGCCGGGGTCGGCGCCGCAATCTTCATGTGCCTCGCCCTCGGATGTACCGCGACGCAACCGCAGGACGGGAATCTGATCGTGCGGGCGGAAACCGACAAATCTTTCGATGACGTCATATTCGAACTCGATTTCGCGATAACCGAGCGTAATTTCCGTATCACCGGTCGCAACACGATCGGCAAAGGGCTGCGCGACCGCGGATACGAGAATTTTCCGGACGTCGAAGTGATTCATTTCTGTAATCTCGAATACGCGCGCGAGGTACTGCTGATTGATCCAGGATACGTTGCGCAAATGCCGTGTCGCATCACCGTTCATACCGTCGCCGACACCACCGTAATTAGCCTGATTCTGTTACCCGAAAATCATCCGGATGAGCGCGTTAACGCTTTTGCGCACCGCATGAATGCTATATTGCATGAGATAGTGGATTTCGTACTGGAAGAAGATAGCGAAGCAAATTCATGAGGCTTCAAACCAATCCGCATTACCTGCTGCTGGTCTGGCTGATCGCGACCGGGCTCATCGTTTTCGGACTCGCCGTATCCTGGAACGAGGGGCTTATCGTGCAACTGGTCGACGGAGATCGCAGTCGCATTTCCCTCCTC
>CAZFZX010000010.1:30346-46095 GCA_964523765.1 uncultured Enterobacteriaceae bacterium
TTCTGTATGCGAGTGCGACGCTCCACTGCGCCAACCGCGTTGTTTTCTTATCGTCGGAGCTGAACCATGCCGCGGAGGTCGCCTCACGCATCGCCGCCGCGAGTACGAACGGCCGTATCACGATTCAGGATCGGCACGTGTTAGTCGGGAACGGTGAAGCCCTGCCAAGTTGCGTTATGACCAACCACTTGCTGGACGTCATCAATGCTCGGCAAGGATCAACCGAGAACGACGCCAGTCCGGAACAATCAAACCTCACCGAGGCCCTCTCCGAGCGCCTGAAGGGCGCGCACGAGCTGGGTTGGTTCGTAGTCGATATTCTGCTGAAGCTAGGACTTGTGGGGACGATTATCGGTTTCATATTAATGCTCGGCTCGGTCGCCAACACGACGTCGTTAGACGTCAACACCATGCAGAAAGTCCTCCGCCAAATGAGTACCGGCATGGGCACTGCTCTGTTCACTACCTTGGCGGGCTTAACCGGGAGCATCCTCCTCGGCCTGCAATACCTGATACTCGATAAGGGCGCGGATGAGTTAGTCCACCGAGTGATTCGCGTAACCGAAATCGAGATCAAACGTAACTTAAACCCGAATGGCGGGAGTTGATCGTGGCTGTTTTCGGATCTAATACGAATCGTCGCCGGAACCCTTCTGATCCTTTTACCGATCTACTATTCAACGCGCTGCTCGGCTTCACATTTTTGTTTCTTATCGCGATCATGTTCATGAACCCGGTTGCGAAAAAAGGCATTATCGACCCGAAAGCCGAATATATCATTACCATCGCCTGGCCCGACAACAATCCCGATGACGTCGATACCTGGGTCGAGGATCCCAACGGCAACCTCATCTGGTTTCGCAATCGAGAAGCCGGTCTCGTGCATCTCGATCGCGACGACCGTGGGCTGGTCAACGACACAATCGTGATCAACGGGGAAGAAATCCAGAACCCGCTCAACCAGGAAGTCGTTACAATTCGGGGCGTCGTACCGGGAGAATACGTCGTCAATGTTCATTATTATGCGACCGAAACCCAGACCCCGATCACAGTGACGGTAAAAGTGTCCAAGGTTAACCCAGCCCTGGAGATCGTCTATTACGGCGATACGCTGCTTGAGAAAAAGGGGGACGAACAAACGGCCGTGCGGTTCGTCATCGATAAATCCGGAAAGGTCAGCCAGATCAGCCATATCGCCAAGAGCTTGGTCGTTTTCGGGTAACGGAGAACTATTCGTGATTGTATTGAGTCAAGCCGGACTAATCGCGGCGTATGTGTTGGTCGCACTTCTGCTAATTGGGGTGAATTTGTACTCAGATTTCTCGTGGCGGGTCAAAGCAGCCCTGATCGTGCTCGCGTCCGCTTTCTATCTTGTGACCTATTACTCATTGCCGCCACTGATGGGCTGGCCAACCGACGCAGAATTGCCGAAGCGTTTTAATCTTGTAGCACTGTACGTCCAAGAACCGGACAAAACGACTGGAGATCCAGGGGAGATCTATCTATGGTTGACGGATCTGGAAAAAGGACCCGGCCGCAATGAACCGCGGGCCTATCGAGTACCGTTTGACGGAGAACTCCATGCCAAGGTCGTCGAAGCGGGAACCAAAATGCGCAAAGGTCTGCCGCAGCTTGGAGAACTGGTCGACGAAAACCTGGGCCCTAATGCCAGGCCGACCGACGAAAGCCGCGGCGGGCAAAAAACCGTCGATATCGAATTCTTCGATCTCCCCGATCCGCTGTTCCCCGAGAAATAGCGGATCGCCGAAACCGCGATCGGCTCGTTCGGCAGGCCTCGGCTTCGTAAAGGTACGGCGGACCTTCGTATCGACGATAGGGATGGCGGTCGCCCTGATCTCTCCGCTCGGTCCGGTCCAGTCCGCTACTCTCACCGAGCACGTGGACATCGAGTGCCGCCAGCCCGAACCTTTGTCATTACAGTGCGATTACCGCATCTTGAACGGTGCGGATATTGTCTCGGTCGCCGCCGAGCATTCAGGTATCGTCGTCGACGGCATCGTAAGTGCCGACAATATCGGATCGCCGAAACGAACCGCCACCCTATTCCTGGTTGACACGAGTGATCCGGCGCGCAACGACGTCGTTGCCCGGAACGGCGAACATATTCGCCGCATTGTCGACTACGGCGCCCCCTTCCACGTGTACGGCCTCGCTTCATTTGATTCTAAACTCGAAATGCTGTGCGATGTGGGTTGTTCCGCCGAAGAAGTAGCATCCGCAACGCAACACCTCGCCGCAATTGGCAAGACGACGGAACTCTACCGCAACGTGCTAGACGCAATAAAGATTCTTCGCGCTTATGATGCGCAGGGGCGCCAAATCATTTTGATGTCGGATGGCCTTGCCGAGGATCTCGCTTACCATCACCAAGACGTAATCAAGGCCGCGAGAAACGGGCGTGTAGTGATTTCAAGCATGGGCTATCCTCGTTCCGTTCCACAGTCCGTGGCCCTCCAGACTCTGCGCCGTTTGAGCGAAGAGACAGGCGGGCTGTTCGTGCAGGCGAATCATATCGACTATGCGGTCCCGGAAGGGTTTTTCGAGCGTGTCATGTCGACGGTAGATGGAAGCGGACGCGTAGAATTTGAGTTGCACGAGCTTCAACGGCAAGACGTCGCCGGCAATGTGGAAATCTCGCTCGCGTTCCAGACGACGGAGCAGAGCTTTTTACTGCTGGTGCCGATCGTCGTCCCCCGAGCGGCAGTCGAACCCGGTATTGTCGAGAACGTAATCGACGAACCGGCGTCGACACCTCCGCCCGTTGTCGCCCCCGCGGTTCCCGTACAACCAAACGAAGGAGCAACTTCGTGGTTTTGGTACGGTCTCCCGGCCGTGGTATTTTCGGCGATCCTAGCCGGCGCAATCGGCTACGCAGTGCTAACGAGGCGTCGACCTGAACACGAAGACCTGAACGTGACAAGGCAATCGATACCGCACGCATTCCTCGTCCTCGCCGACCACGATGGCGTTCGGTACAAGATCGATCACACGCCTTGGCGTATCGGCCGTAGCCGCAACAACGACCTCACCCTCGATCACACCTCAGTCTCCCGCGTGCACGCGGAGATCCGGAGAGACGCGCTCGGGCAATTTACCATACAGGATTTGGAGTCTCTAAACGGCGTATTTGTAAATGCCGACGCTATAGATATGTGCCATCTCGGCGAAAAAGATCGTGTCGAAATCGGTGACGTTAGCTTCCTATTCACGATGCACGACGAAGACTACGCGAAGCAGGACGCGACCGTGCTGATCCATACGCGAAACCCGATCTGAACGGGCTAGGAGCCTCTGATTCATTCTGGGACAATCGAGTTGCCGCCCAAAATTGTTCAGGTCAAGGCGCGGCGCCCAGGCGATAGCCAGGGACTATTGGCAAGCGCCACAACGCAGACCTAAACAATTTTGGGCGCGAGGCGACGTTCCATGAATTGATCAGAGGTTCCCTAGTCATTGAATCTCGTTGGGAAGCCAATGAAGCGTCCATCCCGGCTCGCCAGGCGGCGATACGAATTCCCGGCTTACGCACAGCCCAGCGACCGCCGCCACCTCGGCGCCGACCATTACGAGCGGTACCTCGGCGCGCTGCCAGGTGGGTACGCCCCATTCCTGAAACAAACGCTTCAGAGATTGACTATGGGACCGGCCAACAGGATGGCATCGCTCCCCACCACCTCGAAACCGTACTACGATTTCGTTCTCCGCAGCGAGGGTCGCACGGAGACCAAGAGCCATAGAAGTTTCAGCCGACAGTACCCCGGTTGGCAATTTCAGCGGGCTGCGCAGATCCCACGAATACTCGCGCTCTTTGTCGGGTGGTTTTCGACTCCATAGGAGATACAAGCGATCGCGGTAACGCCGCATTTCGGCACCTTTCCAGGTGACGCACGGCTGCCGGTCTTGACGGGCGCGAAAGATCTGCCCCATCTCCCGCAGATGGACCGCGTCAGGGATGGGAAAACCGGCGCGAACGATCCAGCGCCGCAGCACCCACCGCGCCATTTCCCCGCTCTTTGCCGAAAATGCGGCGACCGGGAGCCGCGCGCCATCGGTGCTAATCGATCGATCGAGGATCTCATCGGCCACACTATCCAGACAAGCCGCCGCCTCCTGTTGCAGAGCCACGGCGTGGGCAATGCGGGCGGTCACCGCCGGCCAACGCTCCTCGATTACCGGTAACACCCGGTGCCTGACGTAATTCCGGTCGTGCCGGTCGGTCGCGTTGGTCGGATCTTCGACCCACCGCAGACCGTTCGCCGCGGCGTACCCCTCAAGCGCTGCGCGGCTGACGTTTAACAGCGGTCGAAGTAAGAAGCCGGGGCCAAACGACTGCCGTTCGGGAATACTGGCCAGACCATGCGGACCGGCGCCGCGGAGCAACTGTAAGAGTAAGGTCTCAGCCAGATCCTCTCGATGATGCGCCGTCATTACGATGTCATCGGGCATCATTACCGTTTTCAATAGCCGGTATCTGTGACGGCGAGCCCAAGATTCGAGGCTCTCGCCGCGCGGCAGCCCTGCGTCGACCCTGAGAACGGTCGCATCGATCCCCAACCCCGAGGCGACGGATAGACAATGGCGCGACCATTGCGCGCTTTCTTCGTTCAGGCCGTGGTCGACGTGGATCGCCAGAAGCCGGTCTTTTCCCGCACCAAGAACGGTAGCGACCAAATGCAGCAGCACGTGCGAGTCGATCCCTCCGCTAAAAGCGACGATGAACCGACCGGTCAACTCCCGACCAAGCTCTAAGCCCAACGTATCGAGAAGCGAACGAGCAGAGCTTCCCCGAGTCATTTCTCGATGTAATTGCCGAACCCGCGGAACTTTGCCCGACGTCGCTGCAACAAAGAATCAGGATCGAGAGCTGACAATTCATCCAGCGAGTTCATCAGACTATCGCCGACGGAGCGGACTGTTTGGTCGATGTCGCGATGAGCGCCGCCCAACGGCTCCTCGATGATCGCGTCAATCAGGCCGAGTTTCAAAAGGCGCTCGCTCGTCATGCCCATTGCAGCGGCGGCGTCAGCGGCCTTTTCGGCGCTTTTCCACAAGATGGAAGCGCAGCCTTCCGGGGAAATCACCGCATAGGTTGCATACTTCAGCATGAATACGCGGTCGCCGACCCCGATCGCGAGCGCGCCGCCAGATCCGCCTTCCCCTATTATGGTGGCGATGATCGGTGTTCTCAGCCCGGCCATTACGAAAAGGTTTCTGGCGATCGCCTCGCTTTGACCGCGCTCTTCTGCGCCGATGCCCGGATAGGCCCCCGGCGTATCAATGAACGTGAATACGGGTAGCCGAAATCGCTCCGCCAGCTCCATGATCCGCATCGCTTTGCGATACCCCTCCGGCCGCGGCATACCGAAATTACGGTACAAATTCTCCTTCGTGTTGCGGCCCTTCTGATGCCCGATGAACGCTACCCCGCGGCCCGAAAATCTACCAATACCGGCGACGACCGCGGGGTCGTCGCTGAATACACGGTCACCATGCAGTTCGTCGATATCGTCAAACAATCGTTCGACGTAATCCAAAGTGTAGGGACGCAATGGATGGCGGGCGAGGCGTGAGATTTGCCATGGGGTCAAAGATGAAAATATGTCCCTAGTCAGCTCGCGCGACCGTTCACTGAGGTGGGAAATCTCCTCTGTGATATTCAATTCCGAATCGTGTCCGACCTGCCGGAGATCGTCGATCTTGGCTTCGAGTTCTGCGATCGGTTGCTCAAAATCGAGAAAATTTAGATTAACGTGTACTGGATCTGGTAGTTCTTCAGACATTGTGGGCGGGACTCGGGTGCATGTAGCGAGGGGAAGCCATTTCGAGACAGACTATTTGGTCACCTGAGGCGAATCGTCGTTCTGTTTAACGCCGATGATCCTAACCCGGATTTCTCGTTGCGTCGACGGATAACTCGACCGCTATTCATATTCGAGGCGGACCGCATCTTGTCCGAACTTCGCCTGGAAATGTTCGATCATTTTGTCGGAGATCGTTACCTGCCATTCACCCGACAATCGCAGCCGGGCGCTTGCGCCGCGGCCGGCGTATTGAACCGTCACCGGACACGCCCCCGATCCGTAATTGGATAATGCTTCTTTGAGAAGCTCCACTTGTTCACTCCCAAACGTAGAGTCCGCTTTCACCAAGAAGGCACGGGCGAATTGATTGCGCGCTTCATCCAAGCCCCGGACCGCGTCAGCGTTGATGGCGTGCTCACCACTGAAGTCGTCCAGTGTGCACGTTCCTTCGACGACGCACACCCGGTCGTTAACAATACGATCCAGGTACTGCTCTAACACCTTGCTGAAGATAGTAACCTCGACCCTCGCGGTTTTGTCATCTAGGGTAACGACCGCCATCTGGCCTCGACGACTCTTAGTCATGCGAACGCCGACGATCAGGCCGACGACGCGCCGTTTGCCCGGCTTCAAATCCGCCAGGCGACAGTTGGAAAGTCCCCCTAGTTCGTCTTCGTATCGATCGATAGGATGACCGCTCAGGTACAACCCGAGGGTCTCCTTTTCCCATGTAAGCAATTCCTGGTTCGGCCATTCCGACATACCCAAGGCGCCCTGCCAAGCCTCGGCATCCCAATGCTCGGTCTCGCTGGCTACACCACCCAGCCCGAACATGTCGTCCTGCCCAACTGCTGCCGCCCTGGCCTGCTGTTCCGCAATTTGAATGGCACGCCCGGAAATCGAGGACAGACCGCGGCGCGACGCATCGAAGCAATCCAGGGCACCGGATTTGATGAGCGCTTCAAGAGCGCGCTTATTCACTTTCTTACCGTCATTACGGCAGCACAGATCGAAAATGTCTCGATAAGGTCCCGTCGCCTTCCGCTCGGAAACGAGCGCCCGGATCGCACCTTCTCCCAGACCTTTGATTGCTCCTAACCCGTAATAGATCGTTGCATCATCGGCGACCGTAAAACGATAATCGCAGGTATTGATGTTGGGTCTCGCGACGTCGATCCCAATCATGCGACACTCTTCTATCAAACGGACGACTTTATCGGTGGTATCCATGTCCGACGATAACACCGCGGCCGTGAACGCCGCCGGGTAATGCGCCTTCAACCACGCGGTCTGGTAGGCCACCAATGCGTAGGCTGCGGAATGGGACTTGTTGAACCCGTACCCCGCAAATTTTTCCATCAGGTCGAAAATTTGTGCGGCGACGTCCTGACGAATAATGTTTGCCGCCGAACCGTCCATAAAGACCTGACGCTGTTTGGCCATCTCCTCCGGCTTTTTCTTACCCATCGCCCGGCGCAACAGATCTGCCGCACCTAGCGTATAACCGGCCAGACTCTGCGCGATCTGCATTACCTGTTCTTGATAAAGAATGACCCCGTAGGTGGGTCTTAGAATCGGCTCGAGCTTTGGGTCGAGGTACTTGACGGCCGCCCGACCATGTTTTCGATCGACATAATCATCGACCATACCCGACTGCAGCGGTCCTGGCCGAAACAGTGCGACCAGCGCGATGAGATCTTCGAACCGGTCCGGCTGCAAGCGCTTTATGAGTTCCTTCATGCCGCGCGACTCGAGTTGAAATACGGCCGTCGTCTTCGCATCTTGAATCAAGTTGAAAGTTGGAGCATCGTCAAGCGGGATACTCTCGATTTCTAGCGGCGCCTCGCCCTCTCGCACTCGCTTGGAGTTGATGTTGCCGATTGTCCAGTCAATGATCGTCAATGTACGCAGACCGAGGAAATCGAATTTCACCAACCCGACCGTTTCGACATCACCCATGTCGAATTGGGTAACGGTCGTTTGGCCGCCCTGCTCGCAGTAAAGTGGCATGAAGTCCGTCAGCGCTGACGGAGCGATGACCACTCCGCCAGCGTGCTTACCGGCATTTCGTGCAAGACCCTCCAGCATTCGGGCGAGATCGATAATTGCGCGAACGTCGTCCTCATCGTCGTACCGTTGTTTGAGCATCGGTTCCTCCTCCAATGCTCGAGACAAGGTCATATTCGGATCGAACGGGATCAGTTTCGCCAGCTGATCGACGAAACCGTACGGGAAACTCAATACCCGACCGACGTCCCGAACGACAGCCTTGGCGGCCATCGTGCCGTAGGTGATGATTTGTGCGACCTTATCTCTGCCGTAGCGCTCGGCGACATAATCGATAACTTCGTCGCGTCTATCCATACAGAAATCAACGTCGAAATCCGGCATAGACACTCGTTCCGGGTTGAGGAAGCGCTCGAACAATAAATCGTATTCGATCGGATCCAGCTCCGTTATACCGAGCGCATAAGCGGCCAGCGATCCGGCGCCCGATCCACGGCCTGGGCCAACCGGGATTCGATGGTCCTTTGCCCATCGGATGAAATCACCGACGATCAGAAAATAACCCGAGAACCCCATCTCGATGATTACCTTCAATTCGTCCTCTAGCCGACGCTCGTAGGCAAGGTGGAATTCGTCGCCCTTCGCACGGAGTTCGCGTCGCCGCTCGTGCAAACCCGCTCTGGTTCTATCACGCAGAACGTCGTCAACCGTTTTCCCGGTGGGAACCGGAAACTTCGGTAGGTGATAAGCGCCGATTTCGATACTGAGATTGCAGCGCTGCGCGATGCTAAAGCTATTCTCGATCGCTTGCGGAACATCGGCAAAAAGCTCTGTCATCTCGTCGCTGGAGCGGAGATACTGCTGGTCGGTGTAGTCTCGCTGGCGCCTTGGGTCCGACAATGAGCGGCCACGGTGAATGCACACTCGGGCTTCGTGCGCCTCGAACTCCTCACGGTACAGAAAACGCACGTCGTTGGTCGCCACTACGGGGACTCCGTGCGCCTCCGCGAGCGCCAACGCTTCGTCGTTGTATCGGTTCTCCGCTTCGCGGCCGGTTCGGGTAAGTTCGATGTAAAAAGCATCTCCGAACAACCCCTTCCAGTAACGCACCAAGTTTTTCGCACGATCTAGGTTTCCGTCGATCAAAGCCGAACCGACATCTCCGCTGATTCCGCCCGACAATACAACTAAACCCCCTGCGAAGGCCGGCAACAGCCAGTCATATCGGACCGTTGGGACGCCCCTCGACTGACCTTCGAGATAGCTCCGCGTAATCAATGCAGAAAGTTGGCGGTACCCGGCCTGATTACGGCACAGAAAAAGAACCCGATCACGGACTTCACTTTCTTCCTCCGCCGCAATCCACAATTCGGCGCCGATGATAGGTTTGATCCCGGCACTACGGGCTGCCTGATAGAACTTGACCACTGAAAAGAAGTTCGACTGGTCGGTTACGCCAACCGCTGGCATATTCAGGGCCGCCGAACGCTCGACGAGGCCCGGCAGCCTTACTAAACCGTCGACGAGAGAAAACTCGGAGTGAACGTGCAAGTGGATGAAGCTACTGCTCACCGATCTCTCCGTTCCTTCAGGGAGTCGCGAACGGGCGCGAACGAACGCCGATGCTCCACCATCGGGCCATGCGTCTTCAACGCGAGACGGTGCGCTTTGGTCGGATATCCTTTATGACGATCGAACCCGTATTCAGGATATTTCGCGTGCATTTCACACATAATACGGTCGCGCGTTACCTTAGCGACTATGGAAGCCGCGCTGATACAGGCTATCTTGGTATCGCCTTTCACGACGGCAAAAACCGGGATGCCTATTTCCGGACAGTGATTTCCGTCGCACAACACCTCATCGGGCTCCACTGGAAGATCGTCTATCGCTCGCTCCATCGCGAGCATAGATGCCTGCAATATATTTATTTCGTCGATCTCGAGACGACTCGCCTGCCCGATTCCGATCGCGACGGCTGACCTACCGATGACGTCGAATAACTCGTCCCGCCGTTTCGCCGTAAGCTTTTTTGAGTCATCCAGATATCTAATGCTTTGCCGCGAGGGCAACACCACTGCCGCCGCTACCACCGGGCCGGCCAGCGGACCGCGCCCTGCTTCATCGACTCCTGCGATCCACATTTTCCTATCGTAGCCCGCATTTCGCGGCGGTGCGACACGCTCGCTCGTGCATTGAATTGCGTGAACGTTTTCTGTCCTCGCTCACATTTCTCACCAGATCGACACGCTCTTAGCCGTTCCTTGAATCGCAAAAATATTGTCTTTCCTCAGAAAGACAACCTTCTATCCACTCGGTCAGAACATTTCCATGCACTCCAAATGACTGCGCGATGATGTGTAGGATACACAAATGTCGCGGGAGCCATGGCCGCTCTCTGGTATGCTCGGCACTTGCTCCTGCATTGCTCCCGGCTTTGGCTTCCTGCGCCGCTCCACCTCCCCCATCCATGGAGTCGTACCTCCTGCATCCATGCACATAAGATGGCGGGAGCGACCATCGCGCCGACTGGTGAGAAAAGCGGGCTAGGAAAGACAAGCGGCATTCCCGTCGGTCCGGTAATCATCATGCGATCTCACGACTTCGCGCACATTACGCCGAGCGGCGGTCAATACGGGCGGCCTCCGACCCGATAAGCTGCAGTACCTCGCGAGCCGCGGTGGCCGCAGCATCCTGTCGCAGCGCCTGGTGAATTTCAACACATTGCGTCTGGTATCCGCGGGTTTTCGCTTCGTCGCCCAGCCACCTGATTACCGCCTGTGCCAGAGCCTCCGGCTTCGCGTCACCCTGCACGAATTCAGGGACAAGCTCGGAGCCAGCAAGGATATTCGGCATCGCGATATACGGGACCTTGACCATTCGCTTCATTGCCTGATAGGTCAATGAGGATAGCTTGTAAGCAACGACCATCGGTGTCTTGGCGAACATTCCTTCCATCGTTACCGTACCGGATGCAACCAGCGCCGCGTCGCTCGCGCCGAGAACATCGTGCGAGTGGTCCTGCCGAATCACGAATTCAATGTTCGGGCTGACAACCCGCGAGCGCCGTTCCATGATTTCTCGCGCTTCCGAGCTTATCGCTCCACCGATAAACGCGACGCCGCGGAGTTTCTCAGCGATCAGGTTAGCCGCCTGCAAAAACAGATCGACGTGCCGTACTAACTCTTGTCTCCGACTTCCCGGCATCAACGCGACGTAGCGCTTGCCCTGCTCCAATCCCAACCGCACGCGCGCGCCGGTGACATCCCGCTGCAGCGGGATCTGGTCGGCGACCGGATGCCCGACGAACCGGGTATTGACCCCGTAGTGGTTGAAAAACGCTTCTTCGAAAGGAAACAGCGCCAACAGTAGATCGAGTCGATCCGCGATCTTCAAAGCGCGCGATTGGCGCCATGCCCATGTCTGCGGTGCTACACAATGAACGGTCTTTATTTGTTCCGCGTGGATGCGAGCCTCGATGCCCATAACGAAATCCGGTACGTCGATACCGATGAAGACATCGGGTCTCGCCTCGAGATAGTAGTCGCGGATCCGGTTCCGCAAGCGTCGTAACCGCGGGTATTTCCGCACGACCTCGACGAGACCCACCACCGAAAGCTCGTCGATGCTCGCGATAGCTTGACACCCAGCGGCCGTCATCTTTGGCCCTGCCATTCCGGTGATCTTGAGTTCAGAATGGCGCTGTTGCAAAGCGGCTATAAGCGCCGCCCCGAGTTGGTCACCGGATGATTCCCCGGCGACGATTCCAATATGCAACATCTTATTGCGGCACGTTAGCGAACGATACCTCGCTCCGATTCTTCAATGAAATTCACAAGCTGGGCGATCTCGGCGCAATCGCCAGCGTCGGTTTTCAATTGAGTCAACGCATCTTGTAACGTCAATCCCCGCCGATACAAGGTTTTGTACGCGTGCTTCAACTTTGAAATAACATCCGTATCTACACCGCGCCGCTTCAGGCCCTCGCGGTTGATGGCCCGTGCCCGTGCTGTATTACCTTCGACCATTACGAACGGAGGAACATCTTTAACGACGATCGCTGCGATCGCTGAGAAGGAACCCTCGCCCATGCGGCAAAATTGATGCACGCCGGTGAAACCACCAAGAATAGCAAAATTGTGAATCTCGACATGCCCGGCCAGGGTCGCGTTGTTGGCGAAAATCGTATGGCTCCCGACTCGACAATCGTGAGCGATGTGACAATAAGCCATGACCCAATTATCGTCACCCAAGGACGTGACGCCGCCGCCGTGTGGCGTACCGCGGTTGATGCTGCAATATTCCCGAATGACGTTTCCGGTACCAATAATCAACCTCGAATCCGAGCCGGACTCGAACTTTTTGTCTTGCGGATCTTCGCCGATGGAGCAAAACGGATAAATTTTGTTATTAACGCCGATCCGGGTCGGGCCTTTTAGGACTACGTGCGAACCGATCCAGGAACCCGCACCGATTTCGACGCCGGCTCCGACCGTAGACCACGGTCCGATAACGACGTTATCAGCGATTTCTGCATCAGGATGCACGACCGCGGTGGGGTCGATCAACGAGGACCCTCCATTTCTGTCGTCATGAACTGTGCGCTCGAAACGAGCTCGTTATCGACGTGTGCCGCCGCTTCAAAGCGGTAAATACCACGAAGTTGCCGGGTCAAACGCGCAGTCACAATCAGCTGGTCTCCCGGCTCCACGGGCCGTTTGAAGCGTGCTTTGTCGACACCAACCAGATAGTACACCGCGTCGCTCTTGCTCTGCATTTTGTGAGAGTAAAAGGCGAGAACCCCCGTTGCCTGTGCCATCGCCTCGAGGATCAGTACTCCGGGCATGATCGGCCGATGCGGGAAATGCCCCTGAAAGAACGGTTCGTTTATCGTGACATTTTTTACGGCTGTGATGGAATCGAAGGCTTCCACTTCGAGAACCTTGTCAATCAGAAGAAACGGATAGCGATGAGGCAAAGTGTCGAGAATTTCATTGATCGTGATATCGTTCAAGGGCGTACTCCCGCTATCTGCCCGGCTCAGATACCGGGAACCTGTGCTTACACTAGGGCCTGTTTATCTTTCATGTACGCCTTTGCTGTGAGCCTGTTTGTGGCCCGGCAAGGCGGAGTGAGCGTAGTGTAGCCGAGCTACATGAGCGAGCGATAACACCGCCGGACGCAAACAGGCTCGCAGCCCTGCGGGTTGCCCCTGGAAAACCGTCACTCGTCGTTGCAACTCGCTCATTTGGAACCACCAAACCTCGCTCGCGGCGCCTTGATTGACGGTTTTCCAGAGGCAACCGAGGAGTACATGAAAGATAAACAGGCCCTAGTCAGTCGTCGATGCACCGCGCCCGGAGAGCATCGATACCAGCTTCCACCATTGCCGGCTGTGCCTCACCGGCCACCCCGAAGAATAGGCCGCTCCGGGTTCGCTGAGCGATTTTGTCACCATGCTCATCGCTGTAATCCGAACACGAGCCGCAATAGTTACACCTTCGCCAATTCCGACGGATCCGCCGATTACACAACCATCCCCGATTATCGCCTCCCCGGCAACCGATGTACGCGCAGCGACCGCCGTATCCGTTCCGATCACTACGCCATGGCCAATATGTACATGACTATCTATTATTGCCCCGGCCTTGACAGACGTATCTCCAATACTACCGCGATCGACCGTAACGCAGCTTCCCAGGCGAACGTCGTCGCCGATTTCAACGCCGCCGAAACTCGGCAGCTTCAACCAGTGCTCCGAGTCGCGGACGAACAGGAACGGCTCACCGCCGATCGAGCTGTTCGGGCCAACCAAAACCCTGTTACCGAGACTAACCCCCGCTTCAATTATAACGTTTGCACCGACGTCACAGTAGCTGCCAATGCGCGCGCCGTCGCCAATAACGCAGCCCGGACCGACGTTGGTACGGTAGCCAATCGTTACTGCACGTCCGAGACTCACCGTAGCCGCCAACGTAGCGCTCGCGTCTACCCGCTGATAATCCTGCCGAGGCCGATGCCGGGCGTCTCGGGCGCGCGAAGCGTGGGGCAGCCACCTGCCGGCCCGAGCGCAGCCAACCAGCAAGTCTTCGACGATGAGCGGTTCGGCCTCACAATGGGTAACCGAGCCCGGATCGACTATTATCGCGCTGGCGCGGCACAGGGGTAGTCTCTTGCGATAGTGCGTGCTCGGGAGGAAACTCAAGTCGCCTGGCATCGCAACATCCGGCGGTGCGATTCGCTCTAACTCGGTGTCCGATTCGCCTACCAGCGTGCCCTGGATGCGGCGCGCGAGCTCACTTAAACGCAAAGGCATTGCGGACTGTTATCGCGCCCACATATACCGCACCGTGGTCAACGCTCTGTCTCGCTTTGCCGCTCGCTATGCTGCAACCGCGGACGAATCTACTTTTTCAAATGTTCGATGATCTTGTCCGTAATGTCGACGGCTTTGCTGTAATACACGACTCCTTCACCCAGGATCAGATCATACTTTCCTGATTTTCCTACCTCGCGGATTGCCTCGACGATATCGCGTTGGATCTTTCCGAACTCCTCGTTGCGGCGGAAATTGACATCTTCCCTAAACTCATCCTGGTCTCGCTTCAGTTCGCGCCGCTTATTTACGATATCGCGCTCCAGCCTCGCGCGCTCCGTTTCACTCATGATGGCACCGTCCTTTACCATTCTATCTTCCAAGCCTTTTAGCGCTTTCTGGGCAGCCACGAGTTCACGATCGCGCGTCGCGAATTCCTTTTCCAGTTTCTTTCTCGCAACATCCGCTTGCGGAGCCGCTTCGAGGACCCTGACGGCGTTGACGAAACCGATCTTATAATCCGCCGCCAAAACATCTCCGCAAACTGCGGTTAATGCGACTAATAAAACAAAAACAATACCGGCGCTAAATATTTTCAATGCTATGTACTCCGTACGATGCCTGATTCCTCTCATAAGGCTCGAATTGCCTAAGGAACTCACGGGGTTTCTTAAGGTTATTGTACCTGACTTTCGCCTCACTTTTTCAGAGGTTCGTTAGAACGAGGTGCCGAAAGTAAACTGAAATTTCTGGATCTCGTCACCGTCTTTGTCATTGAACGGTTGCGCAATACTAACCGATAACAATCCGAACGGGGACAACCAGACGCCGGAAAGCCCGCCCGACATACGCAGATCGCCGACATCAAATTTCTCATTGGCGCCGTACACGTTTCCGGCATCGAAGAACCCGGTCATGCGTACGGATTTGAATTCGGCGAGAAACGGCACCGGAATGATTACCTCGGCATTTCCGACCAGCAGGGTGTCGCCGCCGAGCGCGCGTCCCCAGATATCCTCCGGCCCCAGGGAATTTTCTTCGTAACCTCTGACGGTTCGCGGACCGCCGGCGTAAAAATTCTCGAAAAACGGCAGCTCACGAGTATCACCGTAAGCATCGCCGTAGCCCACTCGGCCTTTGAGCAAAAGAACGTAGCTCTTGATCAGCGGAATGAACACACGCGAGTCGAAGTCCACCTTCCAGTACCGTAGATCCCCGCCAGGGACCGCGCCTTCCACCCGAATCCTCTGCAGTGTTCCACGGGTCGGAAAGATCGTCGCATTACGGGTGTCGTACGCAAACGAAGAACTGAGCCGGAGTACGTCAAATTCGTTCCCTTCGGTGAGGATGAAAAACGCGATACGCGGATCCAACAGAAATGGATTCGTATTGATCTCGGTCAGCTCGTAGTCGCCCCCGACCGATATGAAATTGTATTCGGATATCGGGATACCGAAGGACACGCCGCCGGAAATTACCTTCGACTCGAACTCCGTCGTGTTGCTACTGTTTCCCGAGTCCGTCTTCTGATAGGAAAGGTTGAATCCGCGGCTGACGCCGTCGAGTGTCCAATAGGGATTGACATACCCCAGCCGGAATACCTG
>CAZFZX010000011.1:0-44750 GCA_964523765.1 uncultured Enterobacteriaceae bacterium
GATCCGATCCGGATGACTTCAAATAGTTCAATTATTTGTGTAGAAGAGTCAGGGCCTGACCCGGGGTCCAGTTAAACGATGTCCGCCTGCGGCGGGCTTTAAACGAGTTTTCGCAAGAGATAATCCCTGTGTCACAAATAGTGTGACCCGTTGAAAACTTGTATGCTAAACGCTTCTGCACGGGGGAACGGCCAAAATGTTGGAGATCGGTTTTTCCGGTCCTTATGCGCTGCTGCCGAACGTCGACGAAACGCCGTTGCTGTTGGCGAACAACGAGGCTTGGTATGCGGGCATTTGTCTCTGGACGTTCCTTCACCGTCAGGCGCATCGAGTGAATTTCGTCGGCGTGTGTACTCATAGCCTCGCCGAGCGACATAATGAACATCTCATGGATTTCCTCGCCGGACGGCGAACTTTTTACGAAAGTGCGGATCTGGCGGAAGGTACGCTAACGCCGGCGTACCGACCCGAGGAAGGGAATGCGCGATTTGTCGCGAAATTCCCGGCGCTCATGAACGAACTGGCGCAGCTGCGGATCTTTTTTGCTCCGTTTCGCGGGCCGGAGCCGGTGCTGGAACGGATCGGCGCGGGCATCGCGGCTCACTTGCATCAAATAGGGCCTGCCGCACAATGGCTGGATAACGGGCCCACCGATTATAGCGCGAGCGTCTACGATGAAGCGCTAACGGTGCGTATTCGATGCCCGGAGGTGATCGCCGATCTGCCGGAAGAGATGCATTTGTAGGCGCCCGGAGGAGAAGCATGTCTGAGCGAAAGCTGTGGGTGGCCCGCGGCGGCCGCGAGTTTGAGCTTCCGCGCGTTGCGGCATTCGTCACGAATGGCATAAAGATGTTCGTCGCGGTCATCGCGATGAGCCTGAACGGCGGAGCCTCAGCCTCGGAGCTGAAACCGTTCACCACCGATGGCTGCAGTCATTTTCCCGAGGGTACGCCATCACAGCAGAACTTGTGGCTCGACTGCTGTACCCAACACGATATCGCCTACTGGCGAGGCGGCAGCTACGCAGATCGAGCGGAAGCCGACCGCAAACTCAAGCAGTGCGTCGAATCTGTCGGTGAACCAGAAGTCGCGCTATTGATGTTGGCGGGTGTTCGGGTCGGAGGAACGCCGTACCTGCCGACCAAGTTTCGCTGGGGATACGGGTGGCCCTACCCGCGCTGCTACGGTGGTTTGAGCGAGGCGGAGAAGAATGCAGTCGACGAGGCGCTAGAGGATCGGGACGGGGGAGACTAGATAACTGTTCCGAAATATAGATCGCTTTCGGAATAAGGGCCCCGGATCGAGTCCGGGGTGACGGCAGGCGGACCTACGAACAACGTGAAGCGCATTTCGGATCAATTATCTAGCGGGCTGCTAGTCCCTATCTTTCGCCAAGACGGTTTCGAAACAGTTTGCGGTTGCAGTCCTTCAACCACTTGCCGTTATTGTCGCGCGGTTGCCAACGGGACGGTTTGTACCGGAAGGATTTCCGGAGTGATTTGACCGCAAATCCTGAACACATCCTATCCCAACATAGCGACGGCCTTTAAGTACGAGCCTAATTCCGCGATGGAACCGTAGACATTACTGCGCTGTACAGAATAGAACTACGAAGGACACTAAGAACACCGAGGGTATGTTTTTGCATACCGATTTCACATCTTTATCTCCGTGTACTTAGTGTTCTCCGTGGTTACTTTCGATCGCACGCGGTATTGCGGGCTTATGAACTAACCGATGAGCTTCGGCTACGCTTGTTCAGGCATTTATCCTAATCTACATCGTCACGCAGTCCAGCGCGTCGAGCAGCATGTGAATGACGAGCCCGATCCCGACGATGCGAAACCTCGGCGCCGCGCACAGACCGACATACAAAATGATGGGAACGAGCCCGTGCAGGGGATGAAAACCGATGCTGCAGCGATCGGGGACATAGATTGGGTTGGCCAGCAGGTGATCGAGATCGACCGCCATGGTCGCCAGCATCGTCAAGTAGACCGGGAGCCATCGGCGGCGATAGGCAAGGCCGGCGACGATCGCGGGAACGACGATATGCAGGACAAGGTGCAGCATAGAGCAGGATCCTGGGTGTCATCGAAACGCCGGACGAGCGGCTTCGCCTACATCGGATCGGCGTCCACCTCTATGGTGCCCGATATATTGACGGTGAGTTTCTGTACCCCGGCTTCAATGGCCGGCGCCGCCGATCTTTCCATGGCCGCCACACCGCGGGCTCCATAGGCGATCGGTGTGGGACGCCCGCCCTGGGTATTGACGTTAATCTGCACGATACGGTAGCTCTTACGGCCGAGGTCTTGGGCAATGAGCCCGGCACGACGACGGAATTGCGCCAGCGCCTCGCTGATCAGCTTTTCCTCGGCCAGGTCACGGGTCGGTTTGGACACCGCGTAATTTATCGCGCCGATCGACATGCGCTCCTGTAGCTCGCCGATCAGATCGCTGAGCTTGTCGGGCGCCTTGCTTTCCAGCCGGATCGATTGCCGCGCGCGCCAACCTGTGATCACCTTTTTGTTGTATATCGGCGACGTGCTGTATTGCGTGGTCTGGACCTTCACGCCGGGACGCTGCTTGGACCTGTCCAGCGCCCAACGCACCGCTTCGTTCACCTTGGTTGATACCGTCTGCTGCCGTTGTGCCTGGTGTTCGGCAAACAGGACGGCGATCAACAGATCGTTTTCGACCTCACGCTCGGCACTCGCCGACAGGGAAACGCGGTCGTAGGTAGGCTCGCCGTCGTGCGCAAACGCTACCGCGCTGGATGCCACCGCGATGGCGCCGGCAATAGCGATATTTCTGTACATGTGTTTCATTTCAAAATCCGGCTTTGGAATCGAGAATTCAATATAACCACGAAAGACACTAAGAACACGGAGAAGACGCTTTTGCATACCAATTTCACATTCTCATCTCCGTGTTCTCCGTGGTTCTACCTCAGAGTGCCTAACTCCCGCGCGGTTCCCTCGATTCGCTGCCATGCTTCGGCAACATGCGATGCCACGGTCGTAGTCTGGCCGATGCAGAAGCGCAGGCAGAACTCACCCCCGATCGTCGTGTGTGATAGAAACAAGCGGCCGCTTTTGTTCAGGGCATCGATCAAAGCACGGTTGAACTCGTCTCCGGCGCGGTGGCGAAAGCACACGAGGTTCAGACGCGGCGGCGCAGCGATCTCGAACTCATCCGATTCCTTCACCCATTGCGCGAACCGTGCCGACAACGCGATGTGTTCGCGAATGTGATGCTGCAGTCCTTCGATACCGTAGTGACGGATCACGAACCAGAGTTTCAACGCACGAAACCGCCGGCCCAGCGGAACCTGCCAGTCACGATAGTCGATCACCTCGCCGGATTCCGTCGCCTGATTACGCAGATACTCCGGTAGTATCGTGAGTGTCTCAATCAATTCCTTCCGGTCGGCGACAAAGAAGCAGTCACAATCGAAGTTCGTGAACATCCATTTGTGCGGATTGAAACAATAACTGTCGGCATGCTCGACGCCGCGGTGCAGATCGCGGTGCTCTTCGCACACCGCCGCCGTGCCCGCCATCGCCGCATCGATGTGCAGCCAGATCCCATGTTCTTTGCAAATATCGGCGATCGCCGCAATGGGATCGATCGCCAACGAGGATGTGGTCCCAATCGTTGCGCAGACGAAAAATGGATCCAGACCCGCCTCACGATCGGTTTCGATCTGAGCGGCGAGAGCCGCCGTATCCATCGCCAAGTCTCCATCAGTAACTATCTTGCGCAGATTCTTCAGCCCGATCCCTGCGATCGCGCAGGCTTTCTCCATCGAAGAATGGGTTTCGGTCGAACAATAGGCGATGAGGCGGCCATTTGGTCCGGATTCTTTTGCATCGAAACGCGTGGCCCGCTCGCGCGCGGTCAACAGCGCGCATAGCGTCGCGCTGGAGGCGGAATCCTGGATCACCCCGCCGCCGTCGCTCGTTGATTTAAACTTGCCGGGCAGCCCAAGCATATCGACGACCCAATCGAGCACGTGGGCCTCGAGCTCGGTACAAGCGGGACTCGTCAACCACAGCATGCCCTGGACACCGAGCCCGGCGCTCAAGAGTTCTCCCAAGACGGACGGCCCCGAGTTGTTTGCCGGGAAATACGCAAAGAAATTCGGCGACTGCCAGTGTGTGATACCCGGCAGGATGTCGCGCTCGAAGTCCGCGATGACCTCAGCGAATGGTTCGCCGGTCACGGGCGCTGCGTCCGGCAGCTTCGAACGAATCGCTCCCGGAGCGACCTGCGAAAGGACGGGGTATTGTTCGACGTTTACCGCGTAATCTGCGAGCCAGTCGATCAGCGCATAGCCCTGTTGCCGGAATTCGTCCGGCGACATATGAAAACTATGTTTGTCTTTCGTCATGGCGGACGACGTCGGGCATTTTGTCGCCTACTTCAATTGCCACTGTCGGACTTCCTCTTGTTGGGTTTTGGACGAACTATTGTGCCATCGACTTCCGCGCGGCGGTAGTTTCGCGGTTCGCCGGAGACAATCGTCTCTACCGCGGGGCGTCGGTGTGCGGCCGACACTTCGCGCACCTATCGTCAGAAATTGTGTATGATCCGCAGGACGAAGCGATCGCCTTCGAGGCGGTTCTCGACATTGTTTTCGAAAAAGATTCCTGCGATTAACAGCGTCTTGGGCGCCACCGCGAACCAGGCTCCAGGTCCGAGCGCCAATACCTGCTCCTTTGAATTCGGGATCTCTCGACCATCGATCTCCGCGTGCGTAAACTGGCCCAGGTAATACCCGTTGATACCGATCCGTACCCGTGGCGTGACCGCATAGGAGGCGCCGAAATTCGCGTGAAACGCTTGACCGGCTTGCGTCGTTCGGGCACCAGGAAACGCGCGGACGTTGGGTTCGTCATTCTCGCCACACCACAGATACAGCAGCCGCCAGGACAGTTCCCAACGTCGCCAGGGCGTAAATGTCGCCGCCCAATAGGGGTTAAAAGTAGTGAAATTGTTACCGGGATTGAGGTCTTTACGCCGACTGTAGTTACCGGTCGGGATCGATCCCACCAGATTGAACCGGTTCACGAACAAAGGTTCGCCGTTGGCGCGCTTGATCGGATCCCATTGCAAAATGCCGCCGATGATCAGATCGCCCGCACCGGTGGTAGCATTTCTGAGCGGCGAATCGCCGGGATCGAGATCGGGGAACACAACCGGCATCAGCAGCTCGAAGCCGATGCGCGCCCCGAACAGACGATGCTTGTCCGATATGTAGATCAGCTGGTTCATCAACACGAATACGCCCAGTTCGAAGTCGAACGGCGCTTCCTCGCCGTCACCGTCGACGAGCGCGTCCGTCGTGTAGTAGTCGGCAACCTCCTGCAGGAATAGGCCGGATGGGATGGGCCCAGCGTCGAGGAAACTCGACTGTCCCAAATTAACGGGCGGAAGGTGTTGCGCATTGGCCGTAGCGACGACGGTAAGCGCCAGGACAGCAAAAAAATGTGCGGGTAGAGATCGAGTCATAGTTGCATTCTTCCCAGCATCGACCACTCGCGCCCAGCGGCGGCAAAGAGATCGGTTAGTCCGACGTTCGCGCGGCCTGCGGTTCACCCGGTCCAACCAAACCCCGACGCCACACAATTGATGGACAAAAGGAGCGAAATCAACGTTTGCTCCCGCCGCGGATCGTCTTCCGCCATCGCACGAAACCGAGCGAGGAGTTCAACCTGTTTGTAGTTGACCATGTCGAGCGCTGCAATCCGGCGCGCCAGGCGACGCCGAAATCGCGGAAACCGGTCGCCGAGCCGTGATCCCCCACCGAGACGGAGGATCTGCTCTGCGGTCGCGCGGTATTCAGCTTCAACGGCCGCCACGATCGTGAGGCGCGTGGGCTCGTCCTCGACCAACCCGGCATAGGCACGCGCAATGTCCAGGTCGGTCTGCGCCAGGGCCTTTTCGACCTCGTCGACGCAGAGACGAAACGAACGCGACTCCTGGTAGAGTTGTTTCAGTAAGCTTCGAGATTTCCCGCCGCGCTCGGCGACGAATTGTGCTAACGCCGATCCCATCCCGTACCAACCGGGAATGAGGTGCCGGTTCTGCGTCCACGCAAACACCCACGGGATCGCTCGTAGTCCCGAGAGCGCGGCAACCCCTCGACGACGCGGCGGACGCGAGCCAATGTTCAGCAATGCAAGTTCGTTGACCGGACTCGCCTGCTCAAAGTATTCGACCAGCCCCGGCCGCGCGACGAATTGGCGATAGGTTTCGTAAGAGTACCCCGCGAGCACTTGCATCGCGTCATCGAACAAGGGCTGCGGCCGCAGTGCCGCTTCGTCTTCCGACTTCAGTGCGTGCGCCATCACGCTCGATGACAGCAGCTCCATATTGTAGAGCGCGGTCCCGTGGTTGGCGTATTTGTACGACACCACCTCGCCCTGCTCGGTTAAACGCAAACGCCCGTCTACGGAGCCCGCGGGCTGGGCCGCGATCGCGTGACCGGTCGGCGCGCCGCCGCGGCCAACCGATCCGCCACGTCCATGAAAAAATGAAATACTGACCTCACGATTCCTACCGACCTCGGTTAGCTCGCGTTGGGCGCAATGGGTCTCCCAACTCGAGCAGAGGAAACCGCCGTCCTTGTTCGAGTCGGAATATCCGATCATAACCTCGAAAACGGCAGCTTCCGGGTCGAATAGGGTGTCGCGCGGCACGATGTCGATCAATTCATCGACGACCGCTGGCGCGGCACGGAGATCGGCGATGGTCTCGAATAGCGGCACTACCCGTAGCGCGGATAGCGATCCGGGCCCGTAGATACCGGCGATACGCGCGAGTAGGTAAACACCGATGATATCGGCCGCGCATTCGGTCATGCTAAGGATGAAAGTAGCGACGGCTCGAGAATCATTTTCCCGGGTCGCTTCGAGGATCAGTTCGAAGAGTTCAACGACTTCGAAAGACGCCGCGTCGAGCGCATCCTTGTCGAATCGAGGAACCTCATCGTCTTGAAGCCGCTCGACTAGCCAGTTACGCCACTCCTCGGACCGGCGCTCTGGACAGTGCAGCACATCGCGTTGCTCGATCGCACCCCAGATTTGCTGCAGCGTTGCGACCACTACCGTGCTATTTTCCCTGACGTCGAGGCTCGCGGAACAAAACCGAAAACTCAAGGCTTCGTCCATGATCGGTCCGACCAGCTCGAAGGCCAATGAGCGGCATCCCGAAGCGTCGAGACCGGCGTGCAGATAACGAAGATCCGCGATGAATTGATCGGCATCGCGATAGGCGAAGGCGCCTGCGGCGGGACGCGCACGTTGCTCTGCCGCGCGCAGCGTAGCCTGCATCCTGGCTTCCATGCAGGCCGCGTACTGCCGGAAGACCTCACCGGGATTGCGTTGTTCAACGGCCTGTCGATTGCCGCTGTCGTCGAGGATCCGCGCGCGCGCGGTAACGAACGCCGCGTCGACCTCGATCGCATTTCCGGCGACACTCAAACGCTGGATCAAGCTCGCTAACCGACTGCAATAATGTCGTACCGCCGAAAGACGATAGTGGAACAGGGCATCACGTGTCGCGCGGTTGCGCACCCCCGGGTTGCCGTCGCGATCGCCTCCGATCCACGAACCGAAACGAAAAAAGGCGGGAACCTCAAAGGCCGCCTCGGGGTAGGCGCTGGCCAATGCGTTTCTCAATTTCCGCATCAGCGCCGGTAGCTGCTCGTACAGCGACTCGTTGAAGAAATATAGACCCCACGCTACTTCGTGGCCGACGGTAGGTCGTTCCAGACGCAGCTCACCGGTCAACCATAAAAGCTCTATCTCCGTGCGCAGGCACCGAACGAGGTTTGCCCTCTCGCGTGCCGTCCAGATGTCTGATTCGAGTTTGAACAACACGACGTATATGCGGCGATGGATCTCGAGTACGGTAACCCGTTTTGCCTCTGTTGGATGGGCGGTGATTACGGGCGCGACGAACGCTTTGTTCAACATTACCTGGATCTGCGCGGGTTCGATCTCTGCGGCGTGGGCTTCGGCAAATAGTTTGGCGAACGTACCGGGAACCGCCGCGGTGCCGTGCTCGACCTCCATCAGGCGGCGGCGCCGCTGACCCGCGATCTCTTCGGCAATATTCAACAGCTGATACCAGATCCCAAGTGCTTGCATCGCACTCGTAAGGAGCGCTTCGTCCGCAGCCGCGAGCTTGGATCCAGACGACAGAACGGGTTCGAGTGCGGGCTCGCGCTCGCGGACAATCTGTAATAGAAGATCCGCGAGCAGCTCCGTGGTGCGCAGCGCATAGCCGGCAGCCTCCATCGCGACCGGCCCCTCTTCAGGTCCGACCGGCGTCGGCGTACCGAACAAGGGCGGGAAAGAGCTCACGCGCCCCGGTTCGAGGGCGGAAGTAGAGATAGCATGCGGTGTCGAACCCTTTCGAGAACTGTCTTTGCCGTTCACGCGTTTGCCGCGCGAGCCAGATCTGCGATCAGATCGTCTGGTTCTTCGAGACCGATAGACAAACGTATCAGACGCTCACCGACACCGCAGCGCGCGCGATCCTCCGCGCTCACCCTGCCGTGCGTGGTCGTCGCGGGGTGGGTAACGATGCTACGAGTGTCGCCCAGGTTCGCGGTTATGGAAAACAATCGGAGCGCGTCTATGAAACGCCACGCGGTTTCTCTGTCGCCGGCTATCTCGAAGGAGACGATGCCGCCGTACTGACTTTGCTGCCGCGTAGCGAGGTCATGCTGAGGATGGTTCGGCAAGCCGGGATAAAATACCTCGCTCACCCAATGCTGTTCCGCTAGCCATGCCGCGACAATGCCCGCCCCGCGGCTGTGATGCTGCATGCGGATAGACAGCGTCTCGAGTCCCTTCAAGAATACCCATGCATTGAATGGGCTCATACACGGTCCGCCGGAACGCATAACGGGGATCAGCTTTTCTTCAACGATATTGCGCGGTGCGACCACGGCGCCGCCGACACAGCGGCCCTGGCCGTCGAGATACTTTGTCGCCGAGTGAACGACAATATCGGCACCGAGCGATAAGGGCCGTTGAAGAATGGGAGTGCAAAAGCAATTGTCGACAACGAGCATGGCGCCGGCCGCATGCGCGAGCGTCGCGAGCGCGCCGATGTCGGCAATCTCGGTTAAAGGATTCGACGGCGTTTCGAGAAACAGCAATTTGGTGTTCGCACGGACCGCCGCTTCCCAGGCTTGGTGATCGACCAGGTCCACGAACGTGAACTCAATTCCGAATCTCGAAAGTATATTCTTGAACAGGTTGATCGTGCTCCCGAAAACGCTATAAGAAGACACCACATGGTCGCCGGCCGAGAGCACACCGAGGCACAAACTCATGATTGCGCTCATACCGGACGCGGTGGCTATCGCGGATTCACCGCCTTCCAGCGCCGCAAGGCGCCTCTCGAATGTCCGTACGGTCGGATTCGTGAAACGCGAATAAATATTCCCGGGTTCATCGCCGGAAAACCGGGCGGCCGCTTGAGCTGCATTTTCGAAGCTAAAGCTCGATGTTGCGAAAATCGGATCGCTGTTTTCAAGTTCGGGAGTTCGAGAGGTACCGACACGGCAGGCGATCGTCGAAAGCGCATCTTCGAATTCTTGATTAGCATTCATCCGTCATTCCTCACAAGGCCTATCGGTCCGGGCAGAGTGCCGCGCGAACGCAGCATTAGCGTCGCGACGACAGTCGCGGGATCATATTGCCGAGTTGGATGCGGGGCTGGACGCGAGGTCCCCGGAAAAGAAGTCTAAAGCAGATATTTCGCTTTAGCTGTTCTTTTATAGCGCCCGCAAGCTGATATTCAAATCGGCGCTTATTGCACGAAACAATATTACGAACGTAGTTTGAAGTCAATCAGTGGCGGGCCGCGGCATCGCGCCTCGCGGCCCTACCGACGTTGGCTCAAACGTCTGCAGGCATCTCCTCCGAACTATTATTCAAATCGCTCAGCGAATTCACGGTCGCCGCCCGCTTGGCCTTCGCTTCGTCGGATCGCTCCGCTTCGACGCGGTTAAGATAGGACTCGCTAATGTCACCGGTTACGTACTCGCCGTCGAAACACGACAAATCGAACCGCCTGATATTTTTGTTGCCTCTGCGTGCGGCCTCCACGAGATCCGGCAAATCCTGGTAGATCAATTTGTCGGCACCAATTTGATGTCCTATCTGCTCGACCGAGCGATTGCAGGCGATTAATTCCTCGCTCGTCGGCATATCGATGCCATAGACATTGGGGTAGGCAACGGGGGGGGCGGCGGAGGCAAAATAGACGCGATTGGCCCCGGCTTCTCTCGCCATTTGGACGATCTGGCTCGACGTCGTGCCTCGCACGATCGAATCGTCGACCAGCAATACGTTCTTGCCTTCGAATTCGAGGCCAATGGCGTTGAGTTTCTGGCGAACGGATTTACGCCGCATCGACTGCCCGGGCATAATGAACGTGCGGGGAATGTAACGGTTCTTGATAAAACCTTCTCGATACTTGATGCCGAGTTCGTGTGCCAATTCGAGCGCGGCAGTTCGCGATGTGTCCGGGATCGGAATAACGACGTCGATATCGTGCTGCCCCCAAACACGTTGTATCTTGCGGGCGAGCGCTTCGCCCATTCGCATCCGGGCCTTGTGTACGGATATCCCGTCGATGATCGAATCTGGCCGCGCGAGATAGACGTGTTCGAAAATGCAGGGAGCGATTTCCGCTTCCGGGACGCAGCGCTTTGTTTGCAGGTCGCCTTCTTTGCTAATGAAAACAACTTCGCCGGGGGCGATGTCCCTAATCAATTCGAAACCCAAGACATCGATAGCGACACTTTCCGAAGCGATAATATACTCGGTTCCCAGGTCGGTCTCGCGCTTCCCGAACACGATAGGCCGGATCCCATGCGGGTCGCGAAAACCGATGATACCGACGCCGGTGATCATGGCGATCGCGGCGTAACCGCCGCGGCAGCGTTCATGGACACGCTCGACGGCACGAAAAATATCGTTGGCGTCGATGCGAAACTTGCGCGGGCCTTGCAGTTCGTGAGCAAAAACGTTGAGGAGTACTTCGGAGTCGGATTCGGTGTTTATGTGTCTGAGGTCGTCCTCAAATAGCTCCCGCTTCAGTTGATCGGAGTTTGTAAGGTTGCCGTTATGGGCGAGCGTGATGCCATACGGCGAATTCACATAGAACGGCTGTGCTTCGGCGTTCGACGATTCGCCTGCCGTCGGATAGCGGACGTGCCCGATCCCCATGCGTCCCCTCAAATTAAGCATGTGCCGGGTGTGGAAGACATCTCGGACCAATCCTGCAGATTTCCGCAAGAACAGGCGTCCATCTTCGTAGGTCGCGATTCCGGCGGCATCCTGTCCTCTGTGTTGTAGCACCGTCAGCCCATCGTAGAGGGCCTGATTAGCCGCCGTTTTGGAAACGATCCCAACGATTCCGCACATATCGTTTATCCTGTCTCTATTCGTCTAGAACCGACCTCGGGATTGTTCACGCAAACGGACGTAAACAATCTCGAGACGCATCGCGCGGCGTCAAGAATAACTAAAATGCTTCATGACTTCCGGCGGCAGAAAACTGATCGCCAACATGGCTAACTCCTGGAAGTGGTGTATCAAAACCGACTCGCGCCACCACGGGTCGCGCGGCACGGCCGTAAGTCCAGCCAAAAACGCCAGAACACCAACGAGCGCCGCTCCGCGAAGTATTCCGAAAACGACACCTAACATCCGATCGGTCCCGCTCAGCCCGGTTTTGTCAATCAACTTGCCGATGAAGTAATTGATGATCCCGGTCACGAAGAGCGAAGCGAATAGTAGCGCAATAAAGGCCAACACATAGCGCGCGGTCGGTATGGATACATATTCGATCAGCAGGTTGGAAGCCTGGTTGGTGAACGTAAAGGCGATCCAAAACGCTACCACCCACGCCAGCAGGGAAAGAACCTCGCGAACAAAACCCCTGAACAGGCTAATCAGCGCCGAAACACCGATAATAATCAAGATCGCAATATCGGCCCAGTTCATAGGTTCTATGGCTTCGCGGAGATGACTGAGTTTAGCAAAGAGCCGGAGTTAGGGATACCGCATCACGATCCCTTTGACTTCGATATCCTGTGCCAGCTTGTCGCGAATCTGATCCGCCGTTACCTTAGTTAGCTCGGGTCCGACACGGACCCGATAGACAACTTTTCCAGCATCTTGCAAAGGTTCGATGAAGGCCGTGTAACCGCCCTTTTTGATCTTCGTAGCTAATGCAACCGCATTCTCTTCGTTACTGAAGCTGCCGAGTTGAACGACCCAGGCGGTCACCCCGGTGCGGGTTACCCCAACCGTAGCCGCCGGCGATACTGTGTCCGCTTCAGGAGTCGACTCGGTCGGTGTTGCTGTGTCCTTCGACCAATCTTGGGATTCGGCTAAGTCCTCCGGTGGCAAATCCATTGCTCGTTCAAGCCGCTCCATCGCATCATCATCAAGGGGTACGACTCTTGAGTTGAAATCACGGGGCGGAGCTGCCCCGATACCGAACGGGATATCACGTTCCTGGTCGACGCCCGTCTCATCGAGAAAAATGGGAATGAATACAACACCAACTGCAACCAACACGGCCGCTCCGACTACTCGTTGCTTTAACTGCGGATCCACCACTAACTCATCCAGGTTCGAAAGAAGCTCTCAGGCAACACCGACGACCTAGGGAATCTCTGACTAATTCTGGGACAGTCGAGTTGCCGTCCAAAATTGTTCAGATCAAGGCGCGGCGCGTAAGCAATAGCTGGGACTATTGGCAAACGCCGCAACGCAGACCGGGACGGTTTTGGGCGCAAGGCGACGTTCCACGAATTGATCAGAGGTTCCCTAATCATAACTGGTTCTCCATCACTTCGGAGACAACCCGAAACGAGCCGAGCGCGACGACGCGATCACCGGGTTGGGCTATCGACGCAGCTCCTCGATAAGCGCTACCGACCGAATCATATTGATTGACGGCGACGGGGTCGGTAACCACACGTTTCAGCGAATCATACAGGGCTCCACTGCTAGCACCCCGGCGTGCTGAGACCGTCGCCAAATGCCAACTATCCGCCACCGGATCGAGCAGCGCTATCACGCCATCGTGATCCTTTGCCTGCAACATCCCGAGGACAACGTGCGTCCGCCGGGCGGGTCGAAGTTGCGACAGAGTACGCACGAACGCATCGACGGCTTGGGCATTATGCGCCACGTCGAGAATTGTTTCGACGCTTCCGGGGATACATTGAAACCGGCCCGGAAGGTCGGTTTCGAGTAGCCCTCGGTCGATGTCGCCATCCGAAACGGGAAGCCGATCCTGCAATAATTGGACGATTTTGAGTACGCCCGCCGCGTTTCGAACCTGATAGTCACCGACTAATTTCGGCTTCGGCAAATCTGCTTTAACCGTTTCTCCGCTCCACCAACTCCAGGAATCGCCGCCGTCTGCGTAGCGATATGAGTCGCCCAACACTTCTAAACGGGTCGGCAATTTGCGAGCGAATTCTTTGATGCTCGCCGGCAGATCGTTATCCGAACAGACAGCGGGTTTTCCGGCGCGCATGATCCCGGCTTTTTCCAGCGCGATCGACTCCCTTTGGTCTCCGAGAAAATCGATATGGTCGATCCCGATTGTCGCGATCAGCGCCGCGTCGGCGTCGACGATGTTGACGGCGTCCAGCCGGCCGCCGAGCCCGACTTCGAGGATAGCGACGTCCAGCGCCGCTTCGCTGAACAGGGACAGCGCGGCGAGCGTCCCAAACTCGAAATACGTCAACGGTGTAGAGCCGCGGACAAATTCGATCTGTTGAAAGGCAGTACAAATCGCTTCGTCCGATACCGGCATTCCGTCAATGCAGATGCGTTCGTTGTAGGCCAGGAGGTGCGGCGAGGTATAAGTCGCGACGGCAAAACCAGCATTTCGCCAAATTGAATCGAGCATAGCGACACTAGAGCCCTTGCCGTTTGTCCCGGCGACACTGACGACGGTTCTTGCCACCGGCTTCAATTCCATCCTTTCCGCCACAAGCCGGCACCGATCGAGTCCCAACTCGATATCCGCCCCGTGGAGGGATTCCTGCCACGCCAACCAGTCCGCTAGGGATCCGGAGTTCATTTCCGCCGCTGAACTCTTAGGAGTCAATGCCAACCCCTCCCGCCGACGCGACGCGCCGGGTCGGCGACGGTACCGCAGCACCGCTCAAACATCGCTCGACGTTTCCTCGATCTCAGTGAACTCAGCGAGTTGCTCGACACCGCCGTCGATCTCTTGGTGCTCGTCTGCGGGCTCCCGGTGCATCATGATTCTCAATGCCGAGGCGATGCGGGCGCGCATCTCTCTGCGATCGATAATCATGTCGATGGCACCGTGCTCCAACAGGAACTCGCTCCGCTGGAAACCTTCCGGCAGGACTTGACGCACGGTTTGTTCGATTACGCGCGGCCCCGCGAAGCCGATCAACGCGTTGGGTTCGGCGACGATGATGTCCCCGAGGGTGCCGATACTCGCCGACACGCCGCCCGTAGTTGGGTCTGTGAGTACGGATACATAAGGCAGCCGGCTTTCTCGTAGCTCGGCCAACGCCGCGCTCGTCTTCGCCATTTGCATCAACGATACCAGCGCTTCCTGCATGCGCGCGCCGCCGCTCGCGCAAAAACAGATCATCGGCTTGTGCTCTTCGATGCAATGGTAGACCCCGCGGACAAATCGCTCGCCAACGACCGAACCCATGGAGCCCCCCATAAAACCGAATTCGAAAGCGCCGACGACGACCGGCAGGGTTTCGAGCGTCCCACTCGCGACCACCAGGGCGTCGGTTTCGCCGGTATTTTTCTGTGCGGTCGTGAGCCGATCCTTGTAGCGTTTACTATCCTTGAACTTGAGGAAATCGGTTGGTGCCAGGGATCCCCCGATGTATTCGGCGGAATCAGAATCGAGAAAGTAGCCGATCCGACGTCGCGCGCCTATACGTAGGTGATGACCGCATTTCATGCAAACCTCAAGGTTGCGCTCCAACTCGGCCCTATACAACACCGCCTTACATTCGGGACAACTCGTCCAAACCCCTTCCGGAATCGATTTCTTGTTCGCGCTATCAATACGGATCCGCGAAGGGAGGAGCTTCTTAAACCAGTTCATTTCCATCGACCTTCAATCTCTCCTGCGACCTCACCGGGCCACCGTCACTATTCACTGCATCGGCGCCCGCGCGCCGTCTACCGCGCGGCGTAGCTGCGCGACAAAAGATCCGACCTCTTCACACATCGTCGCGGCGTCGTCCGCGTGGCGCTCTATGATTTCGATGATCGCGCTGCCGACGATGACGGCGTCTCCCGACTCCGCCAATGCCGCCGCCGATTCGGGCGATTTGATCCCGAAGCCTACGCCGATCGGTAGCGACAGTTGCTGCCGAAATTCCTCTATTCGGCGATTTACTTCAACCGCGTCGACCGCCTTGCTGCCGGTAACGCCTTTGACCGAGACATAATAAACAAATCCGGCGGCGAACTCGCACACGTAGGCGATTCGTGACGTTGACGAATTTGGCGCTATCAGAAAAACCTGGTCCAGGCCGTGTGCGACCAAATGCGAGTTGATAATTTGCGCCTCTTCCGGCGGTACGTCCACTATCAACACGCCGTCGACTCCCGCCGCGTCCGCCTGCTCGGCGAATCGCTCGTAGCCCATCGCTTCGATCGGGTTAAGGTAGCCCATCAATATGAGGGGAGCGACCTCATTTTCTTCGCGGAATCGACGGACGATTTCGAGGACGCCGGCCAAGGACATTCCCTTTTCCAACGCACGTTGACTCGCGCGTTGGATAACGGGACCATCAGCCATCGGATCGGAAAACGGAACGCCGAGTTCGATGACGTCAGCACCTGCATCGACCATTGAATGCATGATATCGGTCGTTACGGCCGGATCGGGATCGCCGGCAGTGACGTAGGTAACCAGCGCACAGCGGCCGTCGGTCGCGAGCTCTCGAAAACGTTGATCAATACGATTATCCATAGGCGTCAGCAATTCGGGAGTCGATGATCAGCGATCCGGGGCCGGTATGACGAGCGCTCGTATAAGCACGAACGTGAAGCATCTTTTGGAACGCATATTTAGAGCGAAATACCCGACCGCTCTGCGATCGTTTGAATGTCTTTGTCTCCTCGCCCGGACAGATTGACGATAATCGCCTGGTCCGGCGCCATCCTCGGCGCCAATTCGTTGGCATACGCCAGAGCGTGACTTGATTCGAGGGCGGGGATGATCCCTTCGATCGATGTAAGCTGGTGAAACGCCGTAACAGCGGCGTCATCGTTTACCACCACGTATCGGGCACGCCCGGTATCCTTGAGCCAGGCGTGCTCCGGACCCACGCCCGGATAATCCAGCCCCGCCGAAATCGAATGCGTTGGTTTGATCTGTCCGTCGTCGTCTTGCATTAGGTACGTTCGGTTGCCGTGCAAGACGCCGGGACGCCCGGCGGTCAACGGGGCGGAGTGACGCCCCGTTTCTAAGCCGTCGCCACCCGCTTCAACACCGATGATCTCGACCTCGCCGTCATCGAGAAACGGGTGAAATAGCCCGATGGCATTTGATCCGCCGCCGACGCACGCAACGAGTGCATCGGGTAGTCGTCCAATCTGTTCGAGAGATTGACGCCGGGCTTCTCGGCCAATGACACATTGAAAATCGCGCACCATGACGGGGTAAGGATGCGGACCGGCGACGGTACCGATGATGTAAAACGTGTCATCTACGTTGGAGACCCAGTCACGCATCGCCTCGTTCAATGCGTCTTTTAGAGTACGGGAGCCCGACTCGACCGGCACGACTTCTGCGCCAAGGAGTTTCATACGGAATACGTTAGACGATTGGCGCTGAATATCTTCGGCACCCATATACACGACGCACCGCATTTCGAACCGGGCTGCGACCGTAGCGGTCGCAACGCCGTGCTGACCCGCGCCGGTCTCGGCGATGACCCTGCGCTTACCCATGCGCCGGGCGAGCAACGCTTGTCCGATTGTATTGTTTACCTTGTGAGCGCCGGTGTGATTCAAGTCTTCTCGCTTGAGATAGATCTGCGCTCCGCCGAGTTCGCGGGAAAGACGTCTCGCGTGGTAGAGCGGCGAAGGACGCCCCACGTAGTGGGCGAGATCGTGCTCGAACTCGGCGAGAAATTCAGGGTCCCTGATAGCGATCGAATAGGCCGCTTCGAGCTCGGCCAGCGGCCCCATCAGGGTTTCGGCAACGAATTTGCCGCCGTAGGTACCGAAATGCCCGCGACGGTCAGGAAGGTCGACCGACTTGGGCGCCTCCGGTTGGTCAGTGGTTGAGGTTGCGCTCAATTCCTGTGACCTCCAACATGAATTCCGCCATTTTAGCCGGATCCTTGACGCCTTTATCGCTTTCTATCCCCGTACTCACGTCGATCGCGTAAGGTTCAACCGCTGCGATCGCGCTGGCGACGTTGGACGCGTTCAACCCGCCCGCCAGAATAATCGGTTTGGAGAATGCGTTCGGCACCCGCTCCCACTCGAAAACGGCACCGGTCCCCCCCGCGACCCCGTCCGCGTACGCATCGAGGAGCAATGCGGTCGCCGAGGCAAAACGGGCCGCTTCGGCGGCCAGATCCACCCCTTCGGCCATTCTCACCGCCTTCACGTACGGCCGACCGACAAGCTCGCAGGCCGCTGCCGATTCCGTACCGTGGAATTGCACAAGATCGATTGGGACCTGCGAAAGTACCCTCGCGATCTCGTCGTGACTCGCGTCCACAAACAATCCTACTTTGGAAACTAATGGCGGCAAACGCCGAATGATGTTCGTCGCGTCTTCGGGGGCAATATAGCGGGGGCTATTCTCGTAGAAAACAAACCCCAACGCATCGACGCCCAGATCAACCGCCAATCGCGCATCCTCAATCCGGGTAATTCCGCAGAATTTCACGCGTGTCCTAGCCTGCATTATTCACCCGATCGATGTGCGCTCGTCCTTCGCTTGAACCACCGTACGACTCTCGCCCGGCGAAAAGATAATCAACATTTCTCTGGATCGGAAAATCAATTCAATCTCGGCGCCTGCGCAACCTCTACGTCGACCGGGGCGAGATACAAGCCAAATCAGTGCTCCACAATATCGATCCGTTCCGAATTTGGGACCGACGACCGCACGTTGCCCGCCATAGCGGGCTTCGGACCGCCGGGACGGTGCCGTGGGTGCATCGCTCGGCCAATAATCCCTGAGGCGTATTGTCTCATCTCCTGCACCGCACGCATACAGAACGACACCGGGCTAGCCCGCATTTCTCACCAGATCGACGCGCCCTCGCTTGTCCCTTGAATCGCATGAAAATTTTCTTCCCTCGGCAAGACAACCAGTATTCCACTCGGTCAGAAAATCTCCATGCAACTCAAATGACGGCGCGATCATCGCGCCGACTGGTGAGAAATGCAGGCTAATCGACAGGAAGGTCCGGTAAGGACCATGGGCCGGTTGATTGCGGCGGTCGTGGTATCCCGAAACGGTCCGGGTAGGCCACCTTGATCAAATAGAGACCATCGGGTGACGCTGTCACGCCGGCGACGGAACGGTCTCGGGCGCCGAGTACCTGTTCAACCCAGTCTGGCGAGCGGCTGCCTTCGCCGACGGGTAACAAAGTTCCGACGATATTGCGCACCATGTGCTGAACAAACGCGTTAGCCTCGATAGTGACAATGATGAACTCGCCCGCGCGCTGCAGATCGACACGGCGCACTACCCGTATCGCGTGCCGCGCCTGGCAACCGGCGGCCCGAAAAGAACTGAAATCGTGTTCGCCGACAAGACACTCGGCAGCCCACGACATCCGATCGACATCGAGCGGGCGAGGTACAAAACTCACCTTCTTCGACCACAGACCGGGACGCGGCGAGCGATTGCAGATCACATATCGATAGGTCCGACCAGTCGCCGAAAAACGCGCGTGGAAGTCTTCGTCAACATTCTGCGCCCACAGCATACTGACGTCGGCGGGGAGATTCGCATTAGCGCCAAGCGTCCACGATCTCGCGGATCGCCGTGCCAGCGTCTCGATGTGGATCACCTGCCCACTTGCGTGGACGCCAGCGTCGGTCCGACCGGCACAATAGACCTTTAACGGGGAATCAGCGACGTGCGTGAGCGCTTCTTCGACGCAAGCCTGGACGTTGCGCGCGCGCGTCTGACGCTGCCATCCGGAGAATCGCGAGCCGTCGTATTCGACGCCGAAAGCGATCTTCATCTAGGAACCAGAACGGCACCACGGAAAATCTTGTGTCGTTTAGCCGAGTTGCTCGATCAACCGTTGAGCCTCCGTCTGCTGATCTTCAGACCCGTCACGCACGACTTCATCGAGTATGGAGCGAGCTCCATCGTTATCACCGAGTTCGATGTAGGCCTTGGCGAGATTCAACTTAGTGTCCACCTCATCGGTATCGCTCTGCTGCTCCGCATCGTCGTCAACCGGCATCACTACGGTGCGCTCGGTACCGGCCGAGCCATCCGCTTCTTCCGGGCTCAAATCCATTGCGACGGTATCGGCTTCGAGGTCGAGCCCTTCGAGGTCGAAATCCACACCCGTATCACTGTCGGCACCGTCGGCAGCGGTATCACTGAAATCGAGATCCAATCCGCCGCTGGTGTCGGCCAGACTGAGATCGAACTCATCGTCCGTTTCAGGGAGATCGTCGTCCTCTAGATCGAGGTCGGCCATACTCTCCTCCATGGACTTGGCCAAATCTTCCAAGGACTCAGCCGTCGCATCCGGTTTCGGTAGTTCCAATGTATCGTCGATCGCCAGATCGCTCATCTCCGTCGTATCCTGCAGCGCCAGGTCAAATTCGATTTCCGATTCAGTACCAGCCGGCGCTTCCGCTTCCGCTTCCGCTTCCGGCTCGGCGATCGTGTCGCCCCCGATACTGAGTTCGTCGAGTTCCGAACTCTGCAGCGACAAATCGAAACCTACTTCTTCCTCCTCTGACGGTGCAGTTGATTCCAGCGGTACCGTCTCGATGTTTGCTTGGTCATCTTCGACAGCATCCATCTCGACGGTTGAGATGCCTTCCTCACTTTCACCCGTTTCTTCCTCCAGAATGTCGAGTCCCAGGTCTTCACCGACGGTTTCGTCGATGTCGGAATCAAAGTCCAAACCGCTGCTTATATCGAGCGTTTCGTCCGCCGCATCCAGCGACTCAGCGGTATCTTCAAGATCCCCAATATCGAAATCCAGGATATCCTCGCCCTCATCGGCCGCCTCGTCAGTCGGGGTGGTCAAATCAAACGTTTCGTCTTCAACAAGTTCCACTTCATCGGTATCGAAAGCGGGCGATACGGTGTCACTGATGTCGAAATCGATACCCCCGCCATCGTCCGCTTCTAAAACCGGCTCCTCGTCTGCCGCCGGTTCTTGATCATCGAGCAAACCCGGCGACGTCACGTTCAACAAGTCGTCAGTTCCTCCCGTCAGATCTCCGGTCTTCGTGACATCGAGCAGATCGTGAGAACCATCGTCATCGGGTGCAGTAAGGTCGAGAATGTTGTCCCCAGCGGTCAGTTCACCTTCGGCACCGACGTCCAATACGTCGCTGGGCTCACTCGGCGATTCTTCCATGCCGGCCGTGAGATCGAGGATGTCGTCTTCTCCGCCGACGGTATCATCCATCCCTGCAGTAAGATCGAGGATGCCCTCATCATCGGTCGTCGCGGTCAGATCCAAGACTTCGTCATCGCCGGTTTCATCCGTCGTCGCGGTCAGATCGAGAATTCCTTCTTCCGCGGCATCGCCCTGGGTGTCACCCAGATCGAAATCTAGACTTCCTGAATCATCGAGGTCGTCCGTCGCGCCGCCGAGGCTGACCTGGGTACTCTCCAAAACGGTATCGCTACCCGGCGCCATCGACATGGTAGAGGCGCCGGCGTCATCTTCCTCTTCCGCCGTGATATCGACGAACGCCTTGGCCTCGTCCCCCGCGGCTGCCGGCGCGGCTTCGGCAGCGCCCTCCTCAAACAGCGCCCGCCCAGGCGACATTTCGGTCCACATCGCGACCGCACTTTCCCAAAGCGGATCACTATCGCCAACCGCGTCGTGGAGCGTACGCGCGGCATCTTCGTAATCCGCCTGGTTATTCGACGAATAGAAAACCTCCAGCAACCGGAGCTTGTACTTGTGCTCGTCGGGATGTTCGCCAATGACTTTGCGAACGAGTTCTTCCGCCTGGTCGAATCGCTCATAGGCCAGATAAACATTGACTTCTTCGAGCGGATCATCCTCCGTTTCTTCGGGCTGCAGATCGGCGGCCGTGGATTCCATGGTCTGCTGGAAATCAGGTGTAGTTTCCAGCGATTCCGGCGCGACTTCGGTGACATCGCCGGCTTCCGCAGCCTCGGCTTCCTCGTCACGGGTTTCCGTTATCGGCTCATCGTCCTCGTCAAGCCCCTCCGTCAGCGACGTCATGTCCTCTTCGCTGGCCGCGGCCGCAATCGCCCCGAGGTCGTCCGCATCCGCATCGCGGCGGCTACGAATCAGCTTGAATAACAGCGCCAATATCGCCAACACTACCGCGCCGGCGACACCCAGAACGGTCATGGCCCCACCTGGGACCATGTTCGCTATTTGTTCTGGAACGAGACTACCGAGCAATGACCCTCCTCCATCCGGAGCCACTCCTCCGCCCTCGTCCACCGCCGGAACTCCATCTTCTTGGTCAGCGTCTGGAACTTCCGCTATGTCCGGAGGTATGGGTTCGACATCTGCTACCTCACCGATCGTGATATCGACATCGCCTATCCCGGTGTCGTCGGCCGGCATTTCGTCCGTCAGCTCCTCGGCATCGGCTAAGTCCTCGGCCGCATCCCTTGTCTCAAGTTCGGCGGCGACTTCCGGGGGCACCTCAATACCAAGCTCCGCCAGCCGTGCCTGCAATGCCGCCAGCTCATCGTCCTTGATGTCGACTTGGCGTTGCATCAATTCGATAATCTCGTTCGCTTCCGAAATCCGAGCCTGCAGCTCGACATTCTCCTGCACTTGCGCGTCGAGTTCCTCGCGCGCGAGGGTGGCATCGCCATCGTCTGCCGCACCCGCGCCCATCTGCTCGTCTTCCACACTCGGGGTTACGAGTTCTAGTCGCGCATCGTCGGTCTCTTCCTCTGCCGTTACCTCGTCTCCGGCGTCGACCGGCGCGCTAGGCGCCTCGACGTCTTCGTCGGCCATCGACTCCATCTCGGCGCCGGTATCCGCACCGAGAGGTTGGTCCGCCACGCTCTCGGTCGCGATATCGCGATAGCCGCTCCATAATTGATGCTGCCGCTTGACTTCCTCTATCGCATCAACGCGTGATAAGGCATCGACCTCGGATCTCTCCGGCATGCGCAGGATTGCGCCGCGCTTCAGTATGTTGATATTGTCGTTTCCGAAGGCCTCGGGATTGGTGCGCAACAGCGCCAACATCATCTGTTGGATGCTGACAGAATCGTCCGGCAAGTTTGCGCTCGCGATAGACCACAGCGTGTCATTCACCTCGACCGGTCCAAACGTACCGCTCGCGCTATAACTCGCGCCCGATTCGGGTGCGGCGACGGGCGCTATCGGAGCGGTTTCAACCACCACGGTTTCCGCCGCAGGTTCCGGCGCCGGGTCGGGCGTTACCGACGGTGTCGGTTGAACCGGCGCCGGTGCAGCCGCAACCGGCCGTCGTACTGGGTCGTACAAAGGCGGATCGAGCAGTACGGTGTACTCGCGGACCATACGCCCGTTAGCCCAATTGAGCTCAAGCAAAAAGTTAAGGAACGGTTCGCGGATGGGTTCGTGCGAACTTATTTGGATGTAGTCGGTTGTGCCGGTACTTTCGACGATTTTGAATTTCAGCTGCAGAAGAACTGCATCGCGGTGGACACCGGCGCGTTCAAATTGCTCACTGTCCGCCAGCTTGGCCGATATCGTGTCGAAATCGCGAGCCGCTGCACCGAGTATTTCTATGCGTCCGTCGAAAGGCTCGTTTAAAGCAGACGACTGCTTGAGCGTGCCCAAGCCGAGACCGAGTGCCGTCTGGGACAACAACATTAAAGCCAAAGCAGCGGCTAGGTTCCGTAGCATGGTCGCTTCCTTAGTGATTCTTTGATCGGTTTACGCGCGGCCGGATCACCTGTACGAGGCCAACCCTTTCCTGCCGCCGCAACTCACCAAAAAATCTTCGAATAAACTTTATGATTGGTAGTTAACTATAGCTTACAAATAGTTTTTTACCAAAATCTCAGCGATCTGTACACTATTGAGTGCCGCACCCTTGCGAACGTTGTCCGCGACGACCCACAGATTGATCCCGCGCGGATGCGATATGTCGTCGCGGATCCTGCCGACGAACACGGGGTCGGTATCCGCGCCCTCGGTGACAGCCGTCGGATAGCCACCGTCTGCGTGTTCGTCCAAGACCTTGATTCCAGGGGTTTTGAGCAGCAAATCTCGCACTTGGGCGGCGCTGATCTTCGAGCGCGTCTCCAGATGCACCGCCTCCGAATGGCCATAGAATACGGGGACACGAACACAGGTAGGATTCACCAGAATCTCCTTCTTTCCCAGTATCTTGCGTGTTTCCCACACCATTTTCATTTCTTCTTTGGTGTAGCCATTGTCCTGGAACACGTCGATGTGCGGCAGGCAATTGAACGCGATCTGCTTCGGATAGACGCGGTCCGCTGTGGGACGGCCGTTCAGAAGATCGGCCGACTGCCGGGCCAACTCCTCCACGGCTTCCTTGCCTGTCCCCGACACCGCTTGATAGGTAGCAACATTGATCCGATCGATCGACGCGGCGTCATCGATCGGCTTGATCGCGACCAGCATTTGAATGGTCGAGCAATTCGGGTTCGCAATGATGTTGTGATTTCGATAGTCGGCTACCGCTTCGGCGTTGACTTCGGGGACTACCAGCGGGATGTCGTCTGCGTACCGGAATTGGGAAGTGTTATCGATGACTACACAGCCGCTGCCGGCCGCTTTCGGCGCATAAATTGCGGACACGCTCGCTCCGGGCGAAAACAAGCCGATATCGATACCGCCGAAATCGAACGTTTCGAGATCCTCGACCACGAGCTGCTTTTTACCGTAGGCCACCCGCTTACCCGCCGAACGGTGGCTAGCAACTGCATGAACCTCGGCGGCCGGGAAATCCCGCTCCGCCAGGATCGAAAGCATGGTTTCGCCGACGGCGCCGGTAGCTCCAACGACGGCAACATTGAATCTCTTCGTCATGGCTTTTTACAACTCACTCGTCCAGGGCGTCTACAATTCTCGCGGCCATCTCAGCGGTACCGACCTGCCGCATGCCGTCGCTGAAAATATCGCCGGTCCGGTAGCCGCTAGTCAGAGTCCGACCCACGGCTCGATCGACGCGATTCGCGTGCTCCGGTTCATTGAGCGAATACCGCAGCATCATCCCTAACGACAGAATAGTGGCCAGCGGGTTAGCCAGATCCCGGCCCGCGATATCGGGCGCCGAGCCGTGCACCGGTTCGAACATCCCTTTACCATTTGCGTCCAACGAGGCGGACGGCAGCATGCCAATAGAGCCCGTCAACATGGACGCCAGATCCGACAGAATGTCGCCGAACATGTTCGTCGTGACGATGACGTCGAATTGCTTTGGCGCGCGTACGAGCTGCATTGCCGCGTTATCGACGTACATGTGCGACAACTCGATGCCAGGATAGTCCGCTGCCAAACCGCTAACAACTTCCCGCCACAATTCGGTTGCTTCGAGTACATTTGCTTTATCGACCGAGCACAATCTACCAGCGCGTTTTGCCGCGATTTCGAACCCGAGTCGCGCGATCCGGCTGATTTCGTGCTCCGCGTATACGAGCGTGTTGCGGCCGAAGCGGGTACCGTCAGCGGCCTCTTCAATACCGCGCGGTTCGCCGAAATAGATCCCGCCGGTCAGTTCGCGAACGATCATGAGATCGAGCCCTGAGACGATTTCGGGCCGCAATGTCGACGCGGCCGCCAGCGGTTCGAATAGCACGGCCGGGCGAAGATTGCAGAACAAATCGAGCTCTGAGCGCAGCGCCAAAAGGCCCCGCTCGGGGCGCAGAGCCCTTTCAAGCTTTTCCCATTTCGGCCCGCCCACGGCGCCGAGCATGATCGCGTCCGCACTCCGTGCTAAATCGAGCGTGGCAGCGGGCAGTGGTTCTCCGCAGTCGTCGATTGCCGTACCGCCCACAAGGGCATACTCGATTTCCACGCGCAGGTCGAAACGAGTGCACAACGCGGCCAGAACGGTCTCCGCCGCGCCCATGACCTCGGGACCGACGCCGTCACCGGCGAGGAATAGAATATTGTGGGTCATGGCGTTGGAACCCATCCGAAATTCGATCTCTTTGCTAGATGACCGCATCCCTCGCGCGGCGAGTGTGCGAAGAAGGCGATTCGACCAGACTCAATAAATATCGCCGGCGGCCAACAAGAGTGGGTCGCCCGCGACCCTTTCGGTGGCGCCTTCGAAGCGGCACCGGTCATGGCGCGGTGATTGAAAATCAAGCCGCTATGCGCGCCCGACGCGTCCTATTGTCGCCAGCGCCAAACTGCGAGGCGCCAGCGAATGAACCCGCGAGCATTCTACGCTTACGGTGTCTGAAACGGCGCGTAGGATACCCTAAACGGTTGCTGGACAACACCGACGAACGGCGGTCGAGCGTAGCATTGAGAAATGCCGGCTTGCTTTCTCTATACTTGCCTCTGCGACCCTGCGACGAGCTGTAATGAATCCCGGACTAGAATACCTTCAAGCCTACCCGTTCGAGCGGCTCGCAGAGATCCGGGCGAGCGCGGCACCCGCGGCGCATCTCGAGCCTATCAATATGTCCATTGGAGAACCGCGGCACCCGACGCCGCAATTTATCCATGAGGCGCTGACTCAGTCGATTTCGACTACCGGCAAGTATCCACCTACCCGCGGGAGCGAAGCTCTGCGCGGCGCAATCGCGCAATGGCTGACCCATCGCTTCAAGATTCCCGCCGGGGCAATCGATCCCGAGCGGCACGTTCTGCCGGTGAACGGCACGCGCGAGGCACTGTTTTCAATCGCCCAATGTGTTGTAGATCCTCGCACGCCGACGCCGACGGTCGCTATGCCGAATCCGTTCTACCAGATTTACGAGGGCGCGGCTTTGCTGGCGGGCGCGCAACCGTACTATGTCCCGTGCCCGGCCCAGAACGGATTCTTACCGGCTCTTGAGTTGGTGCCGTCGAAAACCTGGCGAGACTGCCAAATTCTTTTTATCTGCACGCCCGGAAACCCGTCGGGGAAAGTAATGCCCGCGCAGCAGCTGGCCACGCTACTCGAACTCGCCGATCGTTACGATTTTATTATCGTCTCCGACGAATGCTATTGTGAACTCTATCTCGATGAACATAACCCGCCCGTCGGGCTGCTGCAGGTTGCGTGGGAGCAGGGCCGCACCGATTTTCACCGCTGTATCGTAATGCACAGCCTGTCCAAACGCTCGAACGCGCCCGGCCTGCGCTCCGGTTTCGCGGCCGGGGACGCCTCGCTCCTCAGCGCTTATCTGCGTTATCGAACCTACTACGGATGCGCCATGCCGCTATACGTGCAGGCCGCGAGCGCCGCGGCATGGATGGACGAAGCCCACGTAAAAGAGAATCGGAAGCAATACCGCGACAAATTCGAAGCGGTCCTGCCCATGCTCACACCTTTCGCCGAAGTTCCGGAACCGGAAGCCGGATTCTACCTGTGGCCGCGGATCGCGATGGACGATGTCGAATGCTGCCGCCGATTGATCGAAGAACAAAACGTCACTACGTTGCCGGGTCGCTTCCTGGCGCGCCAAGACCAGACAGGGAATCCCGGCCAAAATCGGATCAGGATTGTCCTTGCGGACGAAATTGGCGCGTGCGTCGAAGGTGCGAGACGCATCGCCGCCTTGCTCGAACAACACGCGGCCGAGCTCGCTTGAGGGTCGCCGCAGATCCTGCATCGATAACGAGGAACAAGAATGGAAAATCTCGAACAAACCATTAACGACGCGTTTGAAAAGCGGGCCGAAATCTCACCGGAGACGGCCGATCAAGCCGTCAAAGCTGCTGTCGAGGAATGCTTGCGCCGACTCGACGCCGGCGAACTCCGCGTCGCTGAAAAGAGAAATCAGGACTGGGTCGTCAACGAGTGGGCGAAAAAGGCTGTCTTGCTTTCGTTCCGTCTCAACGACAACGAACGCATGGATGGTGGATACACTAATTATTACGACAAAGTTCCGAGTAAATTTGCCACAAGCGGTGACAGTGAGTTCCGTGCTATTGGCGCGCGGGTCGTTCCGCCGGCGACCGTTCGCCGCGGTTGTTACATCGCCTCCGGCGTCGTTCTAATGCCGAGCTATGTCAACATCGGAGCCTACGTCGATTCGGGGACAATGGTCGATACCTGGGCTACGGTCGGCTCATGCGCCCAAATCGGGAAAAACGTTCACCTATCCGGTGGCGTCGGGATCGGCGGCGTACTCGAACCATTGCAGGCCAACCCGACCATCATCGAAGACAACTGTTTCATCGGCGCCCGCTCAGAAGTCGTCGAGGGCGTTATCGTCGGCGAGGGCTCAGTGATTTCGATGGGCGTATTCATCGGCCAGAGCACGAAAATCTACGACCGCGAAACTGGTGCTATCAGCAACGGCTACGTGCCCCCGGGTTCGGTCGTAGTATCCGGCAATCTACCCGCCGCCGATGGCAGTCACAGCCTCTATTGTGCGGTTATCGTAAAGCGGGTCGACGCTAAAACCTTGGCCAAGGTCGGGATCAACGAATTGCTGCGTGATGTCTAGGCGGCTTTACCGGCGCCCTCTTCTTCGCCGCCGGTGTTGACCGCCTGGCGAACTACGTCGGCCAGACGCTGGGCTAAATCGTCGACCAGCGTCGCATCTTGACCTTCGACCATTACGCGTATCAACGGCTCGGTACCAGAAGGACGTAATAAAACGCGACCGGTATCTCCGAGACGCTGTTCCGCCGCGGTGACGGCCTCGCGGATCTCGGCGATACTGGCTACGTCCTGGCGCTCGGCCAGGCGTACATTGATCAATCGTTGCGGGAACTTGCTCATACCGGCCTTGAGCGCGTTCAAACCGTGCCCACAGCGAACCATTGCCTCGAGTACCTGCAGCGCCGAGATGATACCGTCGCCGGTGGTCGTCAGGTCGAGACAAATAATGTGCCCCGAGGTCTCTCCGCCGAGTACCCAATCGTTTGCTTGCAGCATCTCCAGAATATAGCGATCGCCCACTTTGGCGCGTACGAAGTCCAAGCCAAGTGTTTGTACCGCGCGCTCGAATCCCAGATTACTCATCTGCGTACCAACTACAGCACCCCGCAGCAGTCCGCGCTGGGCGCGTTGACGGGCTACGATGAAGGTGATCTCGTCGCCATCGACCACCGCGCCCGTGTGATCGACCATAATCAGGCGATCACCGTCGCCGTCGAGTGCGATACCGACATCCGCTTTCTCGGCCAACACGGCTTGCTGCAGAGCCTCCGGCGATGTCGCTCCGAAACCCTCGTTGATGTTGAATCCGTCGGGTTTATTGCCCAGCGCAATAACAGTAGCCCCGAGTTCTGACATCACTGCCGGCGCAATGTGATAGGTCGCCCCGTGTGCGCAGTCGACGACGATCTTCAGTCCGCGCAAACTCAATTCGTTGGAAAAGGTACTCTTACAGAATTCTATGTAACGTCCGGCGGCGTCCGTCACTCGGTGGGCTTTACCGAGTTCGCGCGATGTCACCGACTCCATCGGCCTATCCAGTTCCTTCTCGATTTCGAGTTCCATCTCGTCCGGCAACTTCGATCCGTTTCCGCAGAAAAACTTGATCCCGTTGTCTTCGAAACCGTTATGCGAGGCGCTGATGACGATTCCGGCATTTGCGCTGAAAGTGCGAGTCAGATATGCGATCCCCGGAGTCGGCATCGGGCCGAGTAGGTGACTGTCGACGCCCGCGGCGGCAAGACCGGCCTCCAACGCAGACTCGAACATATAGCCGGAAACGCGCGTGTCTTTTCCAATGAGAACATTGCGTCTCGTCGAACTGTCGCGCGTAAACACACGACCGGCGGCCCAACCCAGCTTCATCACGAAGTCAGGCGTTATCGGTGCTTGACCTACGGTTCCCCGGATCCCGTCGGTACCAAAATGCTTCCGTTTCGTCTGTGACATAACCCGCCCTTAACAATCCAGTATTTAGTCGAGCTTCCAGGTTATGACTGATGACCGGACCGAACCGAGACTTGCGTCGTCCGGTAACAGAAGTTCACGAAATATCGCTCTTTTTGTGCTGAGTTCCTTTCCTTTTCCTGTGCGTCAATGCGAACTCGCCGGGCCGCCGATCTTCCCGTCGGTCTTCGGCTCATCGGTATCGTCGGCAGCCGGAACCGGGGTGCCGCCGTCGCCATCGTCATCGATCCAGTCAGCCGGAGCGCGTGGTTCTTTGCCCGCCATGATGTCATCGATCTGATCGCTGTCTATGGTTTCAAACTTGATCAGCGCCGCGGCCATCGCGTGAAGTTTCTCGAAGTGCTCCTGAAGTATCTTCATGGCCCGTTGATAATTACGATCAACGATGATACGCACTTCTTCGTCGATGGCATGGGCAGTTTCGTCCGATACGGATTTGTGTTGGGTCACGGAACGACCGAGAAAAACCTCCCCTTCGTCATCGCTGTAGGTCATCGGACCCAACTTCTCCGATAAGCCCCATTTCGTGACCATGTTGCGCGCAATCTCGGTTACCCGCTCGATGTCGTTTGAGGCACCGGTGGTCACCGAGTCGTCCCCAAACACGAGCGCTTCCGCTATACGCCCGCCGAACAGGCTGCAGATCTGGCTTTCCAGGCGTTCACGGCTGTAGCTCAGCCGGTCTTCCTCAGGGAGAAACATGGTAACCCCAAGGGCGCGCCCACGAGGGATAATGGAAACTTTGTAGACGGGATCGTGCGAGGGTACTTTGCGCCCGACGACCGCGTGTCCGGCCTCGTGGTAGGCGGTAAGCTTCTTCTCGGCCTCGCTCATGACCATGGAGCGACGCTCGGTCCCCATCATGATCTTGTCTTTCGCTTTTTCGAACTCTTCCATGTCAACCAAGCGCTTATCGCCGCGCGCCGCGAACAGCGCCGCTTCGTTGACCAGATTGGCCAGGTCCGCGCCCGAAAATCCGGGGGTCCCTCGCGCCAAAAGGCTGGGTTTGACGTCGTCATCGATCGGAACCTTGCGCATGTGGACCTTCAAGATCTGCTCGCGACCGCGGATGTCCGGCAACGGGACGACGACTTGGCGGTCGAAACGGCCCGGCCTCAGCAATGCGGGGTCCAGTACGTCGGGACGATTCGTCGCCGCAATGACTATCACGCCTTCGTTACCGTCAAAGCCATCCATCTCGACGAGCAACTGATTCAGGGTCTGTTCCCGTTCGTCGTGACCGCCGCCAAGTCCGGCACCGCGATGTCGCCCGACGGCGTCGATTTCGTCGATAAAAATGATACACGGAGCATGCTTTTTCGCTTGTTCGAACATATCCCTGACCCGCGAAGCACCGACGCCGACGAACATTTCGACGAAGTCCGAACCGGAGATGGTGAAAAACGGGACCTTCGCTTCGCCGGCGATGGCTTTGGCGAGTAAAGTCTTACCGGTACCGGGAGAACCGACCATCAACACGCCCCGGGGGATCTTGCCGCCAAGCTTCTGAAATTTTCCGGGATCGCGGAGGAAATCGACGAGTTCCTTGACCTCCTCTTTAGCCTCGTCCACCCCTGCGACATCGTTAAAGGTCACCCGGACCCGGTCTTCTCCCAGCATACGCGCACGACTCTTACCAAATGACAACGCGCCGCGGCCGTTACCACCGCCTTGCATCTGCCGCATCAAATAGATCCACACGGCGATCAAGAGTAGGAAGGGGAACCAGGAAATAAAGATCTGCATGAGGATCCCCTGCCGATCAGGGGGTTGCGCCTCGATGCGCACATTGTTGTCGAGTAAGAGCCCGATCAGCGGGCCGTTGTCCGATTCCGGGCTGTAGGAATACAGTCGTGATCCGTCGTGAGTTTCCAATTCAATCGTAGGCCCATCGAGGACGACTTTCGCTACCCGGCCGGACTTTACTTCCTTGACGAAATCGGAGTATTCCAGTTCCTGCGAGGCGCCGTGTTTGGGGGTGAAGTTCTGGAACACGAGCATCAACACGAGCGCGATTACCACCCACAAGACCATATTTCGAGCCATATCGTTCACTTGCTCCGCATCATCCCGTTATCAAAAAAGCCCATACAATCAAAAAACTATATACCAAAACCTTTTGCCACGACATAGAATTCTCGTGATGTCCGGCGCGAAGACTCCGGTTTTCGTCTGACGATCGAAGAAAACCGATCCTTTAGGTCAGCGATATAGCTGTCAGTTCCGGGGAATTGAAACAGCTTGATCAGCATCGACCCCTGCGGAACCAGCAATTGCGTCGATAGTTCCCGTACGACTCCCGCAATTTCCAGAACATTCGCCTCATCGACATCGCGTATCCCTGTAATGTTGGGGGCTATATCAGATATTACAAGGTCGACACCGCGTTCGCCGAATCGTGACCTTATTTTGCGAAACATGTCGGTTTCTCGGCAGTCGCCCTCGATGAAATGCGCCCCGGCGACAGGATCCATCGGCAACAAATCGACGCCGACCACCATCCCACGTGGTCCAACCGCCTCCAGAGCGACCTGCGTCCAGCCGCCCGGACTCGCGCCCAAATCGAGTACGGAGCAACCTTTAGTTATCAGTCGGTCCCGCTTTAGGATTTCTTTAAGTTTAAATGCCGACCGGGATCGGAAGCCCGCGGCGTCGCGCTGCTTGACGTAGGGGTCGGACGCCTGCTTTCGGACCCATTGCCGGGTGCTCGAACGTCGAATCGTCATCTATAGTGCGGGCTAGACGTAACGGACATCGAGGATTTCATATTCGATAGCCCCGCCCGGCGCCTGCACGTGGGCTTCATCACCGGTCCGTTTACCGATTAATGCGCGCGCGACCGGAGAACCAACGGAGACCATACCCGCCTTGATATCGGCTTCATCCTCGCCGACGATTTTGTAGCCCACCTGTTCCTCGGTGGCAAGATTGAGGAGTTCCACCGTAGCGCCGAAAACGACTTTACCGTCGGCATCGACCTTCGTTACGTCGATTATTTCGGCGTTGGACAACTTCGCCTCGATTTCTGAGACGCGCCCTTCGGCAAAACTCTGCTGCTCGCGCGCCGCGTGGTATTCGGCATTCTCCTTGAGATCGCCGTGAGCGCGGGCTTCAGCAATCGCGGCCGTAATGCGCGGCCTGTCTACGGTCTTCAGCTTCTGTAGCTCCTCGCGCAATCGTTCGGCGCCCGTTAGGGTCATTGGTGTCTTACTCATCCGCGAACTCCTTATGCAGGTCCTGCAGCCGTCGCACGGATTCTTCGCCGGGATGCGAGATCGCCATAACCGCTGCGGTAGCGCCTGCTATGGTCGTCGTATAGGCGACTCGATGCTGCAGCGCGCTGCGCCGTATTTCGAACGAATCTGCGATCGCCTGCTCGCCCTCTGTCGTGTTGACGATCAAATCAATTTCATCATTCTTGATCATGTCGACAATGTGCGGCTGACCTTCCTGGACTTTGTTGACCCGCCCGCATTCGACGCCGGCGTCCGCTATCGCCACCGCCGTCCCGCGTGTCGCGACCAGGCGAAAACCGCTGGCAACGAGATCCGTCGCCAACGCCGCCGTCGCCGCCTTGTCCTGATCGCGAACGCTGATGAACGCGACGCCGGAATCCGGCAAGGTCATTCCGGCCGCCTGCTGCGACTTGCCGAATCCCTCGCCGAATGAAACGCCGACACCCATAACCTCGCCCGTCGATTTCATTTCAGGACCTAACAGCGGGTCGACCCCGGGAAACTTTACGAACGGAAAGACTGCTTCCTTTACAGAATAGTAGCTCGGAACCCGCTCTTTTCGCAGCCCAAGCTCGCGCATTTTGTGTCCGACCATGCAGCGCGCCGCGATCTTTGCGAGCGGGACTCCGATCGCTTTAGAGACGAACGGGATTGTCCGCGACGCTCGTGGGTTTACTTCGATCACGAAGATGTCGTCTGCTTGAATAGCAAACTGGGTGTTCATTAAGCCAATGACATTCAAGCCACGCGCCATCTCGCTTACTTGAGCGCGCAGTCGATCTTGAATGTCGTCCGATAACGTATGGGGCGGCAAAGCGCAAGCGGAATCCCCCGAATGTACTCCCGCTTGCTCGATATGCTCCATGATTCCGCCGATCACGACTTCGTCGCCATCGCAGACCGCATCTACATCGACCTCGATCGCTCGCTCGAGAAAGCGGTCCAGCAACACGGGAGAATCGTTGGACACCGCGACCGCCTCCCGCATGTACGTATCGAGCGCCGCTTCGCTGTAGACGATTTCCATTGCACGGCCGCCGAGCACATAAGACGGCCGAACGACGAGCGGATAACCGATCTCGGAGGCCGCCTCACGGGCTTCTTCGGCTGATCGAACGGTCCGGTTCGGCGGTTGCCGTAATCCGATCTCGCGCAGAAACTGCTGGAATCGCTCTCGATCCTCGGCGAGATCAATCGAATCCGGTGACGTTCCGATAATAGGAACACCCTCGCGCTCCAAGTCGCGCGCGAGCTTCAAGGGAGTCTGGCCACCGAACTGGACGATGACGCCGATAGGCTGCTCCAACGCAACGATCTCGAGTACATCTTCGAGGGTCAGCGGCTCGAAGTAGAGTCGATCGGAAGTATCGTAATCGGTCGAAACCGTCTCCGGGTTACAGTTGACCATGATCGACTCGAAGCCGGCCTCGCGCATCGCCATCGCGGCATGGACGCAGCAATAGTCAAATTCGATGCCCTGGCCGATACGGTTCGGACCGCCGCCGAGAACGACGACCTTCTTGCGCGAACTCGGATTGGCCTCGCATTCGTCTTCATAAGTGGAGTACATGTATGCCGTCGCGGAGTCGAATTCCGCGGCGCACGAGTCCACGCGTTTGAACACGGGCCTGATACCGAACTCGTGCCTCAACGCGCGAACTTCGCGTTCTTCTCGGCCGACGATTACTGCAATTCGAGCATCCGAAAAACCCCTACGCTTCAGATCTCGTAGCTTGTCCGACGTCAAACAGACGAACGTGTCGCGCCGCAGTTGGTCTTCGCATGCCAGCAGTTCCGCGATTTGCGACAAGAACCAGGGGTCGATGTTCGTGCGCGATTGGACTTCGGTTAATGCCATACCGCGCCGCATAGCTTCAGCGACGAACCAGATCCGCTCGGCACCGGCAACGTTCAATTCCCGATTCAGCGTCGACTCGTCAACGACTTCAACCTCGTCAAGCCCGTTCCGACCGGTCTCCAGCCCGCGCAGCGCCTTTTGGAACGATTCCTGGAAAGTACGGCCAATCGCCATTACCTCGCCGACCGACTTCATTTGAGTGGTCAGTCGATCACCGGCCTGCGGGAACTTTTCGAAGGTGAACCGCGGAACTTTTGTCACTACGTAGTCGATAGTCGGCTCAAACGACGCCGGTGTCGCACCGCCGGTGATTTCGTTTTCAAGTTCATCGAGCGTAAAACCCACCGCGAGCTTCGCGGCCACTTTGGCGATCGGAAATCCCGTTGCCTTCGACGCCAAAGCCGAAGAACGAGAAACCCGTGGGTTCATTTCGATTATTACAAGGCCTCCGTCTTCCGGATTGACGGCGAACTGAACGTTTGACCCGCCCGTATCGACGCCGATCTCGCGCAGCACCGCGATCGATGCATCACGCATGATCTGATATTCCTTATCGGTCAGCGTCTGGGCGGGAGCTACGGTAATGGAATCCCCGGTATGGACACCCATCGGATCGAGGTTTTCGATCGAACAGATGATGATGCAATTATCGTTGTGATCGCGCACGACCTCCATTTCAAACTCTTTCCAACCTAGGACCGAGCGTTCGAGCAGGATCTCCGTTGTCGGCGAAGCATCGAGCCCGCGCTCACAGATATCACTGAACTCGCCGCGATTGAAGGCCACCCCACCACCGCTACCGCCCATCGTAAACGAGGGGCGAATAATGATGGGAAAGCCAATTTTCCGTTGTGCGTCTTCGGCTTCGGCCATCGAGTGCGCGATGAATGACTCTGGCGTGCGTAATCCAATCTTTTGCATGGCAGCGCGAAATTTGGATCGATCTTCGGCTTTATCAATCGCTTCTTCGCTGGCGCCAATTAGTTCGACGCCATATCGCGCGAGGACTCCGTGACGCGACAGATCGAGCGCACAGTTGAGTGCTGTCTGGCCGCCCATAGTCGGCAAAACTGCGTCCGGACGTTCTTGCGCTATGATTTTTTCTACGGTTTGCCAGCGGATTGGTTCGATGTAGGTCGCATCAGCGACTTCCGGATCGGTCATGATCGTCGCTGGGTTCGAATTGACCAGAACGATACGGTAGCCTTCCTCGCGTAACGCTTTGCATGCCTGGGTTCCGGAATAATCGAACTCGCAAGCCTGACCAATAATGATCGGGCCGGCGCCCAGAATAAGGATGGAGTTTATGTCTTCGCGTTTTGGCACGTGCAGGAAGGCTCGCTGATTTTGATGCTAAAAGCGGTCTGCATCGACCGAAGTGATGAAGCGATCGAACAACTCACAGATGTCGTGGGGGCCCGGGCTGGCCTCCGGATGCCCCTGGAATCCGAATGCCGGGGCATCTAGGCACTCAATCCCTTGCAGCGTTCCATCGAATAGTGAGCGATGCGTGGCTACGACGTTGTCGGGCAAACTGTTCTCGTCCACCGAAAAACCGTGGTTTTGGCTTGTGATCAACACTTTCCCGGTGCGCAAGTCCTGTACCGGATGATTGGCGCCGTGGTGACCGAATTTCATCTTTTCCGTCCGCGCACCACAGGCCAGCGCCAATAACTGATGACCCAGGCAAATACCGAACGTGGGGACCTTCGCCGCCAGTATTTCCCGAATGGCGACGATCGCATAATCGCAAGGCTCCGGATCACCTGGGCCATTCGACAGAAAAACGCCGTCCGGTTTGCGGGCCAGCACCTCGTCGGCGGGTGTCCGGGCCGGCACGATCTCCAGCGCACAATCACGGTCGGCGAGAAGCCTCAAGATATTGCGCTTCACGCCAAAATCATAAGCGACGATCCGGCGACGAGGTTCGCCGGTGCGTAATTCGTGTCGATTGCCCTTAAGCGACCAAGAGCCTTCGGACCACGCGTAAGGCGCTTCAGTAGTGACCGCTTGCGCCAGGTCGACTCCTTTCAGCCCGGGGAATCCGCGCGCTTGCGCTATGGCCTTATCCACATCCGCCCTATCGCCGGCGACGATGCAGCCGTTTTGAGCGCCTTTGTTCCGCAACAGGCGGGTTAGCTTGCGCGTATCGACATCGGCGACGGCGACGAGTTCGTTTTCCAACAAATAATCGGCCAAACCGCCGGTCGCTCGAAAACTGCTCGTTGCGATCGAGGCGTCACGGATGATCAAACCGTCCGCGTATACCCGCGCCGCTTCGGCGTCGAGCGGATTCGTGCCGACGTTGCCGATGTGAGGGTAGGTCAGGGTAACCAACTGACGGTTGTAGGAGGGGTCGGTCAGGATCTCCTGGTAGCCCGTCATCGCGGTGTTGAATACAACTTCGCCGACCGTAGCGCCGGGCGCGCCGATCGAGCGGCCGTAGAAGACGCTGCCATCAGCTAGGGCCAGAATCGCAGTTTCAGACACAGTTTTATTTGCCCACATGAGAACGGGAACAATACGGGACGAGACCCCAAGTATTACCCCCGTGAACGAAGTCCGGGTAATTGTACTTTAGCGCCGTCGTCCACGAAAGACCGGCCGCTACCGAGCTGCGTTTCTCGCCGGAGCCCACACACGAAGATAACTGCAAACTGGTCGCACCCGCTGTCGGTCAACTAGGTAGCGTTGCCCTCCGTAGAAATCTGACGGTTAGACCGCCACGAATCGGGACCAATTCACACGCTGCAAAGGGCGGGCAAAAGCGCTGCCGGCGCCTCGTAGAATACCGGGGCTCGGCTCATTGCGTGAAGGCTTCGTGGCCGCACGGGGGACCAACTTCATGCGGCTGAAGACACGAACGGGCAGACACCCCACCGGTACAATTTTAGGTGCCAACTCGACTGTCCCAGAATGAATCAGAGGTTCCCTAGTTGTGCAGCCTCGGTCCCATTCTTCTCGTTGATCCCTCGCGAAATCTCTATCGCGACCTCCAACGCCCGCTTGCCGTCCTCGCCGGTCACCTCGGGTGACAGACCCTGCGCCACGGCGCCGACAAAAGAACGGATCTCGTCCATGAGGACATCCGTACCGGAAAGATTATGTGTCTCAAAAGAGACTTCTTTGTGTTCATCGGCGTGGCCCTCAGCGTCTATTTCTCCGACGAGGAGCTGGTGATTCATGTAATCGACCGAGATGTACGAGTCCGCCTGGCGAATCGTCATTGCGCGGACCTGATCCTGGCTCGCGCGACTAGCGGACAGTTCCGCTATACAACCGCCGGCAAATTCGAGTCGCGCGTGCGCTATGTCGATGTCGCCGGTAATAACCGATTGCCCAGACGAAGAAATGTCGAGGATCTCCGAGCGCACCAGGCTCAGGACGATGTCGATGTCGTGAATCATCAAGTCGAGTACCACGTCCACTTCCGTACCGCGCGCTTTGTACGGTGCAAACCGCTGGGCGCCGATAAACTGCGGGCGTGTGACCTTCGCCCGCAAGGCTATCACTGCCGGATTAAAGCGTTCGAGATGACCAACCTGAAAAAGGCATCGATGTCGGGACGCCAGATTGATCAAGGCTTGCGCTTGTGCGACCGTTTCGGTTACGGGTTTTTCCACTAATACAGGGACCCCGGCATTCAGAAAGTCGCGGGCCACCTCGAAATGCTTATCGGGCGGAACGACGATCGAGACGAGATCCACCTCGTCGAGGATTTCATGGTAGTCCGCGTATGCATCGATGCCATACTTTTGTTCGATCTCGGTACGCCGGTCGTCATCGGTTTCGACTACTGCAACGAGATCGATTTCGGGTAACGCCAGGTATTTTTGCACGTGGAAATTTCCGAGATACCCGATACCGATAACGGCCGCACGAAATTTTTTCATGGTCACGCCCAGTAGACGTTCCAAAATAATGCCCACCTGCGGCGGGCTTTTTCTACTGGATGCCGGATCAAGTCCAGCCTGACGATAGTGATCGATATTTCGGAACAGTTATCTAGCATGACCAAACCGCGCTTCTCCTGCCTTACCCGGCGCAATCTGCCGCCCCGGCCGCGGACCGTATTAGCAGGCCCTAACGGCCAAGGTTGTATGGTGTCGCCGGCAAGCGGGATCGATTGTAGTTTTAAAGCGCGGCGTTCTAACGGTTGGGACGATAGCAACGTTCAGCTGTACTGTATAGCGCTGCGCGCTCCGCACTTGGAGAAACAAGCGCCAAGCCTCGGCCTGAATCGCTCGATTGGTGGCCGGAACGTGTCGCGGCGCAGGTTTTATTCCGGGAAAGGGCGGCAGTTATCGAGGCCGGTGACCGTCGCCAACGCCGTACATGCATCGATCAAGACTGTCCAATTAGCAGCTCTGGTACTGCTGCGCAATACCGCTTTCACCGTATGCGCGTCTATTGTGGGTACGTGTTCGGCCAGCAAGGCGACGATGCCAGAAACGTGGGCGCTCGCGAACGAAGATCCGGTAACGAAATCGTAACTGTTGTCCGGCATCGTGGTAAGGATCTCCTCGCCGGGTGCAATAAAGACTTTGCCGGCGTTGCGGGTGTAGTCCATCGCACGCAGCGCATCATGATAGCTAACAGCAATTACTTCACGCATTGACGCCGGGAACGACAACTCCCCGTCGTCAAGCTCCGTCGCGGCGACCACTACCAAGCCTTCTTCGATGGCACGCAAGATCAGGCGCGAAACCAGAGGATCATACTTCCCCTGCAGACTCATATTGACGACCTTCATCTCATTCGAGATCGCCCAATCCAATGCCCGTGCCAAGGCGAAACTATTGCACTGTCCTCGACTCGTCCCGGGTATGGATTCCCAGCACGCTCGCAAAGAATACAGTTGCGAGTCCGGCGCAACACCGACTACGCCGCGTCCGTTCTGCGCGGCAGCGCCGATGATACCGGCCACCGCTGTAGCATGAAATTCGACAATCTCGATAGTTCGGTCGGCGTCGACAAAATTGAGCGTGGACACAACGCGGTCCCGTAGTTCATAGTGACTCCGATCGAGCCCGGTATCGATAACTGCAACTTTGACGTTCTTCCCGGTGCTTAAGCGATGCGACTCGTCGATGCGAGCCGACGCGAGGGAATGCTGAAGATTAGCGTAAGGATCAGCCGCTTTGACGCCTGCGACCGAAAAAAGCTGCATCGACTGCACACTTTCGACGGTCACATCGGCCCTCAGTCGTGCCAGTCTGTCGTCGAGATCACCGCCGCCGGCCGCGCCGAATACGTAACAGTCGCGATTCAAAGCCTCGATGTGCCAACTTTCGCGTACTTGGAGACGGTGCCGGTCGGCCAGTAGTCCGGCAACATCGGCAGGCGCTTCGGGCGCGCCGGGTGCCAGAACCACCAACAGTTGAACGGCGGAAAGTGATTGCGTGGACGCTGCGAGAGTTGGACGTTCCGGTGATACGGTCTGCAACCGCAAATATAAACAAACTAGGACTGCACCGACGATAACGATCGCTGATTTGGCCATGTTCGCCTGCGTCGAGGAACCGCTTCTACGAATCAGTCGCCCGACCGCTCCGAACCGGGGTAAGCGACGGGTTCGACGAAAATTACGCGTTTCGATTGCCGCAGGTTTGTCATCGCGGCATGCAGATCTTCAATCCGCGTTATCCGAGGCATCGCTATGGTATAGGTGCCGCGTGGAGTCGGACCGTCGATGAGTTCGGCATCGACCGCCAATAGCAGCTCGCGCAACTGCCGCTCGGTCACGTCCTGTTCGAAGACGATGCGTGCTCTCGGGACGTTATCGCGGTCCAGCGCGATCGAGCGCGCACCCAGCGTCCTATATGCCTTGCCTCCATCGCGCGAACCGATGGAACCGGTATGCATCGCGACGAGGCCGGTGAGCCCAGCGACGATAATGAGAACGGCAGCGGCGGCCCACGGGAAAACCCGCGCGCCACGTTCGTTTTCCTCGATACGCTCGTGCAGACGACCGAGCGCCGCTTCGCAGCGCGGATCGAGGGCTGGCGACGCCACGGAATCCTGCAGCGCGCCGAGCGCAGTCGCTTCGCGACGGCAGACGAGGCAGGTCGCCAAGTGAGACTCGGTGTCCCGGCGCTCGCCGGCTTCGAGCGTTCCATTGACAAACCAGGGCAAATTCGGCCACACGCGCGCATGACCCGCGTCGTGCGCAGCCAAAGTAAACCGTTTCTTTTTCATGATCCTTTCACCGCTCGCGCCTGGCGAGCGTCTCCAAAATACGGCGCAGGCGGGCACGTGCGTGAAACATGCGCGTCTTCACAGTGTTGACCGGACATCCCATTATTTCCGCGATCTCGATGTAGGAATAACCGAAATGGTAGGTCAGCTCTACTACGCTTCGGTGGTTCGGGCTCAAGCGCCGCATCGCTTTTTCCAATGACTCCTGGAGATGCAGCGTTGAGATCTCATCGTCGATACTGACGTTTTCCGACCCGGACTCCCAGTTTTCCGGTAGGCGCTCGAGCCGCCGGCGTCCTTCGCGTTCTAATCGTTTGACCGCCTGCTTGTAGGCGATACCGAAAACCCACGTCGAAACGCGCGATCGTTTCGCGAACGTTCCGGCCCGCGACCACACGACATACATGGTGTCGTTGACGATTTCTTCGGCCAATCCCGGGTTCCCGACTACACGTGCCAGGAAATCCATAAGACGTGGATAATATTCGCGATACAGCTGATCGAAAGCCTTGCGGTCTTGCCCTGCGACAGCGTTCAGCCGCGCTACCTCGAGACGTTCGACCCGCGCTTTGGGGTGATTTGCCGGCGGTGCGAATTCCGCGGACCGTTTCATTGGGGAGCTCCAGAAGGCACGCGACAAAAATGTTCCCTGGTCGCGCCCAGCGGTAATTTCATGCGGTCCATGACTACTTAGTCCGGGGTTCCCCGGTTTCGGTTCATTCCGAAATAGGTAGAAGCGGTCTAAAAGTCGTCCACGGTAGCGAAAATTCCGAGATCCCTTCTACGTTTTTGTAAAAGAATGTATTCGGAAACCCGGCGAGATCACCGTAAATTCAACACGTCCTGCATATCGTAAACACCGTTTTCTCGGTCGACGAGCCACGCCGCGGCGCGTAACGCACCGCCCGCGAACGTCATACGACTCGAAGCACGATGGGTTATTTCGACGCGCTCGCCGGCACCAGCGAACAGCACAGTGTGCTCTCCCACGATATCGCCGGCGCGGATCGTCTCAAATCCAATCGTTTCGCGCGACCTCGCCCCCGTGTGCCCTTCGCGCCCGTACACTGCACATTGGTCCATGTCGCGGCCCAACGCCCCGGCGACGATCTCGCCGAGACGCACGGCGGTTCCCGACGGGGCATCAATCTTGTTGCGATGATGCGCTTCGATAATCTCGATATCGACTGCATCGCCGAGCGCAGTCGCGGCAAGTTCGGCGAGTTTGAAACAGAGATTGACGCCGATACTCATATTGGGAGCAAAAACGATCGCAATCGCTTCTCCCGCTTCGTCGATCGCCCCTCGGCGCTCGCCCAGCCCGGTAGTGCCGATCACCATACGCTTGCCCGCTTCTCGGCAAAAAGCGACGTTCGTCAACGTCGACTCCGGCAATGTAAAATCGATCAGGACATCATAATCGTCATCGAGCGCCTCGATGCTCGACTCGATCGGAATACCGATCTCACCGACGCCCGCGGCTACACCCATATCCGTACCGACGATCGGCGCTTCAGGATGATCAAAGCCGCCGCGTAAGACGATGGCGGGCTCATCTCGGATTAACTCGACCAAAGCTCGCCCCATGCGACCGCCTGCTCCTGCTATCGCAACTTTCGTACCGGTGTGCATTTTCTTCCCGTCTCCCGGCGCGGCCTAGGAAAACTTCATGTCCTCAAAGAATTTCTTGACTCCGTCGAGCCAGGAATGGGCCCTAGGGCTATGCCTGCTACTGTGACCCGTCAGCGATTCGCCGAATTCACGCAGCGTATCTTTCTGGTCCTTATTCAGATTTACGGGCGTCTCGACGATCACTCGGCAGATCAAATCGCCGACGCCGCCGCCACGCACCGACCGCACGCCTTTGGCGCGCATACGAAACATCTTACCGGTCTGAGTCTCCGCCGGGATCTTGAGCATCACTCTCCCGGCGAGAGTCGGCACCTCGAGTTCCCCGCCGAGCGCCGCGACAATGAAATCGATCGGGACTTCACAATACAAGTTATTATCTTCACGAGAAAAAATGGGATGTTCCCTGACGACAACGTTAACGTAAAGGTCTCCCGGCGGACCGCCGCTCTGACCGACTTCGCCTTCGCCCGACAATCGGATCCGATCGCCATTATCCACACCCGCCGGAACCTTAACGGAGATTGTTTTCGTACCCCGCATCTTGCCGGTACCACCGCATCCGCCGCATGGGTCGCTAACCACCGCGCCTTTACCCCGGCATTTAGGACAGGTTTGCTGTACCGAGAAAAAGCCCTGCTGCATTCTGACCTGGCCGGCTCCGCCGCAGGTATCGCAAGATTTTGGCGCCGCCCCGCTGGTGCTACCGGTGCCTTTGCACTTCCCGCAATCGACCAAAGTCGGCACGCGGATCTTTACTTCTGTTCCGCGGACCGCATCCTCGAGTGAGAGTTCCAGATCGTAGCGTAGATCGCTCCCGCGATAGGCCCGCGTCGAGCTTCGGGCGCCACCGTTGCCAAATATGTCACCGAATACCGTATCGAAGATGTCGCCAAACCCGGCACCGCCGCCAAAGCCCCCAGCCCCGGCGGCCGCGGAGGAATCGACGCCGGCGTGGCCGAACTGGTCGTAAGCAGAGCGCTTCTTCGGATCGCTCAGGATCTCGAATGCCTCTTTAGCTTCCTTGAATCTGGCTTCGGAATCCTCATCCCCTTCGTTGCGATCAGGATGATGCTTCATAGCAAGGCGGCGGTAGGCCTTTTTGATATCCCCCTCGCCGGCGTCGCGTTTGACTCCAAGCACTTCGTAACAGTCACGCTTCGACATGATCTTATTTTCTTTGTGTAATCCTATTTTTTACGCGCACACAATTTCGGCCCGAGCGAAAGCGAACCCCGCTCGGGCCGTGTTAGGCGCGCACTCAAGCCGGCCTACTTATCGTCTTTGACTTCCTCAAAGTCGGCATCGACCACATTATCTTCTCCGGCCTGCGCGGTTTCCGTTTCAGGCTGGGGTTCTTCTGCTTCGCCATCTCCAGATTGCTGCGCTTCCTCGTAGGCGCGCTGCGCTATCTGGCCTGACAACTCACCAAGCGTTTGCGTCTTAGCGGTGATGGATTCCACATCGTCTGTTTCCAGTGCCGCCTTTAGTTCTGCGATAGCCGCATCGACGTTCGAACGCTCTTCGTCGGACACTTTCTCTCCCAGCTCTTCAATGGATTTCTGAGTGGCGTGGATCAAACCATCAGCCTGATTGCGCGCATTTACCTGCTCGTGGAACTTCTTATCTTCCTCGGCATGTGCCTCTGCATCCTTGACCATCTGGTCGATTTCATCGTCGGACAAACCGCTCGATGCTTTGATTACGATCGACTGCTCTTTCCCAGTTGCTTTATCTTGCGCCGAGACGTTGAGGATCCCATTCGCATCGATATCGAAGGTAACCTCGACCTGCGGCACACCGCGCGGTGCGGGCGGAATATCGGCGAGATCGAATCGGCCGAGCGATTTGTTCGCGACGGCCTGCTCACGTTCCCCTTGCAGGACGTGCACAGTGACCGCTGTCTGGTTGTCGTCGGCGGTCGAAAACACCTGGTTCGCCTTTGTAGGTATCGTCGTGTTCTTGTCAATCAGCTTGGTCATGACACCGCCCAAAGTTTCGATGCCGAGAGAGAGCGGAGTCACATCAAGTAATAGAACATCCTTGACGTCGCCGCCCAGAACACCCGCCTGAATCGCGGCACCGACGGCAACTGCCTCGTCCGGATTCACATCCTTGCGCGGTTCTTTACCGAAAAAATCCTTTACGACTTCCTGCACCTTGGGCATGCGCGTTTGACCGCCGACGAGGATCACATCGTCGATTTCCGAAGCTTGCAACCCCGCATCGGCCAGCGCTATGCGGCACGGTTCGACGGTACGCTCGATCAGATCCTCGACGAGCGATTCCAATTTGGCGCGCGAAATCTTTACGTTCAGATGTTTTGGTCCAGAGGCGTCCGCGGTGATGTATGGGAGATTCACGTCGGTCTGCTGGCTGGACGAAAGCTCGATTTTTGCCTTTTCCGCACCTTCTTTGAGTCGCTGCAATGCGAGCGGATCGGTGTGGAGATCGATACCTTGATCCTTCTTGAATTCATCGGCCAAAAAATCGATCAGTCGAAGATCGAAATCCTCGCCACCGAGGAAAGTGTCACCGTTAGTCGAAAGCACTTCA
>CAZFZX010000012.1:0-43661 GCA_964523765.1 uncultured Enterobacteriaceae bacterium
AACGGACCATGCGTCAGTGGTCTAATGCAGTAAAATGGTTCACCCATTTCGGGAACCTGTTTTATTCTCACTCTCGCATATGACTGACGCAGACCATTTTTTTCGCCGGGCAGAATCTATCCTCGACAGGCTAGAACGCTTTATTCCCGCCCCAAAGCACGTTGATTTCGCCGACGGCATTGCGTGGCGCTGGCGCAAGACCGATAAGATCGGCAACCTACAACGTATCGATCGGTTCAATCCAATCTCACTGGGCGACCTCCATCACATCGATCACCAAAAGCAAGCCAATAACGCTCTGCTATGGGGTCCCCGGGGGACCGGGAAATCGTCCCTCGTAAAAGCAATTCTCAATACGTATGCCGGAGACGGATTGAGGCTGATCGAAGTCGAACGTCATCACCTTGTCGACCTTCCCGAGATCGTCGAGAACCTACACGGAAACCAGGGCAAGTTTGTCGTTTTCTGTGATGATTTGTCCTTCGATGAACAGGACAATACCTATCGAGCGCTGAAAGTGGTTCTTGACGGTTCTGTCTTGAGCACACCGGACAATCTCATAATCTACGCGACTTCAAACCGCCGCCACCTCGTGCCGGAACGTCTGCTCGAAAACCTCGACGCCCTTCCGGTTGACGGCGAGATTCACCAGAGCGAGGCGGTCGAGGAAAAAATTTCGTTGTCAGAGCGATTCGGTTTGTGGTTATCGTTTCACCCGTTCAACCAGGACAATTACCTGGATATCGTTGGACATTGGTTGTCGGCGTTCAATATTGCAGCCGCGGAAGACGAAGAAGTCCGTCGCGCGGCGCTGCAGTGGGCCATGTTGCATGCGTCGCGAAGTGGGCGATCGGCGTATCAATTTGCCAAGGATTGGGCGGGTCGCACGGGTTTGGATAAAGGTAGTACCCTGCCAAATAGGCTTTGACGTAGTCGGCGCAGTCCTTCGGGATGATTTGGAAATGACTGACGAAGATATCATCGACACGAGAAACGGGGCAGATCGTCTCTTTTCCATATCGGAGGTCGAAACGTCGATAGATCGCATGGCCGTCGCGATCACCGAACGACTGCGCTACCGAAATCCGTTGGTGTTGACCGTGATGACCGGGGGCATGATTGCGACCGGAATGCTGATCACACGATTAGATTTCCCGTTGGAACTCGATTACATTCACTTAACGCGTTATGGAGACAAAACGACAGGCGGAAAAGTCGAGTGGATAAGACAACCCCCGCGGGATCTCGCCGGGCGTACCGTTCTAGTCGTCGACGATCTACTGGATCACGGGATAACGCTGCAAGCCGCGGTCGATCGGTGCACTCACAACGGCGCCCTCGAGGTGCTAACGGCCGTTCTGTTGGTAAAGTCGGTGCCCGAGCGGCCGGGACTACGGGAGACGGATTTCCATGGATTGACATCGGACGACCGCTACGTGTTCGGAATGGGCATGGATTACAAAAACTACTGGCGAAACAGCCCCGGGATATTTGCGGTTAGAAAATCGTGAGCAACGTTGCGATCATCGGCGGCAGCGGTTTGGACAGACTCTCGGCGCTCACCAACATTCGGGAACACCGGGTCAGCACGCGCTACGGGCACGCGTCCGGGCCAGTTTTAAGCGGTATCGTGGCCGAGAAGGAAATCTTTTTCCTTGCTCGCCACGGTAGCGGACACACGCTTCCGCCACACCGGGTCAATTATCGCGCCAATATCGCGGCGCTGAGCGACCTCGGGGTAAAAGACGTGTTGGCGATCACGACGGTCGGCGGCATCGCAACTGTCGCGACACCACAACGGATCGTTATTCCCGATCAAATCATAGACTATACCTACGGCCGCGAGCACACCTTCGGCGAGGGTCTGGACTCTAGCGTCGAGCACGTGGATTTCACTTACCCGTTTTCCGAAGAAATACGTCAAGAACTCATCTGCGCAGCCGACGCGATCGGTCTAACGGTCGAACCTCGCGCTGTCTATGGAGCGACGCAGGGGCCGCGCCTAGAAACTGCGGCGGAGATTGCGCGTATGTCGCGCGACGGGTGTACCGTCGTCGGTATGACCGGGATGCCGGAGACGGGTTTAGCGCGCGAGGCCGGACTTAATTACGCGAATTGCTCGCTAGTAGTGAACTGGGCCGCGGGTATCACCGGCGGCCCCATCGACGTCGACGAGATCAGTCGGAGCCTAGGTAGCGGTATGAATGACGTTCAAGCGCTCATTACCCAATGGCTCCGCCAACGCTAACCGGGACTCGGCGCCCAGCGGCCGACAGCACGCTCATCGATCTTCGACCGATCCCGAACCCACGACTTCGCTCGGCTGCTCGTGCGGATCCGGAACACGGTACGGGACAACCTGGACGATGACCCCGAACAGCGGGTGGTCGAAATAGTGCAGTTCTTTCAATTTCACTTTGCGTTGCTCTGTTATCCTTACGGGTGAGTCGGCACCGTAACTGACGAAATCCGTGTCCACGTGTAACAACCGCCCGGTCCGAACCCGGATCGTACCCTCGACGCGTATCTCGCTCGGCGACGGATTCGGTACCACGGCGGTATCGTCGATGGCGGCATCGAGGACCATTGACGGTTTGTCTGAGATATAGACGCTGCGTGCGCGGCTTCCGCCGAAGCCGGGCTGTCGCCAGCCGACGTGCAATACGGGTTCGTAAGCACTGAGGTTTTCGAGCCGACGAAACACGTCAGATAACAGCAGTGCGTCCGACGACAGGGATTGAAAAGCGATCGGCCCGGAGAGTAGTAGTTCGGCACCATCGACCGGCGGTTCATCGGAAAATTCCGGTAAATCGACCAGTAATTCGATCGCGTCGCGAAAGTCGGGCAGCGATTCCAAATCCAGCCATTGCTCCCCGCCCGCCGCGTCCGCATCGGCGTGACGAAATACGATCACTTCTATCTGGTACCAACGACTCTTCGCCCAAACGCCCGGCGAACCGCACAGCGTCACCGTCGTCAACAGCGCCACAACGAGGGTTTTGTCGAGGAATCGCCGCCTAATTCTGTGACCCCTAGATCGAGATTCCAAACTGTTCAGCTCGAAGAGCGGGACGCGGGCGATAGTCGGAAATACTGGCAAACGACACGACGCCGAGATAGACGATTTCAAACGCGCAGTGATGTTCCGGAGACTAATCGTAGATTCCTTAAGCAGCATTCGAAATTGACAATGTATCCAAAAGTGCATCCAGCTCTACAAACCGAGATTCGGCGTCCGGTAAAGCCTTCTTCACCCGCAGACGGCTATCGCCGTCCAATCGATACGTCGAGTCCCTCTGTATCAATTCGATGACTACTGCCGGGTTAATATTGGGCCGCGCGGCAAAGTCTATCCTACCGCCTTTGCTACCGAGATCGACGTGAGTGATTCCCAATGCCTGAGCCCGGAGTTTCGCCGATGTTACACGAAAAAGGTTAGCGACGGGTGCGGCATATAGTCCAAATCGATCGACGATCTCCTCTTTTAGCATGACCAATTCGTCGTCGCTCCGCGCGCTCGATATGCGCTTGTAGAGGATGAGTCTGGTATGCACGTCCGGCAGGTAATCCTCAGGAAATAGCGCCGGCACGTGGAGCGTTATCTCTGTGCCGTGGTCGCCCTTCTGATTGAGCGTCGGCTGCTTCCCGGACTTCAACGCCGCAACCGCCCGATTCAACAGATCCGAATAAAGGCCGAAACCGATCTCCTGAATCTGTCCGCTCTGTTCCTCGCCCAAAATCTCACCAGCCCCTCGAATTTCCATGTCGTGCGTCGCGAGGTTGAATCCGACCCCTAGATCTTCCAGCGACTCGATCGCCTCCAAACGCTTAATCGCATCGGGGGTGATCGACTTCCTGTGCGGAACGATCAAGTACGCATATGCGCGGTGATGCGACCGGCCCACCCTCCCGCGAAGTTGATAGAGCTGCGCCAGTCCGAATTTGTCTGCTCGGTTAATGACAATGGTATTCGCGTTCGGTATATCAATGCCGGTTTCGATGATCGTTGTGCAGACAAGGATGTTGCATCGTCGATGGTAGAAATCGAGCATGACGTTCTCGAGGTCTTTTTCGCGCATTTGACCATGCGCGAAGCGTACTCTCGCTTCCGGTACGATTCGGGAAATATTTTTTGTCGTACGCTCAATCGTCTCGACGTCGTTATGGACAAAATAGACTTGGCCACCACGGCTGATCTCGCGCAAAAGCGCTTCACGCACCAGCGCGTCGGACCACTCGCGCAAAAAGGTCTTGATCGCGAGTCGCTTCGACGGCGGCGTAGCGATGATAGAAAGCTCGCGGATGCCCGAAAATGCCAGATTCAAAGTTCGCGGGATCGGCGTCGCGGTCAAAGTCAAAATGTCGACGTCGGTGCGCATCGTCTTGAGCTTCTCCTTTTGGCGAACCCCGAAGCGATGTTCTTCGTCGATAATCAGCAACCCGAGATTCTTGAAAACGACATCCCCGCTGAGGAGCTTATGAGTACCGATCACTATATCTACACTACCTGACTTGAGACCGGCCAAGGTCTCACGGGTTTGGCGCTTGTCCCGGAAACGCGAAAGCTGTTCGACCCGTACGGGCCAATCCGCGAAACGATCGAGAAAAGTCTGATAATGCTGTTGGGCCAGCAGCGTGGTGGGTACGAGCAACGCAACCTGCTTCCCGTCGTTGGCAGCGACGAAGGCGGCGCGCATGGCGACTTCGGTTTTGCCGAACCCTACATCACCGCAAACAAGGCGATCCATCGGCCGGGCGTTCTCCATGTCCGCCAATACTTCTTCGATCGCGCCCTGCTGATCAGGGGTTTCTTCGAACGGAAAGTCCTGCTCGAAAGCCCTATAAAGCCCGCGCTCAACGGTGAACTCGTGTCCGGTGCGCGCTTCGCGGCTTGCCTGCACGTCCAATAGCTCGGCCGCGACATCGTAGATGCGCTCGGTCGCCCGTTTCCTTGCACGATCCCATTGTCCGCTGCCGAGCTTATGCAGCGGCGCGTGGGCGGGATCGATACCAGAATAGCGACTGATGAGATGAAGGCTCGCCACGGGGACGTAGAGCTTATCGGCGTCGGCATACTCGAGTTTGATGAATTCATTCTCGACCCCGCCGACCGTCAATACTTCCAAACCAATATAACGTCCGACGCCGTGGTCTTCATGGACGACGGGTGCCGCAATCTGCAGCTCCGCCAGGTTTCTGATGATGGCTTCTTTATCAATGTCGGATCGCCGACGGCGTCGCCGCTGCGAGGCGCGTTCGCCGAACAATTGTGATTCGGTTACCAGGCAGATCGCCGGGTCCACGATCTCGACGCCATCGGATAACGGCGCCACCGCCAGGCCAATAGTGTCGCTCCCTTCTAAGAACGCCGGCCAGTCGGCATAGGCCTTTGGCGCAATACCATTTCCTTTGAATAACTCAAGCATTGTTTCCCTGCGACCGGCCGACTCGGCGAGGAACAGAATCCGACCGCTATAGGACTCCGAAAACGAATGGATCAAGCGGAACGGTTCGGCAGCGCGACCGTCGATGGGGAGCTTGGTCGCGGCGCGCGTGTTGAACCGGAATCGGTTTTCTCCGTTATCCAGGTCCAGACCGGAGACATGAACTTGCGGGTGCGCAGCAATATCGACAACGACGTCGTCCCAATCGAGAAACAATCGGGACGGGGGCAATATCGGCCGTTCGACATCGTAGCGAAGCTGAGAATACCGCTCATCAACGGAATTACGAAATAGCTCGGCGCCGACCTCGGCCCCCTCGTCCACGATAAACAACGTGCCGTCGGGGACGTAGTCGAACAACGTGTCGAGTTGATCGAAAAACAAGGGTAGGTAGTACTCGATCCCGGCGGGCGCTAGGCCTTCGCAGACGTCGCTGTACACGGGACTAGCGGTCGGCAGTCCGTCGAAGGACAACCTCCAATTACGCTTGAAGCGTAGAACCGCGTCCGGCGTCAACGGAGTTTCCCGGGCAGGCATTAGGTTTACCGCTTCGACCGTTTCAATGGAACGCTGGCTTTCGGCATCGAATACGCGCAGGGTCTCGATTTCGTCGTCGAACAGATCGATGCGAAACGGATTCGTGGCGCCCATGGCAAAAACATCAACGATAGAGCCCCTGATCGCAAAGTCTCCGTGATCCATCACTTGCGATACGTGGCGGTACCCGGCCTGCGCCAATTGCCGCTGCAACTCGGTACGATCCAAAGTATCACCGGGTTTCAGATCGAACGTCTGTCCGGCGAGCCACAGGCGTGGAATGATCCGGTGCATCAACGTCGCCGCAGATACGATCAATAAGCCGCTCTCCAGGGACGGCAACAGCGAGAGTATGGAAATGCGATCTGAAATAATATCCTGGTAGGGGCTAAACTGGTCGTATGGGAGGATCTCCCAGTCGGGCAAGTGGTACTGCGAAATCTCACCGGCGAAAAACGGTACCTCTTCGCTGAATTGTAAAGCCGTATTGGTGTCGCCGACGACGATCACGACTAATCCGCGATGACGCCTTGCGGCCTCGGCAATAGCTAGAGACTTGCCGGCACCAAATAATCGAGTCCAGGCGTAGGCGTCAGTAGCGCGCTCGGGCAGCGTCGGGTGGAGCGGAGAAGACGGATTGAGATTTCTTTCAGAAGCCATGCTTAAAGATAGTCTTCGACGGTGACCTAAGGAACCTCTGATGAATTCTGGGACAGTCGAGTTGCCGCCCAAAATTGTTCAGGTCAAGGCGCGGCGCGCAGGTAATAGCGGGGACTATTAGCAAGCGCCGCAACGCAGACCGGGACGATTTCGGGCGCAAGGCGACGTTCCATGAATTGATCAGAGGTTCCCTAAGAACAACCAACGTTCCCCCCCAACTGGGTGCGATAACCGAGCGGGCGGACAAAATAGAACGAGCAGACCGACTCTCAACCCTCGATACCGCGGGAAGCTGACAGTTCAGAGTAGATCGATTCCAGCGCGCCGGCCGGATCCGGGGCGCGCGTAATCGGCCTACCGACGACAAGGAAGTCGGCTCCCGCCCCAATAGCCGCAGCCGGCGTAGCGACCCGACGTTGATCGTCGACGCTCGTATCCTTCGGCCTCACTCCCGGCGTAATCGCCAAAAAACTGCCGCCGCAGCATTCTTTGATCGCTCGAATTTCTTGTGGCGAGCATACGACGCCATCCAAACCGGAATCACGACTCAAAGCCGCTAATCGCAGTGCGAGCTTCTGTGCGTCCGAGGCATACCCGACTTCCTTGATCGCGGCATCGTCCATACTGGTAAGCACCGTTACGGCGACTAGCAATGGTTTCACCCGGCGATGTGTAAGGCTTTCGCGGGCCGCGATCATCATCGCTCTTCCGCCGCTCGCGTGAACGTTGACCATCCAGCAGCCGAGATCGGCAGCCGCGGAGCAAGCCCCGGCGACCGTGTTCGGAATGTCGTGATACTTGAGGTCCAAAAATACGTCGAATCCGTCATCTATTACGCGACGAACTAGTGCCGGCCCGGCCTTGGTAAAAAGTTCCTTCCCGATCTTCAACCGGCATCTGGTCGGGTCCAGTAGTTGGACCATTTGCAACGCTTCTGTTTCGGCGGGGAAATCGAGCGCCACAATGACCCGCTTGCGGTCAGGACCATGCATGGTTACTCGCCTTCGATACCGTGAATTGGTTTGACGGTATCCCAGGATTTACAGCTGGGGCATTGCCAATGCAGCGAACGACCGGTGAAACCGCAACTACCGCATTTATAGCTGAGCTTTTCTTCGATGAGTCGAGTGGTCGTCTCTTTCAACAACAACAAGTTTTGCCGCGACTCCCCGCGTGCAGTTGCGAGCGAGTACTCAATCAAGCGATCGATCCCGCGGATGGTCGGGCGCGTTTTTAGCTCCGCGATGATATGATTTTTTGCTTCATCCAGGCCTGCCTGTTCGGCCGTGATTTCGGCCAGCACGAGTACGGGAGTGATTCCGGAGTGAAGTTCTGACAATTGTGAGAGATAAGCGGAAAGATCCCCGACGCGATCGAGTTCGCGATAACTTTCGACGAGTCGGGGAATCGCTTCCGGAAGAAAATCAATGTCCTGGTGCTCGATTTTCCTCAAATGCATGATCGCGGTCTCGTAGTCTCCGGCTGAGTTAGAAAGATCGGCGAGCATCAATCTGGCGCGCACGCATTTTCGATCCTCCTTTAAGCCCTTACCCAGCCAACGGAATGCTTCCGGCAGTTCGTCGTCATCGATAAAAACCTGGGCTTTCTCACAGTAGAAATGCGCTCTTACGTCACGCATGTCTTCGCCGGTAACGCGTTCGAGACGCCGGATGTAATCCAGCGCTTTATCCCAGTCCTGCTCTTGCTGATAAATATCAACGAGATGACGCAGAACCTGCTGTTCGTACATGCGCATTTGCAGCAATTCCTTGAACAGGCTTTCCGCGCGGTCCAATAGGCCAGAACGCATGTAATCGAGCCCAAGTTCGAGCAGCGCGAGGCCTCTTTGTTCTTTGTCCAGCGACGGCCGCGCAACCAAATTCTGATGAATGCGTATCGCGCGATCGACTTCGCCTCGGCGGCGAAATAGATTTCCTAATGCCAGATGCGTTTCTACCGTTTCGCTCTCGACTTCCAAAACTTTGATGAAGACTTCTATTGCCTTGTCGGGGCGATCGTTGAGAAGGTAATTCAGCCCTTTGAAATAATCCGGAGACATCCCCGCGGCACGCGCTCCGCGGTTGAGATCGGCGCGCACGTCTTTGCGGCCGAAATACCATCCCGACAAAGCGGCAACAGGAAGGAGTATTACGACAATCCCGAATAGGTATTCAGGGGACATCGCTAATCGGGATGGCACGTAGATTCACGATCTCCTTTGTGGCCATCTCATGTTTTTTGGTTAGCCGACGAATTTCGCGGTGAAGTCGCAAAATCGTATTCAGCATTACTACTAGGCCCAGAATGGCTCCCACGGAAAACGCGGTTACAACGACCCAGGACAACGGTACTTCGACGCTCTGAACATAAAAATTCAACGTCACTGGCAATCCATTTTTTATATGAAAAGCCACACCGAAAATAACGATTAGGAGCGCGAAAACGATCTGAAATACCCGAGTCATAACTACCCTCCTCTCTTCGAAACTCCTCTGTTCGGGCGCACCGATCACCTTTTGCCCAGTCCACGAAGCGAGCGCTCGTCCGTGGAATCGCGGTCGGTCGCGGGCAACAACCACCGCTTCTGATCGCTTCCGGCAAGCTTCTACGGATCGTAGCCGAGTCTCACCTCACGGTACCGATTTCGGTTTGCGAGGGATCCGGGTAATCAGAACAATCGGCCGCATCATCGCACATGCGAGAGGCTCCATCGACGGCGTCGGCGGGCGTTAGGCTTGCGCGTCGGGGTCGTCTACGGTACGGCACGGGCGTCTCTCCCGTCCTGGCCTGCCCCGGGGCCGGTTAATCCGAAGAACCGAAGTCTAGTTCGCTCGCAGGTTGATGCGAAGGCTCGCTCACTTCCTGGGGTTGATAACGAAGAGAGTCTTCCGAGTTGACACGCTCTCGCAATTCTTTTCCGGGCTTGAAATGGGGAACGTACTTTGCCTGCAAAGATACCGGATCCCCGGACTTCGGATTCCGGCCGACGCGTGGCGGACGATAGTGCAAGGAAAAACTGCCGAACCCGCGGATCTCGATCCGTTCGCCGCTCGCGAGAGTCTGAGCCATGTGCTCCAACATGGTTTTGACCGCGAGTTCCACGTCACGGTAACCCAGCTGCGTCTGCTTTCTTACTAGCGCTTCAATTAATTCTGATTTGGTCATTGTTATTCTCGACCATCACGAACAAATTTCTCTTCGGGGCGAGGCCGACACACGGTCCCGCTTCCCTTTGGGCGTTTACTGACCGTCCAATTGTTCTTTCAAGAGATCCCCAAGCTTAGTCGTCGCGGATTCGTTGTCGGCCGTGTACTCCTGCAGTACCGCCGCTTCGTCGTCGCTCTCTTTGGCCTTGATCGACAAGTTGATGACCCGGCGTTTTCGGTCAACGCCGACGATCATCGCCTCGATCTCCTCGTCGTCCTTCAATACTTTACGCGCGTCGTCGACCTGATCGCGTGAAATCTCGGATGCACGCATTATCCCTTCCACGCCTTCGGCGAGATCAATCGTCGCCGCCCGAGCGTCGATCGCGATAATGGTTCCTTTCACAATCGATCCCTTACCATTCTCCGCTACAAAGGACGAAAACGGATCTTGCGCTAATTGCTTGACTCCCAACGAAATACGCTCTCGCTCAGCGTCAACGGCGAGAACTACCGTTTCGAGTTCGTCGCCCTTCTTATAGTTGCGTACGGCTTCCTCACCGGGAAGATCCCACGACAGATCCGATAAATGGACCAAACCGTCAATACCGCCGTCGAGGCCGATGAAAATGCCGAAATCGGTAATCGACTTGATGGTTCCTGAAACTCGGTCGTTCTTATTGTTGGTTGCGGCGAATTCTTCCCACGGATTGGGTCGGCATTGTTTCATGCCCAGGGATATGCGACGGCGTTCCTCGTCAATATCCAGGACCATGACCTCTACTTCCTGGCCAAGGTGCACTACTTTCGAGGGGTGAACGTTCTTGTTCGTCCAATCCATTTCGGACACATGGACGAGACCTTCGACGCCTTCCTCGATTTCCACGAAGCAACCGTAATCTGCGATATTCGTAACCTTACCGAACAGCCGCGACCCTTCCGGATAGCGACGTGCGATATCGACCCAAGGATCCTCACCGAGCTGCTTCAGGCCGAGCGATACACGGGTACGTTCTCGGTCGAATTTGAGGACTTTGACCTCAATCTCGTCACCGATGTTGACGACTTCCGAGGGATGCTTGACGCGGCGCCAGGCCATGTCCGTTATGTGCAGTAATCCGTCGATACCGCCGAGATCGATGAATGCACCGTAATCGGTAAGATTCTTCACCAGGCCCTTCACCGTCGCGCCTTCCTTGAGGCTGCTTAACAGTTCGTCGCGTTCCGCACTGTTTTCGATTTCGACCACGGCCCGCCGCGACACGACTACGTTGTTGCGGCGTCGGTCGACCTTGATTACTTTGAACTCTAGCGGCTTGCCTTCCAGATAGCTCGTATCCCGAACAGGACGGACGTCGACGAGGGACCCCGGGAGAAACGCCCGAATCGAACTGATGTCGACGGTAAATCCACCTTTCACTTTGTCGCTGATTATGCCGGTAATGTTGATACTGTCCTCGCAGGCCTTTTCGAGCTCATCCCAAGCGCGCGCGCGCTTTGCCTTTTCCCGCGAAAGTCGGGTCTCGCCGTATCCATCTTCGACAGCGTCGAGCGCGACGTCAACCTCGTCGCCTACCGTTACTTCGACGTTCCCGTCGGGACCTCTGAACTGATCGGAAGGTATGACCCCTTCCGATTTCAGCCCCGCATTGACGACGACGAAATCCGCGCGGACCTCCACGACCGTACCGGTAACAATGGTGCCAGGCCGCATTTTTGCTTCCGCCTGGCTCTGTTCAAATAATTCTGCGAAACTCTCCGACATGTGCTTTTAGGTTGTCCGTGTGGCTTCAATAAGGCGGTCGCTAGACTTCCTATGGACTGGCCACTTTAGTTGTTGGTGCAAGCGGTCTCTTCATTCGCGACCTTGACGATGCCTCGCTGAAAACGCCCTCTACAGTGGGCGCCCTCGTTCGTTTTCGCATTCTCTCGCCGTCGTGTACGAATTCTCAGGTCACTTGTCGTTAAAAATAATTGGCGGGATGTGGGTACTTCCTCACACCAAACCACGTTCTTGTGCCAGTGTTTCCACAGATTCCTCAACGGTAGCGATATCAAGCGCGGTGGTATCGAGGATTATTGCATCAGACGCTGGTTGTAACGGGGACACGTCGCGCTGCTCATCACGCCGATCTCGCGCAGAGATGTCCTCCGAAAGCCGCGCGAGATTAACATCAATTCCTTTTTGCTTCAACTGCTTATAGCGCCTTTCCGCGCGGACCTCAGGACTCGCGGTCAAATAAATCTTGAGTTCGGCCGCCGGGAAAACGACCGTTCCCATGTCGCGGCCGTCTGCGACCAGACCGGGCGGGCGCAAAAACTCGCGCTGCCGAGCGAGTAAAGCGGCGCGCACGGCCGGTAGCGCGGCGACTCGCGAGGCGGCTTCACCGACCTCCTCGGAGCGGATTCCAACACTCAGATCCTCGCCGTCCAGCCAAACCTGCACCGCATTCTCATGCCCCCGGAACTCGAGCGACAACGCGGCTGCGACCGCGGCAAGTTCGCGCGCCGCATCCAGAGCAAGCCCTAGCCGCTGAGCCTGGTAGCCCACTACGCGATAAAGCGCGCCGCTGTCCAGGAGGTGCCAACCCAGTCGTTTCGTCAAACGGAGCGCCAGCGTACCTTTTCCCGTTCCGCTGGGGCCGTCGATGGTGATGATCGGTGTGCGCGTCAAATTCACGAGAGATTCAATCCGGCTTTCCGGGCAGTCTCGAGAAAACCGGGAAACGAAGTCCCGATCGCGGCGCAATCGATGACTTCGATAGGTTCGCGCGCCCTCACGGCGGCCACGGCGAATGCCATCGCAACGCGGTGGTCACCGCGGCTGTCGACGCTGCCACCGCCAAACCCCGCAGGATTTCCGATGATCTCGATTCCGTCGGTGCTCGTGCTCACTTTCGTCCCGAGTATGCGTAACCCTGCCGCCATCGCCGCAATTCTGTCGCTTTCTTTGTGGCGCAATTCCGCCGCCCCGACGAGACGCGTCGTGCCTTCGGCACAGGCGGCCGCGATGAACAAAGCGGGAAATTCGTCAATAGCGATCGGTACGAGATCCGATCGAATGTCGACCCCGTGCAGACGGGATCCGCGGACGTGGATATCGGCGACTGGCTCCGAGCCGGCGAAACGTTCGTTGGATAGAACGATATCTCCACCCATCTGCCGCAGAATTTGGATTGCACCGGTTCGGGTCGGATTAACGCCGACGCCTTGCACAAGGAGTTCGGATCCCTCCACCATCGCCGCTCCGACCAGAAAAAAAGCAGCGGAAGAGAGATCCGCCGGGACGGTTATTGCCGTCGCGGCTAGCCCCTGCCCGCCTTCAATGCTGATCTCACCGGACGCGATCTCGAGTTCGGCGCCGAACGCCTGCAACATGCGTTCCGTATGGTCGCGAGTCGGCACCGGTTCGACCACAGCGGTACGTCCCTCGGCCTGTAGGCCCGCGAGTAGAATGGCGGACTTAACCTGAGCACTCGCTACCGGCAGTCGGTAACGGATCGCCCGTAGGTATGACGGTGGCGCGATCCGTAACGGCGGCATACCGTCGTCGCTCTCGATACGGGCACCCATGAGCGTAAGCGGCTCGGTGATACGGCGCATCGGGCGGCGGCGTAGCGACTGATCACCGGTCAACACGACTTCAAAACCGGAACCGGCCAGAAGCCCCGCGAGCAGCCGCATCGAGGTGCCGGAATTGCCCATATCGAGTTGACCGGCAGGTGTCGTCAGCCCGGCAAAGCCCCGTCCCGTGATCGTCAACCGACCGTCTGCGTGTTCGGTGATCGGCACGCCAAACGCCCTAAACGCGGCGATGGTCGCGCGTATATCGTCGCCCAACAGACACCCGGTAACCTCCGTGGTACCGTCGGCTATCGATCCGAGCATTACCGCTCGGTGGGAAATGGATTTGTCTCCGGGGATCTGGAGCCGCCCACCGAGGCGGCCGCCGGGCTCGACGATGAAACGTTCGGGCATCGTCATTAGGCGACGGGAAACCCGGATTCATCACGCGCGGCCTTAGCGCGCGTGAACATCTCGAGCAACGCTTTTCGGTCGTTTGATTCGAGCGCATCGCTCAACTGCTCGTAAGTCGCCGCGAATAGCTCCAGCTTCGACAACAGGGCGTCCCGGTTGTCCATCGCGATGTCGCACCACATCTCTGGGTTACTCGACGCGATGCGTGTGAAATCGCGAAATCCGCCGGCGGCGTACGCGAATATCTCCCCTGAACCTTCCATCCCCGCGAGGCACTCGACCAACGCGTAGGCAAGCATGTGCGGCAGATGACTCGTGGCTGCCAGCACGTCGTCGTGATGGTCGGCGTCCATTTCCGTAACGGTCGCGCCCGTTGCCTCCCACATCTCGGTCACACGCCGGAGCGCGGTTGGCTCGGTCTCAGGCAGGGGCGTAAGAATTACTCGATGGTCGCGATAGAGGCTCGCAAACGATGCGTCGACACCGCTTTTTTCGGTACCTGCGATCGGGTGTCCGGGAACGAAACGGGTGAAATTCTTGCCTAGCCGGGACCGCGCAGCCTCTACCACCCGGCGTTTCGCGCTGCCGACGTCGGTGACAACCGCCTCCGGGCAAACGGTCGGCGCAATGGACGCCAGGACACTTGGAGTAGCACCGAGGGTCGTCGCAATAACGACCATATCGGCATCGGCTACAGCGGTTGCGGGGTCGCGACTCGATTCGTCGATAACGTTCAACTCGAGGGCGCGCGACAGGTTTTCCTCACCCCGACCGCAACCAACAATCGTTTCGACTACCCCGGCGGCGCGCAGGGCCCGGGCGAGCGAACCCCCGATCAGGCCGATCCCGATGACGCATAAACGATGGATCAGTGGCGAATCGTGTAACGGCGGCACGGGGCGCTGCTCAGATTACCGCTCGCGGGTAAGAACCCAATATTTTCAACAGCGACGTCTTGTCTTCGAGCCGTACCAACGCATCACCCACCGAATCCACATCGGCGTGACCTTCAATATCGACAAAAAACAGGTAATCCCATGCTTCCTGCCGTAATGGTCGCGACTCGATCCGGGTCATACTGATATTCGCCGCAGCCAGCACGCTGAGGACGTCGTGCAACGCACCCGGGCGATTTAGCGTAGTAAACATCAATGAAGTCACGTCTCTCCCACTCGGTGGAGGAGCCGTCTTACCCAGCACGAAAAAACGGGTCGTATTGCCGGGATCGTCCTCGATATTTCGCCGCAAGGTACCTAGCTCGTAAATTTCAGCCGCGACTTCACTCGCTATTGCGGCTGCGTTCGGTTCATCGCGAACGCGACGAGCAGCCTCGCCATTACTGCTCACCGCCGAGCAGTCGGCGGCCGCCAGATTCGCCGCAAGCCAGCGGCGACATTGCGCCAGTGCTTGGGCGTGGGCATAGACGCGCTTGATCGACGTAATGTCGGTGGTCCGCGATAACAACTGGTGGTGGATACCGAGCACGACTTCGCCGCAAATTTTCAGTGCCGATTCGCGCATGGCGTCCAGCGTTTGATTGACGCCGCCTTCCAGCGAATTCTCCACCGGCACCACGCCGTAGTCTACGTTGCCAGTTTCGACTTCGCGCATAACCTCCTCGATCGTCGAGAACGGCTTCGCTTCAATCGAACCGCCGAAATGTTTCAACGCGGCGAGATGGGTGTAGGTCCCTTCGGGCCCGAGGTAGGCTGCTCCCAGCGGATGTTCTAGAGCCAAACACGCTGACATGATTTCGCGTAGTAGGCGCGTGGCCTCAGGCGAAGACATCGGACCGGGATTCCGTTCGAGAATGCGCCTCAAGATCACGGCCTCACGCTCCGGACGGTAGAACATACCTTCGGCCCCGCTATCGCGTTTCGCCGTTGCGATTTCGATAGCCAGCGCGGCCCGTGCGTTTATCAGCCGCAGCAACTCCAAGTCGATGGCGTCGATTTCGCCCCGCAGAACATGTAATTGTTTTGCGTCGTCAGCCATTGCTTTTTTGGGAACCTCTCAATTAGCGCCAATGCGGTTCGACAACTTCTTCAGCTTCCTCGGCCGTGCGCTATGAGCCTGTCGGACTTAGCGACGTGGAGTGCCCGCTCAAGTGTCCTGTAGCTCGTCGTCCGGAGCGTCCGCCTGGTATTCCGCTACCGATTCGACCCCCACTAAGTTCTCTTCATCGGCAATATGGATCAGGCGCACGCCCTGGGTGTTACGGCCCAGCACGGAAACGCCGGCCACCGGCGTTCGCACCAGCGTGCCGCCGTCGCTGATCAGCATGATCTCCTCGTCTTCGAGCACCGATACCGCACCGACAACGGGACCATTCCGCGCGCTGGTCCGGATCGCAATCATGCCTCGTCCACCGCGACCTTTGGTGGAGAACTCTTCCACCAGGGTCCGCTTACCATAACCATTTTGCGTCGCGAACAGGATCGCCTGGGTGGGATCGACGGGAATCAGCGAGATGACCTCATGCCCGTCGCCGAGCCTTATACCCCGCACGCCGCGCGCCGTGCGCCCCATCGGCCGCACGGCGGTCTCGGAAAACCTGACTGCCTTGCCACTGGAACTAACGAGCATGATGTCGCTCGCGCCGTCGGTCAACGAAACGCCCACGAGGCTATCCTCGGGATTGAGCGCCACAGCGATAATGCCATTCGCCCGGGGGCGAGAAAACTGGTCGAGTGATGTTTTTTTGACAACTCCTTGGCGCGTTGCCATCAGAACATACAACTCGGCATCGAATTCTTTGATCGGTAGCACGGCGGTGATCCGCTCTCCGTCGTCGAGCGGCAAAAGGTTGACGAGCGGTCTCCCCCGCGCCGTGCGGCTCGCCTGCGGAACCTCGTAGACCTTTAACCAATATAGCTTTCCGCGGGTAGAAAAACACAAAATGGTATCGTGGGTACTCGCGATAAACAGTTTGTCGACAAAATCTTCCTCTTTCGTGGTCGTCGCGGTCTTGCCCTTCCCGCCGCGCCGCTGCGAACGATAGACGTCGATCGGTTGGGACTTCGCGTACCCGGCGTGCGACAAGGTCACCACTACGTCCTCTTCGCTAATCAGGTCTTCGAGCGATAGATGCTCGTGGGTTTCGACGATTTCGGTACGGCGCTCATCGCCATACTGATCGCGGATTTCAACGAGTTCGTCCCGGATCACCAGCATCAAACGGTCGGGGCTCGCGAGAATGTCGAGCAAATCGTCGATACGTACCAGGATCTCCTTATACTCATCGATGATCTTGTCGTGCTCGAGGGCGGTCAAGCGCTGCAGCCTCATGTCCAATATTTCTTTTGCCTGACGCTCCGAAAGATGATACTTACCGTCGCGCAGGCCGCAGGCTTGTGGCAGGTCGTCGGGTCGCGAAGCGTCCGACCCCGCTCGCTCCAGCATCGTCACCACGACGCCCGGCTCCCAGGCCGTTTGGAGCAGTGCCGCGCGCGCATCGGCCGGCGTCGGGGATGCTTTGATCAGAGCAATGATCGGATCGATATTGGCAAGAGCGACCGCCAGCCCCTCCAACACATGTGCCCGCTCCCGCGCCTTTCGCAACTCGAATAGCGTCCGTCGGGTGACGACTTCGCGGCGATGCCGCACAAAGCACTCCAACATCGTCTTCAGGTCCAGCGTCTTCGGCTGGCCGTCGACCAGAGCCACGGTATTGATACCGAATACGTTCTGCATCTGGGTTTGTCGGTAGAGATTATTCAGCAAGACGTCCGCATTCTCGTTGCGCTTGAGTTCGATGACGATGCGCATGCCATCCTTGTCGGATTCATCGCGCAGACCGTCGGGACGGATGCCCTCTATCTTCTTTTCCTTGACCAGCTCTGCAATCTTCTCCAACAGCCGAGCCTTGTTCACCTGGTAGGGCAGCTCGGTGACGATGATGCGCTGCTGTTCACCCTCCTCGCCTTCAATATCCGCGCGCGCCCTTACATGGATACGACCGCGCCCGGTACGGTAAGCCTCGCGGATACCGGACGAGCCGTTGATGATGGCGGCCGTCGGAAAATCCGGCCCCGGGATCAACTGAAACAGCTCGGCCAGTTCAATCGCGGGGTTATCGATAAGGGCGAGGCAGCCGTTGACGACCTCGGTAAGGTTATGCGGCGGGATATTCGTCGCCATACCCACCGCAATACCACTCGAACCGTTAACGAGAAGGTTCGGAACCCGTGTCGGAAAAACCGTCGGTTCATTCAATGAACCGTCGTAGTTCGGCTGAAAGTCGACGGTCTCCTTGTCAATGTCGGCGATCAGTTCATGGGCGATCCGAGCCATACGAACTTCGGTGTAACGCATGGCCGCCGGGGCATCGCCATCGACGGAGCCGAAGTTACCCTGGCCGTCGACCAGCATGTAGCGTAGCGAAAACGGCTGCGCCATTCGCACGATAGTGTCGTAAATCGCTGAGTCACCGTGCGGGTGGTATTTACCCATGACCTCACCAACGATACGCGCGGATTTCTTGTATGCCTTGTTCCAATCGTTGCTGAGCTCGCTCATGGTATAGAGCGCCCGTCGATGTACCGGTTTGAGTCCGTCGCGGACGTCAGGAAGCGCGCGGCCGACGATCACGCTCATCGCATAATCCATATACGATTCACGCATCTCGTCTTCGATGTTTACAGGGACTAGCTGCCGTGCGAAATCTGCCATTTCGAGGTCTGTAAGTATCTAATTTGAAAGCAAATTATCTGGGAGTACAAACGGTAAAATTATATCACGGCATGGTCTGAAACGCACGCCGGGAAAGCACTAATCGTCGGCACCTAAAAGGCGTGCAACAGACCCCGTGTCGGGCTTTTCGACGGCACCTTTTTCAGTCACCAAAACATCGATCAATTCCGCCGGCGTAACGTCGAAAACAGGGTTATAAGCAGCGATACCGGTGGGCGCGGCGCGGCAATTCTGGTAGCCGAGCAATTCCGCGCCGTCACGCTGCTCGATCGGGATCGCGGTTCCGTCCGGGGTGCTCGGGTCGACCGTAGACAACGGCGCCGCGACCATAAAACGCACGCCGTGGGCGCGCGCGCAGACAGCGAGCGAATAGGTACCGATCTTGTTAGCGACGTCACCATTGGCGGCAACGCGATCGGCGCCTGTGATCACCCATCCGATGTCGCCGGCACGCATCAGTTGCGCCGCCGCACTATCCGCTATCAAGGTCACAGGAATGTCATCTTCGCGCAACTCCCAAGCCGTCAGCCGTGCACCCTGCAACCATGGGCGCGTCTCTGTCGCAAATACTTCTTTGAGTTTTTCCTGACGCCAGGCGCTACGGATCACGCCGAGTGCCGTACCATAGCCTGCCGTCGCCAGGGCGCCCGCGTTACAATGGGTGATTACCCGGCTCCCCGAGCCGAGATATTTCGCACCCGTCTCTCCCATTGCCACGTTGGCGGCAACATCTTCGTCCTCCAAGAGACGCGCGTGGGCGAGTAGCTGCGATCGCGGATCCACCCCCGCCACCGGAAACTGCCGAACCATTGAATCGATCGCCCAGCCGAGGTTCACGGCGGTCGGCCGGGACGCTCTCAATGCCTCCAGATCAGGAGCGACGGCTTCGCGCCAGCCGTCCGCTTTCTCCTCGAACGCCGCCCCGGCCGCGAGAACGGTACCGTATGCCGCGGCAATACCGATGGCAGGAGCTCCGCGCACCACCATCGACTTGATCGCGTCGATCACCTGCTCCACCGTCGTACAACGCAGATACACGAACTCGTGCGGAAGGACCCTCTGGTCGATCAACATCAACGCGCCGTCGTCCCAGAATAGAGTACGTACCACCGAGGAATTCTCTTTCATCACATCCTGTCTGATCGCAAAGTCACTATGTTACCTTATCGCACAACCCGGTAACGCATCGCCGATGGGGACCACATTGAAACGAGTCGATCAAATCCTGCACGCAGACTGGGTGATCCCGGTCGAACCGGATGTCGGCGCTTTGTCAGATCACTGCATCGCGATCGACGGTGATCGCATTGTCGATGTGATCCCGAGCGAACGAGCGTCCGAGACATTTGCGGCGAACGACGAATTCAAACTCAAAGAACAGGCGCTCATCCCTGGTTTGATCAACAGCCATACACACGCCGCGATGACGCTTTTTCGCGGACTGGCCGACGATCTGCCCTTACAAAGCTGGCTCGAGAAACACATTTGGCCAGCTGAAGAGCGTTGCGTAGACCGTAATTTCGTGCACGACGGCACCCTGCTCGCCGCGGCCGAGATGCTGCGTTCGGGAACCACCTGCTTCAACGACATGTATTTTTTTCCGGACGAGGCAGCGGCAGCCTCGATCGAGGCCGGGATCCGAGCCGTAGTCGGCATGATTATCATCAGTTTTCCCAGCGCATGGGCAGGGAACAACGATGAGTATCTGCGAAACGGGCAAAGGGTCCACGATCGCTACCGCTCACATCCGCTTATTCACACCGCGTTCGCTCCGCACGCTCCCCATACGGTAGACGATGAGGCTCTGCGCCGGGTTGCGGTGCTTGCCGAAGAATTGGACGTTCCGATTCAAATGCACGTCCACGAAACCGAAAAGGAGGTAACCCGGCAAGTTGCCGACACGGGCCGTCGTCCTCTGTCGCGCTTAGCCGATCTCGGACTGATGTCCCACCGGCTTATGGCCGTACATATGACGGCGCTGAATGCGGATGAAGTAAGGGGCGTCGCGACGGCCGGCGTCAACGTCGTCCACTGTCCGGAATCGAACCTGAAGCTCGCAAGCGGATTCTGCCCGCTGGCAAAGCTACTGGGGGCCGGCATAAATGTTGCGCTCGGCACCGATGGCGCGGCCAGCAACAACGATCTCGATATGATCAGCGAAATGCGCACCGCCGCGCTATTGGCCAAAGGCGTTGCGGAAGACGCCTGCGCAGCGCCCGCCCGACAGGTGCTGAGGATGGCAACTTTTGGGGGCGCCAAGGCACTGGGGATGGAACACGAACTCGGCTCCCTGTCCAAGGGCAAACTTGCGGACATCGTAGCCGTCGATCTCGGCGGCCTCGGTGCCGTTCCCGTATACGACCCAATCTCGCAAATCGTATATGCGGGGCACCGCGACCAAGTAACCAACGTATGGGTCGGCGGGCGCAGGGTGCTCGCGGACCGGCGGCTGGCTAATATCGATGCTGTCGCGCTGAAGCGCGCGGCCGACTATTGGCGTGACCGCATCGCCGAACCGTAAACGTTGCACAACGGCCGACCCGGATATCTCATAGGGCACTGACAACGTGGGCTAACGTTGTTGTTGGTCCTTCGCGTCCCGGTTGTAGGCATCCCATCGATTCACTATCGCGCAAAACAGATCGGCTGTTTTCTCGGCGTCGTAAACAGCCGAGTGAGCTTCGTCCGGATCCCACTCGATAGAGGCCGCTTCCACCGCGCGGGACAAGACCGTCTGCCCCAAGGCGACACCGGCAATCGCGGCAGTGTCGAAAGTACTGAACTGATGAAACGGATTCTTCTTTATCTTGAGCCGTAGCGCCGCCGCTTTGACGAAGGCCAGGTCGAAAGCGGGATTGTGCCCGACGAGTATCGCACGCGTACATCCGTGCGCGAAAACCTCTTCACGCACACGTTTGAAGACATCACTAATTGCTGTCTGCTCCGGTACAGCGATACGAAACGGGTGATAGGGATCGATCTTATTGAATTGCAAAGATGATTCTTCGAGGTTCGCACCTTCGAATGGTTCGACATGATGGGAAATCGTTTCCGCTCGCCGCCATCCTCGTTCGGCAGACCAATCCAGAAATACCGCCGCTATCTCGAGCAAAGCATCCGTTTTCGCAACAAAACCGCCTGTTTCGACGTCGACTACGACCGGGAGAAAGCCCCGAAAACGGCGTGCGATGAAATTCTTTTCCAAGTTTTACTAAATCCTATTGAAATCGGGAGTTACAGCTTAGCGACGTTTGGTGCAATTCGATAGGAACGAGCGCAATTAGTTCGGCCGCGCTATCGTTTCGGGTGATCGCTATTTGATTCCGGACGGCCGTTTTTGCAGCTTCCGTTGCAGGGTGCGGCGGTGCAAACCCAGGCGTTTCGCAGCAGTGGAAATGTTGCCGCCGCACTCGTTCAAGGTTTTCTGGATGTATTCCCATTCGAGTCGGTCCAGCGACACCGGTGCGCATTCGACTTCGATGTTCTCGTCGCCGGCGGTCCTTGCAAACCCAGCGAGTATTTCATCGGCATCGGCCGGTTTCGTCAGATAATGGACGGCCCCGAGCTTGATCGCTTCCACCGCGGTCGCAATGCTTGCGAATCCGGTCAGCACAACGATTTGAGCATCGGGAGAAATCGCCAGCAGCGAAGGTATGAGTTCGAGTCCGGAGACCTCGCCTATCCGCAGGTCGAGCACTATGAAGCGGGCGCCTTTAGCGCGCAGTACCGTCAGCGCCCTCTCGCCATCGAGCGCGACATCGACTTCGTGCCCTCGCTTCTCGATCGATGCCGCCAGAACTGCGCCGAAAGTCTCGTCGTCGTCGATGATCAAAAACCGCTTGTGCGCCCGCATCGGAAGTCCGATCGTCACGCGAAGCGAAGCTGCACGAGCGGTATCTCGATCCGTGCGCGAGTACCGCCTTTGGCGTGGCGTTCCAATTCTACCGAGCCGCCCACGCGCTGGATCGTCGTATCCGCAAGATACATCCCGATCCCGAGTCCCTCGCCGCGCGGTTTGGTCGTCAGGGGCTCTTTACCAATGCGCTCCATAACCTTGGCGGAAATCCCGGGTCCGTCGTCGTGGACCGCGAGACTCATAGCCGAATCATCCCAGGTAGCCCGGACCTCGACCCTTTCGTGCGAAGCATCGGCCGCGTTATTGAGGACGTTCATGATCGCCTGCCCGATCGCGCGGTCGTTGATTATCGTCGGACCCGGTGTCGGCCCGGCACTCGAATAGCGTATCGACGTCTCGGGCCGCAGTTGCCGCCAATCCTCGATCAACGAATCCAAGAAATCATCGACCGTCGTGGAATGCCCACTCTCGGCCTGCAATTGACCGCTATCGACGGCGAGCTTCGACAAAATTGATTTGCATCGGTCGATCTCATGGCGTAAGAGTCTCATGGCGCGTTTGTTTTTCGGGACCCGCAGATCCTGCTCCATATCGTTCGCAATAACCGCCATCGTGGCGAGCGGAGTGCCCAACTCGTGCGCCGTTCCGGTCGCGAGCGTCGCCAATGCAACCAGCCGATCGGTCTTCAAGGCCTCTTCGCGCGCACCCGCTAGGGCATGGTCGCGCTCGCGCAGACGTCGGGCAATACGCGCAACGAACACGGCGACGCAGCCAGCACTGATGATAAAGCCATACCACATGCCCCAGATATGCAAATCGGCCGCACTGACATGCAGGTGATCGGCCGCGATCGGAACGTGAAAAAACATTAGCAGGGTATAGCTCGAAACCGCAACGACGGCGATTAGCGCCGTCTGCACCCCACTCAATGCCGCCGCTGCAAAGACGATCGGCAGAATAAACAGCGAGATGAACGGATTCACCGACCCACCGGTGAAGTAGACGAGCGCCGCCAAGGCGCCGATATCGACCAGCAATTGGACGACGAAATCGCTTTGTCGCGTTTCGCGGCGGACGCTCAAGCGACGCCAAGCGATCGCCGTTGCAGCCACCGCTCCGAACAACACGGCTACCACCGGGAGCACCTGAATCGTCAGGCCGAACACCTGCAGCATCACGCCCAGAGCAAAGATCTGAGCGCCGATGGCGAAGCTGCGTAGGAGCAGCAGATATTTCATCACGTGATTCATGGCTTTTGCGACACCTCGGCGGATCACAATTATACCGCCGCTCGAACAAACGGGCGCGATGGCTAAATAGCTGTTCCAAATTATCGATCAGTTTCGGAATAAGGGGCGGCGAGCGCGGGTACAAACGCGAAAGTGAAGCGTCTTTTGGAACGCCTATTTAGATAATTGATCCGAAATGCGCTTCACGGTGTTCGTAGGTCCGCCTGCCGTTACCCCGGACTTGTGGCCTACAGGGCCGCTCTCTGGCATCCAGCCATCGTGGCATTTGTGCCTCCAACACGGCAGATGGCAAAAAGATAGCCGACATTTCGGAACCGTTATCTAGATCGCGCTCAATATCAGGTTTTGACCCCAGGGGTCCGCACCCGACCCGTATACCGATCAACGAAGCGTTTGAGTATCTTCTGCGCATACGGGGTATCTTCCCGACTGACGACCTCGACCAAGCGGTCCGCTTCATGCGGCTGGAAGTAACCGTGGTGTTTATAGGCATCAATACGCAAAGCAAAACCCTCACTGTCGCCTTCCGGGTGAAACTGGGTCGCATATACGTTTTTACCGATGCGAAACATCTGTACCGGACAGGCCTTTCCGGTCATTAACAAGGTGGCACCTTCGGGCGTCGTATCGCAGGCTTCCTTATGACCGAGCAACACCGAAACCCGATCTGGAAAGCCCGACAACAAAGCGTCTTTCTTTCCCTCCTCGGTAAGTTCCAGACGAACACAACCCACCGGCTCACTGTATCTGGTAGAAATCGAAGCGCCCAGGTAAGAACCTAATAGACCGTTTCCGGAGCACGCCCCCAGAAACGGAAAATCCTTCGTGACGATCTCCTCGAGCAGCCGCCGAAAATCCCGTTCGATCTTCTTCTGAATAGGGGATTTGTCTTCGTCGGGTGTACTGATGTCAAAAGGGCTGCCACCGACAATCACGGCGCAATAGTCATCCAGCGCCAGATCCTCGGGAATTCCGCTTGTTTCAATGCGCAGACGATGGACTTCTTCTTCCTTGAGCCCGCCGTACTTCAATACCGCTGCAAACTCATTGTCCGAGGTATCGTTTTCAGGGCGTAACTGCAAAAGCAGAAATAGCTTGGACATTTCATACAGTATTAAATAGTTGGGCTTGCGTATTGTATACAAATTCGGAAGCTATCCCGGTCGTGCCCGGCGTCAGCGATCGTTACCCGCCCATTAAGCGCTGGACTCTCTCCCCTTCGGTCGATTTCCCAACCGCGTTTCGAACAACCGTTCGCCGTAAGACGCGTATTTCGCGAGCCGCTGAGAGCACTTTTTGCTCACCCTTCGAAGCGGTTGGATTATCCGCGGTTCGCGGCTATTCAACGCCGGAGACAGTTGGGCCTCCGCTCGCCGGTTACGAGCGCGCCGGACCGCGCGCTTGCGTCTGGTTCGCGGGTTTCTTAAGGTATCCATCGACCCTTGGATAACCACGCAAAATGCAGTACCGCCAGCTTGGACAAACCGGCGTCGAAGTCAGCGCCCTAGCGCTTGGCACGATGACTTTTGGGGAACAAAATACCGAAGCCGAAGCGCACCGTCAGCTCGATCTGGCGGTAGACGCCGGCGTCAATTTCATCGATACGGCCGAGATGTACCCCGTGCCGCCACGAGCGCAGACTTGCGGTTTGACCGAGACTTACATCGGCACCTGGCTCAATCGGCGCCGCAACCGCGGCGATATCGTTCTGGCGACTAAGGCGACCGGCCCCGGCGTCCACGTGGCGCATATCCGCAACGGAGGATCTGGGCATACGGCAAAGAACCTGATACAGGCGGTCGAAGGCAGCCTCGAGCGCTTACGTACCGATTACGTCGATCTGTATCAACTGCATTGGCCCGATCGGGCAACGAACCTGTTCGGTCAGCTCGGTTACAAACCGGCCCAACGCGAAGAAGACCCGCGAATCGAGGAGACGTTGCGCGCGCTGTCCGCTCTGGTCGAGGAAGGCAAAATCCGTTACGTCGGTTTGTCGAATGAAACGCCGTGGGGTTTGACGACGTTCCTCGCGCTGGCACGGGAATACGACCTGCCCCGCGTCGTTTCCATCCAAAACCCGTATAACCTGCTCAATCGTTCGTTCGAAGTGGGCCTGGCTGAAATCGCTGACCGGGAAAAGACCGGGCTGATCGCCTACTCGCCGCTGGCATTCGGTACGCTGACCGGAAAATATGCCGATGGCGCCCGTCCCCCCGACGGGCGCATAACCCTGTTCGACCGCTTTGTCCGGTATACTACGGACCAAGGTGTTGCGGCGACCGCTCAATATATCGCACTGGCGCGCCGACTCGAAGTCGAACCGGCACATATGGCCATTTCATTCATCCTGTCCCGACGCTACGTCACCAGCGCTATCATCGGAGCAACGAATGAAGATCAGCTACGGCATAATCTCGACAGCCTCCGGTTTCCCCCGTCAAAGGAAATGCTCAAAGCGATCGATAGAATCCACGCGCGGATCCCGAACCCATGCCCCTAACGAACGATGAATCGGCCGTGAACACGCTGACGGCGATATCGCCGATCGATGGCCGCTACGGCCGGCAGACCGCAGGACTCCAGGCTATCTGTAGCGAGTTCGGCCTGATCCGCTACCGAGTAACCATCGAAGTCCGCTGGCTACAGCATCTGGCAAGGTGCGAGGCGATCCCGGAATTAGCGAAATTGGAACCCGAAGCCGATGATCATCTGAATTCGGTGGTCGAGCTGTTCGACCTGACGGACGCCGAAAGAATCAAGACGATAGAAGGGAGGACCAACCACGACGTCAAGGCGGTCGAGTACTTCCTCCAGGAAAAATGCGCCGAACTCGAAGCGCTGAGTAAGGCCGTTCCATTTCTACATTTCGCCTGCACCTCTGAAGACATCAATAACCTCGCCTACGCATCGATGGTGAAAGAGGCGCGCGAGAAACTCTTGATGCCGAAGTTTGGGGCTGTCCGGACACAACTGATGCAACTGGCCGAAACCTGCCGCGACCACGCAATGTTGTCGCGCACCCACGGTCAAGCGGCCTCGCCGACGACGATGGGCAAGGAAATCGCTAACGTCGTCGCACGGATGGACCGCCAACTCGAACAACTGGCGAACGCCGAGATCCTCGGTAAGTTCAACGGTGCCGTGGGCAATTTTAACGCTCACCTCGCGGCGTATCCGAATGTCGACTGGCCGGCAATCTCGGCCGCCTTCGTGAGCAGCCTGGGGTTGACGCCGAACCGTTTGACAACCCAGATCGAACCGCACGACTACCTCGCCGAGTTGTTCGCGAATATCAGCAGGGTCAATACTATCCTCACCGATTACTGCCGCGACGTTTGGGGATACATCTCGATCGGCTATTTCAGACAAGCTCGGATCGCCGGAGAAGTCGGCTCCTCGACCATGCCGCACAAAGTCAACCCCATCGACTTCGAAAATGCAGAAGGGAATTTCGGCGTCGCCAACGCCCTGATGCAACACCTCGGGGCTAAGCTGCCGATCTCCCGTTGGCAGCGCGATCTGACCGACTCGACCGTGCTGCGTAATGTGGGGAGTGCGTTTGGATATACCCTCGTCGGCCTCAACGCCTGCGCACGCGGTATCGGCAAACTCGAACCGGATACCGCGCGCCAGACCGCAGATCTGGCCGGCGCCTGGGAGGTACTCGCCGAACCCATCCAGACGGTGATGCGCCGTTACGGCGTCGCCGACTCCTATGAATCACTGAAAGATCTCACTCGCGGACATAAAATCGATCGCAAAATCCTGCATCGCTTTATCGATACCCTGGCGTTACCGGCGGCCGAACGGGACCGGCTGAAAGCGTTGACGCCGGAAACCTATATTGGCCTTGCGGCCAAGCTGGCCGGCGATGTCTGAGGCTCAATGGCCGATCCCGTCGAAATTACGGAAATCGAAGTCGAGACCAGCGACGATTTGCGGCAAATCGCGCTCGAAATGGCGCTCAACTGCCGCCGGACACTCGATATCGTGAGCCGCCAGCTCGACCCGGCGATCTATGACCAGGTCCCTTTCGTCGAGGCGGTCAAACAAATCGCATTGAACAACCGCCTGGCGCGGATACGGTTCCTGGTTAGCGACGTTGGGCCGCTGGTATCTCGCGGGCACCGCCTGATCGAGCTGAGTTCGCGTCTGTCAAGCTTCATCTCCATCCGCAAACCGGGGCGGGATCATAGAAATTTTAATGAAGCGATGCTTCTTGCCGATAACACGGCATATATCCACCGGCGCTTCGCCGATCGTTACGAAGGCATCGCGAGCCACGACGATAAGCGACGCGCCTCGAGCCTTACGGACCAATTTGAAGAAATATGGGGACGCGCAGAAATCGATCCGAATTTGCGGCGGCTGCATTTATAACCCTGCTGCTGTTCACCATCGCGAGGGCAGACGAGCTGTCGCTGGAGATAATCCCGCTGCACCATACGCTCGTGAGCGAGGTGCTGCCATTGATCCAGCCGTTGGTCGAACCGGGCGGTACCGTCACGGGCATGCACGATCAATTGATCATCAAAGCCAGCCAAAGGAATCTCGATGAGATAAAGCGGGTGCTGGCCACCATCGATCGAACGCCTAAAACACTCAGAATCACGGTCAGGCAGGACGTTGCCGGGCATTCGCAGATTCAGGAAGATGCCGTGTCCGGGCGATTCAGGGCCGGAAACGTCCGAGGACGTTTGCCCGACCCCGGAACCCACGACGGCGCGAGTGTCGGCGTTCGCGACGGAAAGGGCAACGCGGTGCGCTACCGTGCGCTCAACACGCGCTCGTCCGACGACCGCCGCAACACCCATTTTGTTACCACGGTCGAAGGCCGCCCGGCCCTGATTCAAACGGGGCAATCGATCCCGTACCCCTACCGGTCTGTGCGCCACGACCGCTACGGCGCCGCGGTACACGAAGGCATCGATTACCACGACGTGAGTTCGGGTTTCTACGTGACACCTCATACACACGGACAACGGGTGACGCTGCATATTGCCCCTCAACTCGAAAGCGCGGATCCGAAAGACCGCGGTGTGATCGATACGAGGCGCACCTCTACCACGGCGAGCGGTCGTCTCGGCGAATGGATCCCCTTAGGCGGGGTCAATCAGGCGAGCAGCGGTGACGACGGGGCTCTGCTCGCCCGCACGCGCCGCCACGACGCCGAGGTTTACGGCGTCTGGGTCAAAGTCGAAGAAGTGCCGTGACGTCGGGCTCGCCGAGCGCGCAATAGGCACGACGAATCACGGACGTTTTCGCGGGACGCTGGTCGCCCGTGACATATGCGGGTCGATACGGTTTGCAGTATCATCCGCGCTATTCCTCCACGGCCTATTAACATGCACGTTTTCCATGGCGCTGCGGCGCTGTCGCAGTTCCGTCTCGAACGATTACGCATTCAGCTTCGCGCAGTCGTCCCCGAACTGAATTGGCTGGAAGCGCGATTCGTATACCTGGCCTGGTTCGATTCCCCGCCCCGCGACGAAGACTTGGCGAGGGTCAGGGAACTCGTCGGTATCGAAAGCAGAGCGCGCGAGACCACGGTCTCGGTTCTGGTCGCCCCAAGGGTCGGCACGATCTCGCCGTGGTCAAGCAAGGCGACCGATATCGCCCGTAATTGCGGTCTCACCAACGTACGGCGGCTAGAGCGTGCGACCCATTGGCATTTTGCCGGAGTCGCCGACGGGGACGTGGCGGATCTAGCGCCTTTTATTCACGACCGCATGACCGAAACGGTGCTAGCCGAAATCGATGAGGCGGTCGCGCTCGAGTTGCAAGCCTCACCACAGCCGCTCGCGACGGTCCCGCTCCAGCAATACGGTCGGGTCGCGCTGACCGACGCCGATACCGAACTCGGCCTCGCGCTGGCGGGAGACGAGATCGACTATCTCGTCGAGCGTTATGCGGAACTCGATCGCGACCCGACCGACATTGAACTGATGATGTTTGCGCAGGCCAATTCCGAACATTGTCGGCACAAGATCTTCAATGCCGACTGGCAGATCGACGGTGTCCGGCAAACCCACAGTCTGTTCGCGATGGTGCGGCACACCCACGCGTGCGCGCCGAACGAGGTCCTCTCGGCGTATACCGATAACTCGGCGGTGACGACCGGTTACCGCGCCGGCCGGTTTTTCGCCGATCCGGTTTCCCGAACCTACGTCCGTGTGAACGAAGACGTGCACCTGCTCATGAAAGTCGAGACCCACAACCATCCGACCGCGATATCTCCCTATCCCGGGGCCGCCACGGGATCGGGCGGGGAGATCCGGGACGAAGGCGCGACCGGACGCGGCGCGAAACCGAAGGCGGGCTTGACCGGATTTTCGGTCTCGCATCTGAGGATCCCCGGTTTCGATCGCCCGTGGGAAATGCCGCGGCCGCTCAACGCGCGCCTCGCGAGCGCCTTCGACATCATGATGGAAGGGCCGATCGGCGCCGCTGCTTTCAATAACGAGTTCGGACGTCCGGCGCTCGCCGGTTACTTCCGCTGCTTCGAAGATCACGGCGCTACGGGCGATATCCGCGGCTACGACAAACCGATCATGCTCGCAGGCGGAAGCGGAAATATCCGCGCCGAACACGTTAAAAAACTTCCTATCGCGCCCGGTACGAAAATCGTTGTTCTTGGCGGACCTGCAATGCTCATCGGTCTCGGCGGCGGCGCCGCGTCGTCGATGCGAGCGGGAGACAGCGACATCGAACTGGATTTTGCGTCGGTCCAGCGGGACAACCCGGAAATGCAGCGCCGTTGCCAAGAGGTAATCAACACGTGCTGGTCGCTGGGCGATCAAAACCCGGTGCTGTCGATCCACGACGTCGGCGCCGGCGGGCTTTCGAACGCCGTTCCCGAGATCCTTCACGACAGTGCCTGCGGCGGGCGCTTCGAGCTTCGCGCGATCCCTAACGCGGACCCTGGCATGTCCCCCCTGGCGATCTGGTGCAATGAGGCGCAAGAACGATATGTCTTAGCCATCGACGCGAGCCGTATCGAACAATTCGATGCCATTTGCCGACGCGAACGCTGCCCCGCGAAGGCCATCGGCGAAGCAACGGCGGACGAACAATTGGTAGTCGGTGACCGCCTAAGCAAAACCAACGTCATCGATTTGCCGATGGATGTCATTTTCGGGAACCCCCCGAGAATGTTCCGTACGGTTGACACGACCGTAGGTGAGCGTAGCGCTTTCGATACCCGCGAATTAACTCTCAGCGAAACACTCGATCGCGTATTGAGCTTTCCGAGCGTGGCGGATAAGCGTTTCCTGATTACTATCGGAGATCGCAACGTCGGAGGATTATCCGTCCGTGACCAGATGGTGGGACGATGGCAAACGCCGGTCGCCGACTGCGCGGTTACGGCAAGCAGTTTCGGCGCCCACACTGGAGAAGCCATGGCGATCGGTGAACGCGCTCCAATCGCGCTGCTGGACGCGCCTGCATCCGGGCGCATGGCCGTCGGCGAAGCACTCACCAACCTCGGCGCGGCACGCATTATGCACCTCGGCAATATCGTCTTGTCGGCAAACTGGATGGCTGCGGCCGGCCACCCCGGCGAAGACGCGCGCCTATTCGAAACCGTACGCGCCGTAGCACTCGAACTTTGCCCGGCACTCGGGATCGCCATCCCGGTCGGGAAGGATTCGATGTCGATGAAAACGCAGTGGCGGGACGACGGAACCGACCGCGCCGTTACTTCGCCGTTATCACTCATTGTCTCGGCCTTCGCCCCCGTCGTCGATGTCAGACAGACCCTCACGCCGGAACTGAGGCGTGATTGCGGCGACACCTGCATCGTGTTCATCGATCTGGCGGCCGGGCGGCAGCGCCTCGGGGGATCGATCCTGGCTCAATGCTATGCGTCGCTCGGCGAGGAACCGCCCGATTTCGACGACGCCGACCGGATGCGTGAATTTTTTGCCGCAGTCCAGATCCTCAATGAGGCGGGATACGTGCTCGCCTACCATGACCGTTCCGACGGCGGACTGGTAACCACCCTGTGCGAAATGGCATTTACCGCGCGTACGGGCCTCGACATCGACGTAACTCCGCTCGGACCGGACGCGATCGCTGCGCTGTATTGTGAAGAGTTGGGTGTCGCGATCCAGATCCGCTCTACCGACCTCGAGGCGGTCAAGGCCCATTTGGCCACCACAGGACTTCTCGACCATTGCCATGTGATAGCGCGCCCGAACGACGAACGGCGCATTCGGATCCGGAGTGGCGCGGATGCACTTTACGACGCCGACCTCGCGATCCTACTCGCGAGTTGGTCATCGAACACGTTTCAACTGCAGCAGGCGCGCGACAACCCGGAATGCGCGCACCAGGAGTTCACTGCGATCGCTGACCTGAGCGACCCGGGGCTCCACGTTGAAACGCCCGATTGTCCGTCGACACAACGAAGGGCCCCGGCAACGCTGACTGCGCGTCCACGGGTCGCGGTGCTTCGCGAACAGGGCGTCAACGGTCAAGTCGAAATGGCTGCCGCTTTCGACCGGGCGGGCTTTGCGGCGGTCGATGTTCACATGTCGGAAATCATGCAACGCTCGACTTCGCTCGATACCTTCGACGGCCTCATCGCGTGCGGCGGATTCTCCTACGGCGACGTCTTGGGCGCTGGCCGCGGTTGGGCTAAAACGATCCTGCTCAACGACCACGCACGCGAGCAGTTCGCGGCGTTCTTCCAGCGAGAAACGACGTTTGCCCTCGGCGTTTGCAACGGCTGCCAAATGCTGTCTCACTTGCAACAACTCATCCCCGGCGTCGAGAACTGGCCAACGTTCGCGCGCAATTCATCCGAACAGTTCGAAGCACGGTTGGTGATGGTCGAAGTAATGGAATCACCATCGGTACTTTTGCGCGACATGGCAGGAACGCGGGCACCGATCGTGGTCGCTCACGGTGAAGGGCGAGTCGCCCCGACCGGCGTGGACCAGTCCGGCGCGTGCCTTCGGTACGTCGATAACCACGGCGCGCCGACCGACCACTACCCGTACAACCCGAACGGTTCCCACCTTGGCGTTACCGGATTTACGAACGCCGACGGCCGGGTAACAATCATGATGCCCCATCCGGAGCGCGTTTTTCTGCGGACCCAATACTCCTGGATCGACCCGTCCTGGACCGCCGAGGAAGGCCCGTGGATGAAAATCTTCCACAACGCACGGGCCTGGCTCACCTGATCGATTCCGAACACTCAAAACGAATATGCCGGCCGTTCCATAAGCGCGACCGACGGCGCCTGACGACGGGAACCCGGTTGTGCTAAATTCCCGCTTCTTCCACGCAACGAGGGAACCGTGATGACCGAAGCGTTGATCCTCGTAGATATTCAGAACGACTACTTCCCGGGCGGGAAGTTGGAACTCGTCGGAATGTGTGCCGCGGCCGAAAACGTGCGTACCGTGCTCGACTCGTTTCGTGCTCGCAAAACACCGGTGATCCACATCCAACATCTCTCGGTCGGGCCGGACGGGACTTTTTCTATTCCTGGGAGCGATGGTGCAGAACACCACGAGAAAATCGCACCGGTTGTTCTCGCGCCGGCGCGTTTGGGCTGATAAAGAACTCTGAAGCTAAAGTGAATAGCGACCGCGACACGAAGCGCGAAGATGCCGAACTCTTCCGCGCCGCGATGAAGGACGTCCAACGCACGGCGACCGACCGGATCATACTGCCCAAAACGCGACCGGCGCCTACACCGACGCAATCGTGCCGCGATATTGACGAGGTCCTCTCCGAAATGGCCAGCGGCAAGCTGAACCATGAGGAACTGGAATACGGCGACGAAGCATTATTTCAACGGCCCGGGGTTTCTCGCGCGCTCATGCGCAAGCTGCGGCGCGGACATTTTTCCGTGCAAGCGGAATTTGACCTGCACGGCCTATCGGTGGCCGATGCAAAATCGAATTTGGCGACCTTCATTCATCGCTGCAGCGAACGAGGGATCGCCTGCGTGCGGATAATTCACGGGAAAGGCCACCGATCGCCCGGCAAGATGCCGGTACTGAAACCAAAAGTAGCGCGCTGGCTCTCGCAGTGGGATGAAGTCTTGGCGTTCGTTTCGGCACGGCCCGTCGACGGCGGTACCGGCGCATTATACGTACTGCTCAAGCGGCGCTGAGCAAAACCATGGCGGTCGCCGCGATACCTTCTTCGCGCCCCGTAAATCCCATTTGTTCGGTTGTCGTTCCTTTGACATTGACCTGCTCGCGCGAGATATCCAGGTCCGCCGCGATATTGTCCCGCATGGTTTCCACATAGGTCGAAACCCTGGGTCGCTCGGCGACGATCGTTGCGTCAATGTTGACGACGACCGTATCCTCTGCCGCAAGCATCACGCCGACTTCGCGCAGCAACGCGCGACTGTCGACATCCTTGAACTCGGCGCTGGAGTCCGGGAAGTGCCGACCGATGTCCCCTAGAGCCGCGGCGCCCAACAACGCGTCGCAGATCGCATGCAGCAGAACATCACCGTCCGAATGGGCCGCCAGTCCTTTGTCGAACGGGATCGTGACGCCGCCCAAAACCACGGCATCACCGGCCTGAAACCGATGGGCGTCGAACCCTTGACCGATTCGCATTGTAGAACCCATTTCTAGTGTCCTGTCCCACAATAAACTTCAATAAGTCGCGCCGGATTTTTCGTCACTGGCAAGGCGCGAGGACGACGCGTAGCGGGCTCTACGCGAGGACGAGTAACGCAGCCCGGGGCGAAAAAGACCAGCGAATTATGAACGTTTATTGGGGGACAGGGCACTAGCACCCCCTACCCTGAGCCCGCAAGATGAACTCTGCCAAGGCGAGATCCGCCGGGTGCGTGATCTTAATGTTGTCGGCGTGTCCCTCGACCACCCGCGGTATCCCGCCGACGGCCTCTACGGCCTGCGCTTCATCGGTTACGATGTGACCGTTATCGAGCGCGGCGCCAATAGCTTCGCGGAGCATACCGATACGAAACATCTGCGGCGTCAAGGCGTGCCAGAGACGAGTCCGGTCGACGGTCTGTTCTATCTCGCAGGCCTCATTGCAGCGCTTCAAAGTGTCGCGCACCGGGGCGGCAAGAATGCCGCCGCAGGGGCTGCTACTCAGTTCTTCTATCATCCGGTCGACGTCGGTCGCACGCAAGCACGGCCTTGCTGCGTCATGGACCAAAACCCAGTCGCGCTCGCTCGCAACTCCACGCAGAGCACCGATGCCGGCCAATACGGAATGACAGCGCTCCGCGCCACCGTTCGCGGTGTAGACCGTTGCGCCAAGGGCATCGACGATCGCCGGCCACTGTCGATCGTCCGGTGAAACCGCGATCGCGACGCCGGCGACTCCGGGATGCCGCACAAAAACGTCGAGGGTATGTTGCAGAACTGGTTTACCGGCAAGTTCCAGATATTGCTTGGGGGTATCGACACCCATACGCGCGCCCTTGCCGGCCGCCGGCACAACCGCCCATACGATCTGCTCATTCGTCACCGGCGCCGGAGCCGGCAGTGCCCGGCGGCCTAATGATCTGGAAAAACAATTCACCGTCCTTGATCATGCCCATCTCACTGCGCGCCAACTCCTCGATCGCTTCCATGCCCTGTTTCAAGTCGAGCACCTCGGCCGCGAGCGCCTGATTACGCTCTTTCAGTACGCCGATCTCGGCTCCTTGCTCCCGGACCGTCCGTTCCAGCATCCCTACTTCTCGGATGCCGCCTTTGCCGAACCATAACGTGAACTGGAGATAGATCAATAACACGACGAGCACGAAAACGATTGCCCGCACGCGCCCGTCAATCTCGCTTAAGATTATCGAATGCGGCGCGACCGGGATAGATCGCCCCGGGGCCGAGTTCGTTTTCGATGACGAGCAACCGATTGTACTTCGCGACCCTGTCGGATCGAGACATCGACCCGGTCTTGATCTGGCCGGTCGAGTAGGCGACGGCAATATCTGCGATCGTTGTGTCTTCGGTTTCCCCCGAGCGATGCGACACGACCGCCGTGTAGCCAGACGCCTTCGCTAGTTGGATCGCCTCGAACGTCTCGGTCAGAGTCCCGATTTGGTTCACTTTGATTAGGATCGAATTCGCGATCTTCTCATCGATACCCTTTTGTAGCGTCTTAACATCGGTGACGAAGAGGTCATCGCCTACCAACTGCACCCGATCGCCGATCGCGGCGGTCAATTCTCGCCAGCCGTCCCAGTCGTTTTGGTCCATACCGTCTTCAATCGACAGTATCGGGTAATCGCGTGTCCAAGCATCCAGCATTTGTACGAACTCGCTACTCGTTAGACTCCTGTTCTCGGATTCGAGGCGATATTGGCCGTCGACGTAGAATTCGGAACTGGCGACGTCGAGAGCGAGGACGACGTGATCTCCCAAATGGAAGCCGGCGGACTCCACAGCCTCGACGATCAGATCGAGCGCGGCCTGATTCGAGGGCAGATCGGGCGCGAATCCGCCCTCGTCGCCGACGGTCGTCGAACTGCCGCGCCCCGACAGAACTGATTTCAGCGCGTGGAAAATCTCCGCGCCGTAACGGATCGCTTCTTTGAATCCGTCCGCTCCGACCGGCAGAATCATGAATTCTTGTAGATCGACGTTGTTACTGGCGTGCGCCCCGCCGTTAATGATATTCATCATCGGCACGGGCATCTGGTATTCCTGGTTCGGACTTAGATACGCGTATAAAGGCACGTTCCGCTCGGCGGCCGCTGCACGCGCCGCAGCCATCGATACCGCTAGCATTGCGTTGGCGCCGAGCTTGCCCTTATTCGGGGTGCCGTCGAGTTCGAGCATAACGCCATCGATCGCTGGCTGATCATCGACGGGTAGTCCCCTGAGCGCAGCGGCAATGTCGTTATTAATATTCGCAACCGCCTGCAATACGCCTTTGCCGCCGAACCGTGCCGGATCCTGGTCGCGGAGTTCGAGGGCCTCACGCTCGCCGGTCGATGCGCCGGAGGGCACGGCGGCAGCGGCGCTGACGCCGGCTGCGGTAGTGACCTCGGCGCGTACCGTCGGATTCCCGCGCGAGTCGACGATTTCCAAAGCGCTGATTGAATCAATGGTGGACATGAGAAATCTTCACCTTTCGAGCAACGATAATTTGGTTGAAGTCTAACGCTACGTGAGGACGGACTCTTTTACCGCCGTATCGACCAACTTCAAAGTTTCCAACAGACCCTCCATGTCCGCCAGCGCGAGGCAATTAGGGCCGTCGCTCAAAGCGCTCCCCGGGTCGGGGTGCGTCTCCACGAACAGTCCCGCGATACCGACAGCCGCTGCCGCACGAGCCAAGCTCGGTACAAATTCGCGTTGACCGCCCGACGCGCGGCCCTCGCCGCCCGGCAATTGCACCGAATGGGTAGCGTCGAAGACGACTGGACACCCGGTCTCGCGCATCACAACGAGCGCACGCATATCAGAAACCAGGCAGTTGTAGCCGAACATCGCGCCGCGTTCGCATACCATGATCGACTGATTGCCGGTCGCCCGTGCTTTGGCAACGACGTGCAGCATATCGGCGGGAGCCAGAAACTGTCCCTTCTTTATATTTACGGGTAAACCCTGGCATGCCACGTTCTGAATGAAATTCGTCTGACGACACAAAAACGCGGGCGTCTGCAATACGTCGGCGGTGGCGGCTACTTCATCCAGCGGGGAGTCCTCGTGCACATCGGTCAGCACGGGAACTCCAATCTGACTGCGCACCGCGTCGAGTGCTTTGAGGCCGGCCTCGATGCCGATGCCGCGAAAACTCTCGTGTGAGGTTCGGTTCGCCTTGTCGTAGGATGCTTTGAACACAAACGGGATCCCGAGAGTATGCGTCAACTCCCGCAATCGACCGGCGACGTCGAGCACGAGCGCTTCGCTTTCAACGACACAGGGACCGGCGATGAGAAAAAACGGGTGATCGATTCCGACTTCGAAATCACACAACCGCATCGGAGACCTCGGCCACCTTCGATCGTTGGTAGGACAGCGCAGCTTTCAAAAACGCGTTGAACAACGGGTGCCCGTCGCGCGGCGTAGAGGTGAACTCCGGATGAAACTGACAGCCGACGAACCATGGATGCGCCGGGATTTCGACTATTTCAACGAGATTTCCGTCCATTGAGCGACCGGCGATCCGCAGGCCGGCAGCTTCCAATTCCATCATGTACTTATTATTGAATTCGTAGCGGTGCCGGTGTCGCTCCGTAACAATTTCAGTACCGTAGGCGCTAGCAACGAAACTATTCGGTGCGAGTTTGCACTGCTGCCCGCCGAGTCGCATGGTCCCGCCCTTTTCGCTTTCCTCGTTCCTGCGTTCGAGGGTACCTTCGTTCGTAGTCCACTCGGTAATCAAACCGATCACCGGATGTTTCGTCGTTTGGTCGAATTCTGAACTGTGCGCGCCGACGAGGTTCGCGCAATCGCGCGCACACTCGATTACCGCGACCTGCATCCCCAGACAAATCCCAAGGTAAGGAACCAACGACTCGCGGGCGTAGCCCGCTGCTATGATTTTTCCTTCGATGCCGCGCTCACCGAAACCACCCGGAACGAGGATGGCATCGACATCGCGCAAAGAGGCGACCCCCGCGCGTTCAATTTCCTCAGAATCGACGTAGCGAATATTGACTTGCGTACGTTTGTGGATGCCAGCATGAATTAGCGCTTCCGACAACGACTTATAGGATTCGGTGAGATCGACATATTTTCCCACCATCGCGATGGTCACCTCCGAAGTAGGATTTTGCATCGCCTCCACCACATCGCGCCACTCACCAAGATCTGCGTCCGGCACGTCGATCGCCAATTTCTCGACCACGATGTCGTCGAGACCTTCGTCATGCAGCATCGAAGGAATCATATAGATCGAATCGGCGTCGTAAGCAGGGATCACCGCTCGCTCTTCGACGTTGGTAAACAAAGCAATCTTGCGTTTTTCAGCCGCCGGCAACGGCCGATCGACACGGCACAGCAGAATATCCGGTTGTATGCCAATGGAACGCAGCTCTTTTACCGAATGTTGCGTCGGTTTGGTTTTGATTTCACCCGCCGACGGGATATATGGCACCAGGGTCAGGTGAATGAACAACGTGTTCTTCTGTCCGAGTTCGACACGCATCTGCCTGATCGCTTCGAGGAAAGGCAACGATTCGATATCACCAACGGTCCCACCGATCTCCACCATCGCGATTTCGGCGTCACCCGCGCCCGCTTTGATAGAGCGGATGATCTCATCGGTGATATGGGGAATGACCTGCACTGTGCCGCCGAGATACTCGCCTTGGCGTTCTTTACGGATCACGTTCTCGTAGATGCGACCGGTCGTGAAATTACTCTTCGAACTGGTCCGAAAACGAACAAAACGTTCGTAGTGTCCCAAGTCCAAATCGGTCTCTGCGCCGTCGTCGGTAACGAATACCTCGCCGTGCTGAAACGGACTCATCGTACCCGGATCGACGTTGATATACGGATCGAGTTTGATCATCGCGATGCCCAACCCGCGGGCTTCGAGAATCGCGCCGAGTGAAGCGGAAGCGATACCCTTTCCCAACGACGAAACGACACCACCCGTAGTAAAGACGTAACGTGTCATGCAGTGGAATCTGCGATTATCGGGGACCCGGAGGCGGGGTCGGGTAGCGGCCAATTCTTGTACTTTTTGCTGTCGCTTAACCGTCCCATGTAGGTTTCAAGCTACCAGAACGCCAAACGATTCTCAACGGCCTTCGGCCAAAAACAACGTTCTTCCGGGAGCGCGGCGAAAACGCGTTGCCGGGGCGTCGAAGGGCGGCGACGCCGATGCACCTCAACGTCGCAGCGCATAGCTCGATTCCACATCCTGGCGCAGCAAAACACCGAAGACGCGGAAGGTTAGGGGTGCAATCTCGCGGCGCACGAACAGCGCCTCGGCGCCGGAGTCCGCCAAGGCGACTCGAGCCTCCTGCATGGACGCTTGCATATGTACGGGCGCCAGTTCACGACGCTGAGCCGGGATGTCCATCAGGTGCACGATTTCTGCGTCGTGGTCTTCGAGGAAGCGGGCGAGATCCGACGCCGGGAGCAGAGCCCGCTCGTCGTCATCGTCTCGAACAATGATCCGCTGTGGGGTATCTTTCAGCAAATCGCGTGCTTTCTCGCGTTCGACATCCGCATCACTTTCGACGAAGTTGCGATTCATCACCGAAGCGACTCCGGTACGACGGAGGCTCTGGGAAATCGGATCGTTGCGGTAGTCGAGACCCGCGTCGCGCATCAACATCGCGAAGACCGAGTCCTGCTTGAAAACCTCCCGAGCAGTGATGTTGGCGCTCACGACCGCCAACATAGCCGGTAGAATAAGATGCGGATTTGCCGTCATCTCGAGTAACGCCAGCAGTCCGGCGAGCGGCGCCTGCAAGCAGGCACTCATCATCGCTCCCATTCCGAGCATAACAAACAATCCGTGCGCGGAAGTGACGCCCGGCAGATGATCTCCGCCGTATGCAAACAAGCCCCCGACCAAAGCGCCCATGACGATGGTCGGCCCGATCAACCCACCCGGAACGCCGGTGGCGACGCAGACCGAACTCGCTATCAATTTCGCCAAAAGGATCAGCAGAACCGATCCGATCGCGAGATCGCCGAGGAGGACTGCATTCACGGTGTCGTACCCCATGCCCAACACCGCCGGGATCTCAATCGCCACGATTCCCACGAGCGCACCGGCGGCCGTAATGGCGACCCCGACAGGTACCTTAATCGCGAGCCGGGCAAAAAATCGAATCGCTTCAACGAAAAAGGCTGATAACGCGCCGAGGCAGACGCCCATAAAGAGGATATAGGGCAGATCCCACATGGATGCCAGACTTAAGGGCGGTACATAAAACACCGAAGCCGCACCGAACACGGCCCGACTCATTATCGTCGCCGCGACCGCTGCGAGAATCACCGGCGTAAAGCCGGCGATGGTGTATTCCATCATCACGACTTCCATTGCAAATACGACGCCCGCGAGCGGTGTGTTGAACGAAGCCGCAATCGCTGCGGCCGCGCCGCACGCAACCAAAATGCGGATGCTGTTATTCGGTAACCCGAAGTACTGTCCGAACAGGCTCGCGGTTGCCGCGCCGAGGTGGATGCTAGGTGCCTCGCGCCCGACGGAATGGCCGCAGACGAGCGAAATCGCGCCCGCTAAGAACTGAGTAGCCAAATTCTTGAACGGAAGATGCCCCTCGTGGTATTGCAACCGCTCGAGCACGTGGACAACGCCGACCCGCCGCGTACCGCGGTACAGCCATTGGAACCACAGGCCGATCACCACGGCCCCCGCGAAAGGCAGACCGAAACGAAAGACGAGCGCTAGCGCCTCGTAGTTTTCAACGTCACCGAACGGAATGAAGGTTCCCTGCATCGACTCGATGAGCATACGGAACAAGACGATGACGCCACCGGCCAACACACCGGCGATCAAACCGAGTACCGATAACGCGACACCGGCTTGCGAAGATGCGAGTCGCAACCGAAAACGTTCGAATGCCTGCTGAATTCCGCTAAGAATGTTCAATAGATTGAGTGCCTGGAGCAAAGGAACCTTTGGTGGATCCGTGCGCCGTAGACGCCGCTTCCACCGTCCGAGATGATGCTAGAATACGGCACAATAATAGTGGCTTGACAGCGAACTTTGCCGGGAGTAGCCGGCGCAGATCCTCTCCCGGCCCCTGTGGACAGTCCTGTAACGGGGGTATCAACGAGGTGCCGGCATCATAGCAGATCGCGGTTTGTCCCATGACGTTTGATCGAGTTTTGTGTCTGCCAAAAATATGGAGCGTGACGGATGTCTGATATTGAGATCGCCCAGCGAGCGAACAAAAAGCGCGTCGTCGACCTGGCGCAGTCGCAGTTCGGTATCGATAGTGAACACCTCGAACCCTTCGGGCACTACAAAGCAAAACTATCACTCGATTACATCGATACATTGGGTGCAAAGCCCGACGGCAAGCTCATCCTCGTTACCGCTATCAGTCCGACACCGGCAGGCGAGGGTAAAACAACGACGAGCGTCGGATTAGGTGACGGTCTCAATCGGATTGGCAGAAAAACCATCATTTGTCTGCGCGAACCATCGCTCGGCCCGTGTTTCGGAATCAAAGGCGGCGCCGCCGGCGGCGGCTACGCCCAGGTCGTTCCGATGGAGGATATCAACCTGCATTTCACGGGTGACTTTCACGCGATAGGCGCGGCGCACAACCTCTTGTGTGCTCTGATAGATAATCATATCAACCACGGCAACGCGCTCGATATCGATCCGCGGTTGATCGCGTGGAAACGTGTCGTCGATATGAACGATCGCGCCCTCAGAAAAATCACTGTCGGTCTTGGCGGCACGGCTAATGGATTCCCTCGGGAAGACGGGTACGACATCACCGTAGCTTCTGAAGTCATGGCCATTTTTTGTCTCGCCACGTCGCTCAAGGATTTGCGCGAACGTCTTGGCAATATCGTTATCGGCCACACGCGGAGCCGCCGCGAACCGGTAACGGCCGCACAACTCAATGCCCACGGCGCGATGGCGGCACTATTAAAAGATGCTATCAAGCCGAACGTCGTGCAAACCCTCGAGAACAATCTCGCTTTTGTGCACGGGGGCCCTTTTGCCAATATCGCCCACGGATGCAACAGTGTCTCCGCCACGAAGACTGCGTTGAAAATGGCCGACTACGTCGTCACCGAAGCGGGGTTCGGAGCCGATTTGGGCGCCGAAAAATTTGTCGACATCAAGTGTCGAATGGCCGGGCTGAAGCCCTGTGCCGTCGTACTGGTCGCCACCATCCGTGCTCTGAAGTATCACGGTGGGGTCGCAAAAGAGGCGCTCGAAACGGAGAATCTTGAGGCATTGCTCAAAGGTATGGTCAACCTGGAACGCCATCTATCGAATATTAATCAGCATTTTGGATTACCGTGTGTCGTGAGCATTAACCATTTTACTCACGACACGGACGCCGAGGTCGAGTGCTTGCAATCAAAAGTGGAAGCGCTCGGCGGCGTCGCCGTTGTCGCCAGACATTGGGCCGAGGGCGGTGCAGGTGCCGAAGACCTCGCGCGCGCGGTCGCAGACGTCGTCGATAAGCGGCCGGGCCAACACAAGTACGTCTACGACGATTCGGCATCACTGTGGGAAAAAATGAATGCTATTGCGACGACGATCTATGGTGCGGAGGGGATCCGGGCCAACGCCAGGGTCCGTGGCGACATCGAAAAGCTGAACGAACGATACGGGAGCTTTCCCGTATGCATGGCGAAGACCCAGATGTCGTTCACCACGGACCCATCGGAAATCGGCGCACCCAGCGGACACACGGTGGAAATCAGCGAGGTCCGTCTTGCCGCGGGAGCGCGCTTCGTCGTCGCCATTGCCGGCAACATGATGACTATGCCGGGTCTCCCGAAAGTTCCGGCGGCTGAACAGATCGATGTCGATGAAGACGGCAACATCGTCGGGCTGTTCTAACGGCGGCGGCCCGCCGCTGTGAAGAGACGACCGGTAGACCCCCGATGAAGGCTAGGGCCTGTTTATCTTTCATGTACGCCTCTGTTGCCCCTGGAAAACCGTCAATCAAGGCGCCGCGAGCGAGGTTTGGTGGTTCCAAATGAGCGAGTTGCAACGACGAGTGACGGTTTTCCAGGGGCAACCCGCAGGGCTGCGAGCCTGTTTGCGTCCGGCGGTGTTATCGCTCGCTCATGTAGCTCGGCTACACTACGCTCACTCCGCCTTGCCGGGCCACAAACAGGCTCACAGCAAAGGCGTACATGAAAGATAAACAGGCCTAGCCCGAATATTGCGCGAGGACCGCGGATGGTCGCTCCCGCCATCTGCCGTGCAGGGATGCACCAATGCCGCGATGGCAGGATGCCATAGAGCGGCCCTGGCTCTCGCGACATTTGTGTGTCCTACACGGCATTGGCGACGTGCAGGTTCGTCCGGACGCCGGACTGGAGCCCGAATCGTAGCCGTAGCTACGGTGAGGACGAAGTACAAGTCCGGGCGGAGCTGAACGAGCCAGGGCCGCGGTAGCGAGAGCAAGCGCATGACAAAATGGACCATAAATCGTACTACCCGTGACCGATGAAAA
>CAZFZX010000013.1:0-43005 GCA_964523765.1 uncultured Enterobacteriaceae bacterium
TAGCGGACGTCGAGCAGGAAACGACGGATTGCGTGCTGTCCAGGGAGGAACGAGCGCTACTCGCGGCGTACGTCGAACACTTCAACCGTCAGGATTGGAATGCGATGCGCGACCTGATCCGGGCGGACGCGAAACTCGAGCTAGTCGGACATATCGAAGCCCGCGGCGCGGAATTCATCGAGGCGAACTACTTCAGAAACTATGCGGGGCTACCATGGGAGTGGCGATTTTCGGTATGCGAAGTAGACGGCGAACTCGCGGCGGTACTGCACAAACGTACACCCGAAGATTGGCTGGTACATTCGGCATTCCGCTTGACCTGGACCGACGGCGCCGTCAGCGAAATCCGCGATTACATCCACGTGCCGTATCTGCTCAGGAGTGCGCGGGTGCGGGAGCTGCCAGACGGCGGCGGCGATGCAGACTGAGCCGACATAATTACAGGGAAAACCAACAGGAGGACACAACCATGCACATTACACTTTATGAGTTTCCGCCGACGAGATCTTCTCGCGTCCGCTGGGCGCTCAATGAAGCCGGACTCGAATTCGATGCGAAATCGGACCGTGCGCTGGTCGGCAGCGAAGAACTGAAAAAAATCCACCCGCAAGGCAAGGTACCCGCGGTAGTCATCGACGGCAAACCCCTGTTCGAGTCGGCGGCGATTTGCACCCATGTCGCCGACCTCGTTCCCGCAAAAAACCTCATCGCGCCATCGGGTACCTGGGAACGGGCGCTACACAACCAGTGGACCTGCTTCGGCTTGACAGAGATGGAGGCATATCTTTGGAGCACTGCACGCAATTCCTTCATCCTGCCGGAGGCCGATCGCATCACTGCGGTTTATGAACAGAACGCGGCTTCCTTCAGCGATGCCGCCGATAAATTGGATACGGTGCTCGACAATAGCGAATATCCCATCGGCGATCGCTTTTCGGTTACCGACATTATCATGGGATTTACCATCAACTGGGCGAAATCGCAGGAACTCCTCGGCTCCTTCTCCAACCTTCAGGCCTATCTCGCCCGGTTATGCGCCCGCGAACACTGCCCCTATGGTGAATGATCGCTGCCGTTGCGCCCGGCTGTTTCATCACGGCGAATATCGACCGAGGCCCTTTTAGTCGATCTTCTTCCGCGTTGTCGCCGTGCTTGTGGTGATTGGTTTGGCCTGCGCGATCGCGGTCGCCGTTCTGAGCCGACGGTAACTTGAGCCAGATCAAATTCGGACCGTTTCGCTGAGATAACGTCGGTGGGATGGAGCGCGGCCGCGCTAAACACCCGAAAGGAGTTGTATCGAATGACGAATGCAGGCGCTGGCGGTAGCGGCTGGAATAGACGCCAGGTACTCGGCGGGATCGGCGGCGGCCTGACGCTATCGTTAACGCCGCTCGGCGGCAGTATTTCCGACAACTTCATCAACAGCGTCCGCGCCGGAGACGCTGCGATCGACTACAGCGGTTGGGAGGACCTGTACCGCAAGGAGTGGGCATGGGACGGCGCTTTCTGGGGCAGCCACAACAATCAGTGCTGGCCGGCCAACTGTCTGTTTCGCGTTTATACGCGCAACGGCGTGATCTGGCGCGAGGAACAAGCGGCCAAGGCCCCCGCCTGCAACGAAAACTATCCTGATTTCAATCCGCTCGGCTGCCAGAAGGGTTGCGGCTTCCATCACGCACTCACGAGCCTCGAACGCCTGCGTCATCCCTTGAAGCGCACGGGCGAACGTGGTGCCGGCAAATGGCAACGGATCTCCTGGGACGAAGCGATCACCGACATCGCCGATTCGATCCTCGACGCTCACCAAGCCGCAAACCCGCAGAGTTTCGTCATCGATGCGCCACACGTACATGGCGGCGCGGTGCAATTCGCCGGCGTCGCCCGTCTCGGCGTACAACTCGGTGCGATCCTACCCGATACCAATATCGCGATCGGTGATGAGATCAAGGGGCCCACCCATGTATTCGGCAAGATGCGGCACGGCTACACGGGGGACAATTACTTCGACGCCGAAATGATCATCCTGACCCATTGCAACTATGCCTATACTGCGCCGCCGGTGTGGCATTTCATTACCGAGGCACGCTACAACGGCACAGAAGTCGTGGTGGTAGCGCCGGATTACAGCCCGAGTTGCATCGCCGCCGACATCCACGTGCCGGTAAAGGTGGCGACCGATTCCGCCCTGTGGCTGGCGGTCGCGCAGGTGATGATCGCGGACGGTAGTTACGATGCGCCGTTCGTGCGCGAGCAGACCGATCTGGCGCTGCTGCTGCACACTGGCACGGCTAAGTTCCTCCGCGCCGCCGAGGTCGACGGCGGGCGCGAAGACCAGTTCTATTTCCACGACACGAAAACCGGCAAAATTGCGCCGGCACCGCGCGGGACACTCTCCCACGAAGGCGAACCAGCACTCGAAGGTACGTGGGCGGTGACGCTCAAAGACGGACGCGAAGTGACAGTCGAACCTGTATTTTCCCGGCTACGGCGCGTGGTCGACATGTCGTACACGCCAGAACAGGCAAGCGCGATCTGCGGGGTCAAACCGGCGCTCATTCGCACCTTGGCCAAAAAGATGGCGACCAAGGTCACCATGGCGCGGATCGGCTGGACGTCGGCAAAACACTACCACGGCGACCTCATGGACCGCGCACTGCTCCTGTGCCTGGGCCTGTCCGGAAATTGGGGCAAACCCGGCACGGGGTTTACGGAATTCCTGTTCACTATCCAACATGCGGAGATTTTTCCCTTTTTGGAGAAACCGGTCGCCGAGGGCGGTCTCGAAGCGCTCATGGCCCTCGAACACCAAGTCGGCGAACAGATGAAGCAAACCGATCCGGACGTCGGTGCGGAACTCGTGTCCGTCCAAGCAGCGGTCGAAGTGACCAAAATGGGGGGGATAGTCCCGCCGGCGATCTGGATGTATCACCAGGGCTACGAGGAACTATGGGATCGCAAGGAATGGCGAGACCCGGCGCTTGAGCGGAGCTTCGGCGACTACCTCGCCGAAGCCACGGCCCAGGGCGCCGTCGCGCCGCAGTTCGTGAAGCCGCTCAAACAGGACGTTCAGGTTTACATGATGATCTGCCACAATCCGCTGCGCCGCGCGCGCAGCGGCCGGCAGATCTATACGGAGAAGATCTTCCCGAAGGCGAAGATGGTCTTCGCCGTCGAGACGCGGATGTCGACCTCGGCGGCTTTCGCCGACATCGTCCTGCCGGCGGCGTGGTACTACGAAAAGGATGACATGACCACGGCCGTGTTGATCAACCCCTTCAACGCGTTGCAACAGCAAGCGGTCGCACCCCCGGGCGAAGCCAAGCCCGAATGGGAGATCTACCGTTTATTGGTCGACAAGATCGCCGAGCGCGCGGCGGCGCGCGGCATGACGACCTTCATCGACAACGCGGGCGCGGAGCGTGCCTACGCAGACCTGCCCGGGCGCTTCACCATGAACGGCCGCCTGCAGGAAAACCAGGATGTCGTGCGCGAGATGCTGGCCGCCGATGTCGCGACCGGCGTCTATCCCTCGGACTTCACCTACGAGCAATGGGCCGAAGACGGCTACGCGCGGGTCACCGGTATGGGCGCCGGGATCCAGGCCTCCGCTCCGGCCAACGAGATGTCGACCGACAAACCGTTCTATTCGTTCGCCGCTCATGTGGATGACAAACGGGTTTATCCGACACTGACGCGCCGCGCGCAGTTCTACATGGATCACGACTGGTTCATTGAAGCGGGTGAGGCATTGCCGCTGCACAAGGACACGCCGCCGGTCGGGGGAATGCATCCGTTTCGGATCACCAGCGGACATCCGCGGATCAGCGTTCATACGCTGCACCAGGCGGTTCCCGCGTTGATGAAACTGCACCGCGCCCAACCGGTGGCGTTCATCAACGACCGCAAAGCGGCCGAACTCGGCATCGCCGACGGCGACATGGTGCGGGTTTTCAACGACGTCGATACGGCCGAGCTCATGGCCTCGCTATCGGCCGGCGTGGCGCCCGACCAGGTTGTCATCTATATGTTCGATGCACTTCAGTTCAAGGACTGGAAATCGCACGACGCGATGCTGGTGGGCATGCCCAAACCGACGCATCTGGCCATGGATTACGGCCAGCTACGTTTTCAGCTGCTCCAGGGCAGTCCAGCGCCGACCAGCGACCGCGGATTGCGCGTCAACATTGAAAAAGCTTAGTTCGGCGATCGAGAGTCACGAGGCACCATGAAAACCAAGGCCCAACTGAAGTCATCCAAGCGGCAGCTCGCAACCGTCATCGATCTGAACAAGTGCATGAGTTGTCAATCCTGCGTCATCGCCTGCAAGAACCTGTGGACGCAGCGCGACGGCACCCAACACATGCGCTGGATGAGCGTAGTGACCGCGCCCGGGAGTCTGTATCCGCGGGACTTCGAAAAAAAAGGCGGGGGCTTCGCGGCCGATGGTTCGGCGAGACCCGGCCAATTACCGACAATGGTCGATTCCGGTGATGATTTTCAATTCAACCATCAGGAAGTATTGTACGGCGGTAACGCACAATCGAAGAAACTCGAACCTCGCTCCGCCGCGCACGGCGGCAAACCAGAATGGGGCTACAACTGGGAAGAGGACCAGGCCAAGGGTGAATGGCCGAATCCCTATTTCTTCTACCTCCCGCGTAAATGTAATCACTGCACCGAACCCGCCTGTGTCGCCGCGTGTTCGCGCAACGCGATCTATAAACGCGACGACGGCGTGGTGCTGATCAACCAGGATCAATGCGAGGGCCATCGGCATTGCGTCGAAGCCTGCCCGTACAAAATGGTATTCTTCAATCCCGTGTCGCAGAAAAGCGAGAAGTGCATCGAGTGCTACCCGCGCCTCGAAGACGGCATAGCCAGCGCTTGCAACCGCCAATGCCCGGGCCGAACGCGGGCTTTCGGATTCTTGGACGACGAGGACAGCCAGGTGCACAAGCTGGTGCGCAAATGGCGGGCCGCGATCCCCCTGCACCCGGAGTACGGCACGCAGCCGAACGTCTATTACGTACCGCCGATCTCCACGCTGGCCTTCGACGACGATGGCGAACTCGCGGCGCAGAGACGGATACCGAACGACGTACTCGAGTCCTATTTTGGCAAGGACGTGCATCGCGTCCTCGCGCTGATCGGCGCCGAGCGCGAAAAGCGGCAGCGTGGCGCGCCATCCGAATTGATGGATCTGCTGATCAGCCGCAGTTGGAAGGCGCGTTTCGCGGAATTCACGGGCGATCCCGTATAACGACATTAGTTGTAGGACCGGCGGAGACGACGATGAAGGCACCTCACTACGATACGAAAGACGACGTTCTGCTCGATCCCTTCGATGCCGCCTGGAACAAAACGGCGGACGAGGTTCTCGACATGATGCCGGCACCGGTCGCCATGGTGCAGCATTTGTCGCCGTTTATGGCTTTGAGTAAAGACCACGGCAAGATCCGGCGTGTCACAGTCAACGCGCAGCACAACGGCCGCCGCTTGAGCATTCGTCTCGTTTGGGCGGACGACAGCTCGGACACGGAAATCAAAGACCTCGATCAGTTTACCGACGCCGCCGCCGTGATGTTCCCAATGAACAAGGGGGCGAACGCGATCACCATGGGCGACGAACAGAACCCAGTAAATGCCTGGTTCTGGAAAGCCGGCTCGGCCGAGCCACACGACATACTCGCCCATGGCTTTGGTACCAGCCGTCGCCGACCGGCAAAAGTCAGCGGCCTGCGCGCCACTTCGTCCTACGCCGACGGGCGCTGGCACGTCGTCTTTCAACGCTCGCTGAGACCCGGAACGGGCCTCAGCGACCAGGTGGCGTTCAAACCGGCGGCGCCGATCGGTATCGCGGTCGCCCTGTGGGCGGGGAGCAACCGTGAGCGCGCTGGACAAAAGTCGATATCGGGTGAGTGGACGGCGTTCGAAGTCACGTCATGAAACGGGCACCAGAGGACGCCGGCCGCAGATGACGACGGCACAATCCACACAATCTTCAGAGGCAGTATTCCCCGCTGCCCGGTGCCGGATCTATCGCGAATTCGCCACCGCGTTCTCCCACCCCGACTCGCCGGACTCGGGACAGGCGCCTGGTCTTATGGGTAGCGCATGGTCGAGCGGGATCAGAGGCCTCGCACGGCTGCTACCCTACGAGGATCCGTTCGCTCCGATCTCGGACCCGGCGGCGCTCAGCACGGACGCGCTGAGCGAGATCTACTCCTCGACATTCGATGTCGGCCAGGGCGCGTTGTCGTCCTACGGCCGCAGCTATCCGACACGCGAAGAAAAACCCTTGTTCGAAGAATTATTCCGTTTCTACGAACATTTTGGACTGGCGTTTGACAACGGGCTACCCGAATGGCCGGATTGGATCGTCGTCGAGCTCGAGTTCATGCATTACTTGAGCTTCCTGGAAGCCGAATCGAGTTCCGAGACCACGTCCGCAGCGTTACGCCGGGGCCAACGGGACTTTCTCGAGCGTCAACTGGTCGAATTCGCGACCGGTTTCACCGCTGCACTGAACGACGCCGCCGTACCGGTCTATGCGGACATCGCCCACTTCCTGCGCGCGTTCGTCCGCGCCGACTTTGCCTACCTCGAACGGGTAGCCGCCTAAATGAGTGTTCCCGAATATCGGTCAGTTTCGGATCGGTGACCGACGAGAATACGCGGTCACCGTCATACCGGGCTTGTGACCTACAGGGCCGCTCTCTGGCATCCTGCCATCGCGGCATTTGTGCATCCATGCACATCAGACGTAGGAAATGCAAAAGGATTGCAGGAGCAATCCTAGCAGGTATCCAGTAGAAGAAGCGCGCTGAAGGCAGACATTGTTTGACTGGACCCCGGATCAAGTCCGGGGTGACGGCTATTAGTGCAAGTGCAAAAGTAAAGTATTTTTCGGAATACCTATTTAGCCGATCACGGACCGGGCGAATTCGTCGATCACCGCGCGCGTCCGCTCGCGCGAACCGCCGTGGATCGCGATCTGGTTCACGCCGGCCGCTTCCAACGCAACGATACGGGCACCGATTTCGTCCGGAGTACCCGTGAGCGTTGTCTCCGTAACCATTTTTTCGGTCACAATCCCGGCGTGTTCAGATTTAAACTCGTTGACATAGCCTTTGTAGAGCTCGAGATGCCGAGTCTCGATCGGGGTGTCGGGCGTACGGTAGGCATCGCGGAACAACATGATGTCGTTCCGGATATCGGCGGGCAGATCGTTTGGGTCCTGCGCCGACAGGGCAAAAATATTGCACTGGGAAGTGACGTAGGCGCCGACCGCGTGCTGCTTGGCTTCGAGGCTCTCGCCCGGTGCCGCCACGTGTGATGCCGTCGACAGCATGATGTAGAGGTCTTCCACCCGCCGGCCGCCCCGCTCCGCACCTTTGCGTACGTGCCCCATGGTGTACTCGAGGAGGCTGTCGCCGACCGCACCGAAAAGGATCACACCGTCGGCGATTTCGCCGGCGAGTTCGAGTGCCCGCGGACCGCTCGCCGCGATATAGATCGGTACTTCGTCCGCGAGGTTGATCCAGCCGCCCTCAGGATTGAGAAATCGAATCATGCGCTGCCGCTCACCTTCCCGGTACGGCACCGTATCGCCGTTTAGCAAGCCCCGGCAGATGTCGACGTGCGAACGCAACGCCTCGAGTTTGGCGGCCGGCATACCGAGCGTCCGCCGCGCGGTGTTACCGGTGCCGATCCCCATGATGACGCGGCCGGGTGCCAGCAGGTTGAGCGTGGCGAAACTGTTGGCGGTGACCGGAGCGATCCGCGAGGCCGGATTCGTGACGTTCGTACCGAGTTTGATCGTGTTGGTCTTCGTGGCGCAAAGGGCGAGGCATTGATAGACATCGGCGCAGATCATTTGAGTGTCGTACAACCAGGCGTGGGTGAAGCCCCGGCGCTCGGCGAAAGCGACGTCGTCAGCGATATCAATCGTCGACAGGAAAGCAAAACCGTAATCCATGCCGTTCTCCCGGTACTTCTCAAAGGGGTCAAGTCTTCACTTTACCCATCTGCGGCGAAAAGTGAAACCTTGGTCTCGGCAGAGCGGTTTACGGCCGAATGAGAACTTTTACCGCACCATCGCTCTTCGCCGCGAACGTCGCAAAGGCCTTATCGATATCCGCCAAAGCCATTTCATGGGTGAACAATTCGGCGGGATTGATGATTGCATTGCCGATCAACTCCAGGGCTTCCTGCATGAACGGTTGCACGTTCGCGAATCCATTCATGTGCAGACTGATATCGCGAAGAAAGACGTCCGCGAGGTTGAGATTAAACACCTCCTGCGTAAACACGCCCAACGCAGCGATCGTGCCCCCGGGGCGCACGAGGTCCAGTGCGGCCTGCAAGCTCTCCGTCGTACCCACCATCTCGATGACCTTATCGAACCCGCGGCCCCCGGTGTGCGCTAAGGCAGAGTTGGGGAAATCTCCCGCTTCGGGGTTGACCGGAATCGCGGTTTTGCCGGCCGCGATGTCGAGACGATGCGCCACGACATCGATAGCGATGATGCACCGGGGCCGCTTTTGTACGGCCAAATCCAGGGCCATCAAGCCGGTGGGCCCACAACCGACGACGGCGACATTCTCACCCTTTTGGATGTCGGCGAATCGGTTCGCAATGATCGCCGCCGGCAGATTACACGACAAGCTCACCGCCGCCGCGTCCTCGAGTTCTTCCGGTACACGCAGGGTGTGGGCCGCAGCGTGCGGCAGCAGCATGTATTCCGCGTGCGTCCCATTGAGATCGCCAAAGGGGTCGCCGAAGCCGTAAACGGCCTTGTTCATCGTCTCGCAGTGTGCCGTTTGCCCGATGTCACACATATGGCAGCTACCGCAGGAGCAGGAATAGGCCATGGTCACCCGATCACCGACGCTCAGATTCGAGACACCGCGACCTTTCTCGACGACTTTACCCACCAGTTCGTGACCGGTGCGCGAATGGCCGCGCCGCATGATCGGATCGAGCGCCCCACGAAAGAGATGCAGATCAGAGCCGCAGATAGACGTCGCGTTTACGCGCACGAGGACCTCGTGGTCCTGGTCCAGCACCGGGGCATCGACATCCGTACAGCGGATATCCTCGGGACCAAAGTAAACGGCGGCTTTCATCGTACGCCTCGCCCTATCTCGGCTGTCGGTTCCATTCGTCGACCCCCGCTGCAAGGTGTCACCGATCGGGCGTGGCCGCTGACGCCGCGACGTCGCGACGATGCACTCGCCGCCGAAACAGTTTTTCCAACTCCGCCTTCTTCGCGAGCCTTTGGCGATCGATCAACCACCGCCCGTTACGCTTAACAAGCTGGTAGACCTCGTATTCCGGCTCGCCCTCGGTGTTGATCATCGCATCGCGCGATCGCAACACGTTGGGCACCGCTGCGGTCTCGTCGCTTACGGTCGCCTCATAGGTATCAAAACCAAAGATCTCGACCCGGCTTTGTTTGAAGATCCGCTGTTGCTGGATGGTCCAAGCCCAAGCGTCGAGGCCGCCCGTCATGTTTTCCGTCAGGAGTCCATGGGCGGTGACGAAATCCCGCCGCGCCAGCGCATCCAGATAATCAACGACCACCTGTGCGGGGGAGTTCCCGCCGGCGGTACCGGTACAAACAAAAAGGACCGTGGCGACCGTCGCGATCAAGCACGGCCGTGCCCGCCGCCGGCGCGCGGGATCGGTGCCGGGTGGCCGGATGATCCCGTTCCTGTCGTCGCAGCTGTCGACCCCAAAGGGGCGAGGCTGGCTGCGCCTCGCGCCTACTGGTAGTCCCGCAGCTGATCGACGTCGAACTTCTCTTCACCCAGCAATTCCGCGCGGTTCTCCCACGTAGGCCACATCTCGAGGAAATTGAAGCGCTTGTTGACGAAGTTCGAGATCATGACAAAGCGCCACTGCGCTTCGCCGGTGGCGGGACGAAACGCGCGCACGTCGTCCCAGATCCGCATGATGTTGTCGCGCGGATCGGTCGTCACGTGGTACTGCATGTAGTAGTTTTCCTTATCGACCCAGGTCGTGCGCGTCTTGTAGACGTATTTCCCCGTGGTGTCGACGATCTCGAGTTTCCATACGGGGCGCAGTTCCAGTTCGACCGACTCCAGCGAGCACTGGCTCTCCGTCAGCTTGTACGGATCATACACATGCCCGACTTCGGGTAGTGCCAGAATGAATCCTTCGCCGGTGAGCTTGTATTCGAATTTGCCCGGGTCGGTTTTGCCCCAGTAAGCGCGCCAGTCGTCCCAGGTCACCTCGAGACCGGAGGCGAGCGGGTCCTGGGCATCGGAGCCCGTCAGCACGCGCGTGCGCCGCAGGCTCGGAATGAACACGCGAAAATCGTCGTCCGCATCCGCTTTGGCGTAGCGCTGACGGACGCCGGCAAGGCCCCGGATATCGAATGGTTCGAGAAAGAAGATCGAGCCGCCTTCGATGTAGTCGTCCTTACCATCGACGTCACCGAACGGTTCGACCAGCCCGCGGCCGTGGAATTTCTGCCACCACAGGTCGGCCGCGTAGTGACGGTCGACCTTGGCGTTGGCGCCGCCGGTGCACGCGGTAAACCTGATCGGCTTGAAGAACAACGACTCGCCGCCAACGGCGTGCGCAACGTAGGACCAGTTCAGCTCCATGCCGTCCTTGGGGTTCAGGAACGGGATGGCATTGGCAGTGACACCGTCGAGCAAGGTAAAGCTGCCGTCCGGGTTCATCAATTCGCCCTTGGCGTTGACGCTCGGTACGATGTTCTGGGCGATCATCTCCTTGGTCGCGTCGTGCATCGCCTGCGTCAAATAGTAGCTGTTCGTCGGCACGATCGTGATCTGGCCGATCGTGCCCCAGTCCGTACTCGTCAGCGACTCGTAGGTCTGCTGCGGCAGGTAATCCTTGAGCCACGGGAAGTTAGCGGCGTTGCCTTTGCTGATGGTCAGGCCCGGCTTCAGCTCGGCCGGCACATCCGGCTCGGCTGCGGCGATGAGGTCGTGCGCGTCATAACCGCGCAGTTCCTTCCAGGCCTTCGCCAGCGCGATCGCCTCGGGCTTGGATATCTCTTCGACCCACTTCGCGTGGTCTGAATTGCCGGACTTCGTCGCATAGGCCTTCCACGCTTCAAGCGCCTCGTTGGATTCCGCGTCGGCGACGCCGACGCAGGCGATACAGATCGTAACGATGGTCAGGGTTATTCGTTTCATTGCTTGTCAACCTCTATGAGTGGGTACGCGCCGCGCATCAGAACTGGTAAGTGAGGGAGAATTCGACGAAATCGGAGCGATCGAGAATGCCGATCGGGGCATTTTCGCCCTCACCGTCGAACAACATCCACTCCAGTCGCGGACGCCAGTTGCTCCCGAAGAACTGAAAATCGACCCGCTGGCGATAGAACGTGCCGTCGTTGTCGAAGTCGCGGATGAACAGGCCCTCGAAGATCAGCCGTTCGTTGATGATCGGCATGTTCCACAGAAACGTCACGAACTGGTGGTCCTCCGATACCGTATCGAAGCCGTAGGGCGCTTGTTGCAACAGGCCCTTGTCCGCATCGAAGGTGTGAATGTTGAAGAACTGGAAACTGGTGAAGACAGACTTCTGCTGTGATTCCCAGCCCGGCACCCACAACGGGTAATCGAAGCCAATCATGGTCGACAGCACGTTGCTCTCGGCAATCGCCGACGTTGGTGCCACCACCAGCGCGTTCGAACCCGATACCGTGTCGCCAGGTACAAACGGACGCGCCGCTATCGAGCGATTGTACTTCTTGCCGAATTCGTGCGCGACTTCGAGCCGTAAGGTGGGTGAAGTCTGCTTCGGCCCGAATTTGAATTCGCTGATATCGCGCGCGAAGCTGAATCCGAGCAGTTTTTGCCGGTTGTCGTAGTCCAGATCGAAATTCGCGTTGATCGAACATAGCAAATCGGCAGGAGAACGCGGGCCACCGGGGGGACCATCATAAACAGGATCGAGACAATCCGGCAGGGTGCCCAAACTCAGCGCCGTCAGCGGCGCCAAGCCCCCCGCCGACACCGGAAATGGGATTGGTCCGGCGGTGCTCGTCAGACTCCGCAACCAGGGCAGGTAACCACCGACGCCACCACCGGCCGTGCCTGCGGGGACGGGAATACCTAGAAGGGGATTAACCGCACCAATCGGTACAAACGGGAAATGGATAGCCGCAAGCGCATTCGGTAGATCGAACGGGACGACGGCCGTGGCCAGTGCTTCGTTGTTGAGCGGATGTCCGACGACGAGGTTCGCGCCCGTCAATTTCACCAACGGCAGATCCTGCATGCCGTAGAACGCGTTCAAAGTGAACTGGCCGCCGAGCGCGTCGAACTTCAGCCGCAGCGAGTACTCCGCATCCCTGAAACTGAAATCTTCGGGTTCCCGGTTGCTCAGGTTTGCTCCGATACCGACCAGGCCGAAGCCCGAGACCGGATCGCGCAAGGTCGGAAACGGCAGGCCGAATGCACCGCCGGAGGTCACATCGCTCGGGGTCGGATTGTTGATCACGAATTGCGAATGGTGCACCTCGGGAACAAAATTGAACTCCAAGGTCGGCCGCTTCATGCCCAACATCTCGAACGGCTTGGCGATGCCCAGTTTTCGAAAATTGAAGTCCGCCGACACCATCCACGCGGGGATCCGAAGTTCGTCGGAATCGCGGAATGCAAACCGTTCGCGCAGATCTTGTGCGTGCAGCACGTCCATCAAGCGCAGTCCATCGGACTGGCCCCAACCGCGCTGGAACTTCCCGGCCTTGACGGTAAACCGGTTCTTCGGATCCCGGTATTTGAGCGATAGTTCGCGCATGATTTCGTCGAATTCATCGAAGCGCTTCATCTCGTCCGTATCCGCACAAAACGGGTCGGCGAGGGTGCCCCTACAGGTGTTGGCATTCATACGAAACGGCAGGCGCCCGTTGAACCCCACGGACGTGGGGTCGTGCAGACCCAGACCGCTATCAAAATCGTCGTCGATGGCCGGCGCCAGATCGCCCCGCCACCAGGCGTTGGCGATAAAGGTCAAAGTGCGCGACGGCCGGATCGAGAGCTTGATCTCCGCCGTCGTATTGGTCGGACCGACGGTCGCCCCGTCATTGGGCAGATCATAAAGAATGCTGGACCCCTGCTTGATGCGGCCGTGCAACGCCCAGTCCTTGCCCGACCAGCCGGAGAAAGCCATGGCATCCACCGCCAGCAAACTCGCTGCCAACACCCCTAAGGTAAAATGATATTTAAATCGCATCGTTCTCCCTCCCCTTTCCGTACAAAACAATTTTTCCAATCTAGCGAGCCGCGTACCGAATTCGTTTTTTCGCTCAGGCCGTACGCTAATCCGCGCCCATCGGCTCGGCGTCGGCGATGTCCGTTGCTCTTGCGCTGTCAGCGGAATTCGTCATCCCGACAGATGCCCCTTGCTCCCCTTCGGCCGCTGTCGCCGCCATCGAAACTTCTGGGAAAATCGCGCGCGGCCGCAATACGGCGAACGCCGCCGGGACAAAGAGCAAGGAGCCCAGCATGTTCATCAAGAGAACCAGGCCGAGCAACATCCCCATCTCCGCCTGGAAACGCAGCGGCGACACAAAGGCCCACGGCAGCAGCGGGGCGATCATCGTTACCGCGGTAACGAAAACCGCGTTGCCGGCAGAATGCAAAGCGCTGTGGATCGATTCTTCAACGTCACCGCACTTACGATACTCCTCTTTTATCCGATCGACCATGTAAATGCCATAATCGACGCCGAGCCCGACCCCGAGAGCGGCGAGCGGAAGGGTGCTGACGTTGAGACCGACGCCCTTCCAGGCCATGAACGCATAGGTAAGGAAATTCGCGGTGGCAAGGCTGAACAAAAGAATAAAGCTCGTCCAGAATGAGCGATAGTAAAGCAGGATGCACACGGCAATAACGATAGCGATGGCCGTCATGGTCTTCGCGTTGCTGCTCTTGATCTCCGCGTTTAGCGCTTCGACGATTCCGATCTGCCCGCCACTGTAAAGAAAAGCGGCGTCCGACTGATTCCCGTTAAGGGTCTTGAAGAACTCGTCGAGCTCCGCGGTCAGTGCCGCTATCGTGGGGGCGCTGTGATCCTCGATGAACAGCGAGACGTTGCCGAATTCCCAGGTGTTGTTGGTAAACGCCGCGAAGTCGCCCGGCTCGCCACGTGATCGGAACATGTAGATGTCGAAGCCCACCTCCTCCGTGGAATCCGGGATCAACTCGTAAGACGGATCGCCCTCATAAAGGACTGAGTTGATCAATTTGATGATCGGCACGAGACTCTGTGCGGGACGCGCTTCCGGTACGTGCTCGTAAACGTAACGGTCGAGCGCTTCCACGGTATGATAGACGCGCGGGTCCAGCATCGTGTTCTCGTCGCCTTCGATGTAGGCCTGCAGGACATCGGTGCCGAGACGCGAGTAACGGGTGTTGATCGACTCCACGTCGAAGTTAAAACGCGAATCCGGCCACAAGATCGCGCTGCCCTTCGTGTCGCCGATCTGTAGATTGGTGGCATACAAAGCGCCGCCTATCAGCGCAACGGCCGTCGCGCCGACCGCCAGGTATTTGTGGTCCTCCAGTTCGATGACCCCGCCCCATATTTTCTCCACCAGGCGCGACCCGCGGCGGTGTGACTTGGGCTTGGGTAGTAGACACAACAGCGATGTCGAGAAGATCAGCGCCGGCGCGATCGATAACAACCAGATGCCGCAGATCAACGCCAGCGACTGGATGCTCGGTATCTTCGCCAGGCCGAGGACGCCGAATCCCGCCGCGTCGGTGATGATGGCCGCCGTACTCGGGATCAGCAGGATCCCCAGCGCGATACGCGAACAATTACGCAGGTTGTCCTCACCACGCTCGAGATTCTCAAGCACGCGGGACGTCAGCTGCACACCATGGGAGAGGACGATCGCGAAGATAAACGCCGGCAACAAGATCAGCAGCGGGTCGAGGTTGTAGCGCGTGTACCCCATCGCGCCGAGCCCCCAAACGGTTGCGACGCTGGCCGTGAACACCGGGACGAGCACCCCTATCCACGTTCGGAAATATCCATAAAGCACCGCGGCGACGATCAATACGGAGATAAACAGGATCCGATAAACATCCTCCAGCGACTTATAGATGTATCCGAGCAGGACCGGTCGTCCGACGATGTGGATCGACGTCGTCTCGTCTTCCTCCTGGGCGCGCAACGCTTCGAGGAAATCCAGTAACGCTTCAAAATCGGCGGTATCGTTGAAATCGGCGATGATCATCGCCGAGCGTTCATCGTCGGAAACGAGGAAGCCCCGGTATTGGTTGTTTACCGCACGGCGGAAGACCGCCATCTCCTCCGGCGTTGCAGGTAGGTCCGGCCACATGACCGCGTTGATTTCGACGCGCCCGCCACCGCCCGAGACGGCCTTGGTCTTGCGCAGCGCAAGATTCTGATTGAGATGCCGGATGCTTTCGGGATGGTAGTAGACCTCGTCGGCCACCCTTTTGTATTTTTCCAGGAACGCGAGCGAATAGATCGATTCGCCCGAAGTCTTGACCTCCAGCAACGTCGTGTTCGCGCCGCCGAATTGGGCGCCGAAACGCCGTACGAGTTCGACGTTGTGAGCGTCGGCCGGCATCATTTCTTCGAGCACGACGTTGAATGACAGGCCCTTGACCGCGAAATAGGCGGGGACCGTGCTCAGCGCCAGCATGACGATGAAAACCGCAAGCGGCCGGCGGGCGATGAACGCTGCCAACGTGTGCGTCACTGCTCGACCTCCCGCCCGGCCCCGCCGGCGCGGACATTATCGGACGAACCAAGCGCGGCGGCACTCGAAAAACGACCCTCGCTCAGCGAACCGGATGCGATGGCGCCCCTGATCCCTACCAGCCAGAAACGATCGTCGGTACCCAAATCAACGCCAGCGAACCAGGTAAAAGGGAGTTGAATAGTAGCGTCGGGAACGAGATGAGTGACCCCTTCGCCCTCGATCAGCGTAACGACCGAGCGCCCCGTCGCGAGCGCTCGACCGTGCCCGGCGTCGGTCACGGCGAAAAAATGTTCTTGCGTATCGACTTGAATCAGCGACGCCGTCAACCGCTCGTCGGCGGCCTCCGCATCCGCGGCGCCCGGCTGCAGTCTCAGCAAGGTACCGTCGAGACCCGCAACGACGAACACCTCGCCGCCCAGGTGAGCGACATCCAAAAGGGTCTTGTTGGTCGCTGCTTTCTGCACCGGCCACGTGGCGCCGCCATCCGCAGTCACCGCGACGACCCCGAACTCACCGACGACAACCGCGCGCTCCGCATCGAGCGCGACGACACCGTGTAACCGCGGCAAATCGCGGCCCTTGAATCCGGTCAGTGCCTGCTGCTGCCACGTCTCTCCGCCGTCGCCGGTGACCAGGATGGTCGCGTCATGACCGACGGCCCACCCCTGCTTGCGATCGAAAAACGCAATATCTCTCAGATAGACGCCGGCCTGCTGGTGCTGAATGGCCCACGACTCACCGCCGTCTTCAGTGTTCAGGATGCTCCCGCGGTGCCCAACGGCCCAACCGTGCTCCTCATCGACGAATGCCATTCGTCGCAATAACTCGTCTACCCCGGCGTGGGACCACTGCCAAGTCCTGCCGCCGTCTCGGGTCCGGAGCAGCGTACCGGCGTAGCCGGATACATATCCTACTGACGCCGAGACAAAATCTACGCCAAAAAGGTTGTCAGGCCACAGCCGCACCTTGTCCCCGCCGGGCGCCCCCCACGCCTGCGCGGTCACTATCAGCGCAGCAAACAGGACCCCCACCGGCAACGGTCTGTTGGTAGTTCGATACATCAGGAAACTCATCGCCCCCACGATGATGGTTCAGAAAAATCGGTCAAAATGCACTTGCGTGACCGGAACCCCGTGCTTCGTGATCAGTAGCTGCAGGGTCGCCTGCAGCATCGGCGGAGGCCCGGCCAGGTAGAATTCGCGCTCTGTGAGATCGTCCCCCAACGACTGCTCCACGAATTCGTGAATAAACCCGACGAATCCCACCCACGTATCGTGCGCGTCGAGTTCGGGCACCGAGATTGCCGCCTGGTAGGTGATCCTATCACCAAAACCCGGGAACAGCCTCAAAAACTCCTCACCGCAGATGTCCGCCGGTCCGCGGCCGCCGAAAAAAAAGCTGATCCGGCGCCCGGTCAACGCGGACGCCGCACTGGCGGCGCGGGTGATCGAAATGAGCGGCGACAGACCCGATCCCCCCGCGATACAGACGATATCGCGATCGACGTCCTCGCGCAGGTAGGCCATCCCGAACGGCACGTCGATCGATATCGTGCTGCCAACCGCGAGTTCATCGAACAAAACCTTCGTCCCCTGCCCGCCCGGCACCCTCTTGATCAGAAAGCGCCATTCGCCGGCATCGTTCGAGGTGTTGCACATCGAATAGGCGCGCGTTCCGGCCACCTGGTCCAGATCCATCAGCGCGTATTGGCCGGGGAGAAAATGCGCCGGCCCGGTCCCCCGGAAACAAAACTCACGGATATCGTGGGTGACGTCGCGCGTGGCGATCAATTCTACGTCCCGGCGCGCCGGCTGGTACCGGGGCACGCAATCCGGATCGGCGCGCACTTTGATGACGCAATCGGACAACGGCCGCGCCTGGCACCCAAGCTTCCGCCCTTTACGCCGATCGCGGTCGTTGAGCGCGGGGGCTGCGTCCCATAGGTTCTCGATTTCACCTTCGAGCAGCTCGAATCGGCAACTGCCACACTGGCCGACGTTGCACTCGTAAGGGAACGGAAGCCCCGCACGGACGGCGGCGCGCGCAATCGTATCGGTCTGATCGCAGTGATACGATTCACCGCCGTCGATCGAGATCCGATGCGCAGTGCCCGTACGCAGACGGGCAATGGTACTCATGCGGATAGGCCGAGTCCCGCACGGAAAGTCCATGCTTCACGTTTGGCCTCGTCGGCCGCCGTGACTCGATCGGGAAGCGCTGCACAGTACGCGTCGATTGCCGCGTCCGCGAGCGGGACCCATTCGCCGACCCATGTCTCCAGTACTTCGAGGTTGGAATCCTGCTCGAGCATGTAACGCGCCAGCGCCGCGGTCCAGCGGCGATGCCTGTCCACATCCCTGAGCGCAGCGTCACACATCAGACTCAAGAGGTCGTCGCGGTACGTCCGCGCAGCGTATCCGAGTTGACGGAACAAGACCTCGTCGGCCGCAGGGATGGCGACGAGATTCAAGGCAGTAAACGATTCACCCCAGTCGTAGGCGACCAGCGCCCGCTCCATGAGCTCACGGAACCCCTGCCAGGCCTCGTGCTGTTCCCATGCGGTCCGCTCGCCGTCGACAAAACCGAAACCTTTCCAGGTATTCGCCAACTCCCGCGTGCGATAGGCGGTGTGCGACAGCCAGCGCAGACGGTCACCGCTCTGGAAAGCAGCACAATTCGAAATCGTGCTCGCCGGCGCAATTTGCGTGAGGTAGGCGATCGCCATTTGCTGGGCGTGGAGCAAGTAGCGCCCCGGTGTGTAGAGCAGCGCGAGGGCTTCGACCCATTCGTGCTCCAAGCCGGCGTCGTGCTCGCGGTCGTGGAAGTCCGCGAGGAGACCGTCGATGTAACTCTCCTGGCCGTCCTGGACGATGTTGTACGTTCGATAGACGACCTCATCCGGATCGCGAAAACCGTCCCAATCGGGATGGGTCAGCGGCGAACCCTCGCGATAGCGGCGAAACCACTGATTCGCGGCGACATTCTCATCCAGCTCCCACGGACACTCGGGCGTGTCGGTGCTGAAATGATTGTTCGTCGATACAATCTCATACTCATTCGGCCGGCGCCGCGCTTTTTGCAGGTGGCTCCAGGTCTTTAACGGCTTCGACTTCTGTGTCGGTTGCGGTTCGCTCATTGCAGTTCTCTGTATATTGGTGCCGATTGTTGCACGAAGCTCAATCGGTCATGATGAAATAAAATCGCATGAATTCCTCTTCCGTCTGAATCCGCCCGGCAAAAGAGCCCAGAATCACTTCAAGCTCCTGCATTTCGAACGGGCGCCCGAGTATCGCTTCCATTGTCGCGCGCTGGATCACGCATTCGCTTTCCGTTTCGACGCGGATATAGCCGACGCGATCGTCGACGTTGAATTCACGCCCGGGGTTGTCCTCTTCAAGCGCCTCGATCGCCGCGTCGGCAAGTTCGCCCGGCCGGAATACCGGCCCAACGAGATTATTCGAGCCACCTTGTTCTGTCGTTCCAGCCATTGTCATCCTCTCCCCCGGGAACGTCATCGCGTTCCACGCTGTTCCGCTAGCGGTCAAAGCGCCGCAAAAAAAGGCTCAACACCCTCGGTGTCGACATAGATATCGTCACCACGAACCTCTAGCGGGTAAACCGAAAGGTGACAATCTTCCGGATTGACGCCCTTCCCACTCGCCACATCGAACTGCCAGAGGTGCGCCCGACAGGTCAATGTCTTGCCCTGCAACGTGCCTTCTTCGAGCGCGATCTCTTGATGCGGACAGATCGCCTGTACGGCGTTCAAGACCCCACCATCTCCGTGAATGATCAAGACCTCTTTACCCTCGACCTCGAATGCCTCCATTTCGCCCTCCCACAGGTCATCGAGCGAACAAACCTTCGTAAACAACGACGTCTCCTTCCTCTCGAGAAGCCTGATGCTCTCGCTATAGGACCTCAGTCTTCGAAGTAGACTTCGATGGTTTCCGTCGGCTGAAAGCCGGCTTCGGCGACGGTCGTCTCACGGGAGAACGGCTGCTCGCCGTCCTGCAACCGCACGCGCAGCGTTTTGCCCGGGCGCGGTTTGACGCGTCGATTGAGACTGTGATGCGCGCATTTCTCCGCGACGACATCCATCGAGTCGGCGTCATCCACCTCAACTAGTTGCAGTACGAAATCGTTCTCGAAATTCGAGTAAACGGGAATAGCAGCCATCATCCTACCTCTGGTTCAGCTCGCCTTGCGAACGTCTTCTTTATCGGTGAATGCCCATGCGTAATCATGGGCGTCATGACCGTATTCCTCAGGCTCGAGACCCATGTAGGCCAGTACCCCCGGGATAGTGGCCGGTTGCACGAGCCCGGCCAGAAAGCGATCGACGATCGACAGGTGACCCGCATAGCGCTCCGGCTCCTGCTGGAATATCCACCGATCGGGCTCGGAGCCGAAATGGTAGCGGCGGCCCTTGTAGTCCCAGTAATAGTCGCGACAACCCCACTTCGACCCTGGTGGACCGAGTATAGGCAGGCCGGACATGTTGCAAATGATGGGCAGGGTTTCCGGCAACGTCAGCTCTTCGCGCCCGTTGCGCAGGTTCTCGGTGATCACGTCCCAGCATTGTCCCCACGTGTCGTTCCAACCCGGGTATTTCTCTTCGAGCCACTCGCGGTCGGCGGGCGAGGCGCCCGCCGCCGGGTTCCACCAGACCGTCGGCCGCCAATACCACGCCCCCATATGCATGCCGTGATGGGTATCGTTCAACTCTTCTAAAAAGATGTCCCAATACCACGGCCGGTCGAGACCGAGTTCGCGCATGTTGCGGTCGAATTGCGTGACGATCCATTCCTCCATGAACTCCTTGAACGAACTCTCACGGCGGTCCAACGGGGTGTAGTAATCCATAATCGGCCCGGTGAGCACGGAAAAAATCCGCCACGCCCGCCAGAACGCGATATCGGTACGCTGTTGCGCCTCTTCCTTGTGGCCGTTCTCGATCAGGATCTTGAGCGCCGGGGCACCGATCTGCGCGTGGCGGGCTTCGTCGGTCTGAATGCTCGAAATGAGATTGGCAAAGCTGTAGTCGCCGGCTTCCGCGGCGTCGGCCGCGAGGCCCAGGAACTGCATGTTGGTAAACCCGGTTTCGAACGCGAACGTCAGCATGATCGCGATCGAGACGGCGTCACGCGCACTGAACATGTCGGCGAAGGCGTGGCGCGCGGCGATCGACACCCAATCGTTCGTGTGCATCGCCCGATGGGCCCAATCGTACTGACGATCTTTGCTGACGAATTCGTGCGGAAAGTACAGCTGGATCTGGCTGTGTCGTATTTCGTCGAGCAGGCCAAACGTTGCCATATTGCGCATCCCGGGTGCTTTGCCGAAGCGGGCCATGCGCGCCTCGGCCATGCCGGCTGCATACTCCTGTTTGGCGATGGCTCCGTAATGGGCCTTTTGGGTCGAGAGCCAGCCCGGATCTGCCTCCTCGCAAAACTTCATCCGCGACAGCGCGGCTTTCACCGAGTAGGCGCCCGCGTCCTTCTCCCGCTGCACTTTGACGTATTCACGGTAGGTCGTCTTATACGGCTCGTCGTAGGATTCCCACTTTTCCGGCTCGACACCGATAGTATCGCTCATCTCCGGCGGGTAAAATTCATCCAGCGAGACGTAGCTCGGCGTCCAATTGGTGTCACGGGCAATGTCGTACCAGTCAGCGCGCTTTAACACGGCAGTCCTCCCTCTAAATGTCTGTCCCGACTCTCGGCCCGCCCGGTCGTTGTGTGTGGTTACAGCGATCGAACGGCGCCACGCCGCGAGCCGTTGTCGCCCGCGTTTGCTCGGGCCTTTCCGGCCTTCGTCGCACCGGGGTTGAGTAATCAGTACCGACGCTGCACGATCCAGGCCAGCTTGCGGCGCATTATTATTCTCATTCGCTGAAATGCGAAGTAATTGATTCACATCAAATGCTTGCCATCGAGGTTGGGACCTCACAGGTCCGGCCAGGCGCATTGCCAGGCCGTTCTGAACACCCGAATCCGCGCGCGTCGGTAGACGCTGATTCAGAAATTTCGTAAATTTAATCAAATTATGAAATAGCGATTGCTGATTTGATGAAATACGGAAAAACGCGCGTGGACCGTTGGGTTGGCACCCGGCCGCTAGTCACTACTCACCCATGAGCGATATGGCCCGCCCGAAAGCCCATCGCGAGCACATCCAAGGCGCCCGGAGCCCGGCCGACCTCGAGCCCGTTGCCGGCCTACGCGAAACCTTTCAAAAGCTCGACTTCGCAGTCGATGAAAGCCGCATCACGCTCGACGGTCGCCGCATGTTGCTGATCGACGCATTCGCGGTCGGCGCTCTCCGGACCGAGCTCGTCGAAAGCCTCGGCACGGACGCGGCGCGGGGCCTGCTTACCCGCATCGGCTACGCGGCCGGCGCCCGCGACGCACGCAGCGCGAGAAACCTGTATCCGGGTGCCGAAGATTACGAACGCGCCTATATTGCGGGTCCGCAACTGAGTGCCCTCGAAGGCCTCGTCAACATCGAACCTGTCGAGTTCGTGATGGACGTGGCACGGGGCTCGTTCTATAGCGAATACCTATGGCGTGATTCGTCCGAAGGCGAGATCCACGTAACTAACTATGGCACTGGGGAACTGCCCGTGTGTTGGATGCAGATCGGGTATGCCTGCGGATTTGCTACGGCGTTCATGGGGCGGCCGATCCTGTTTCGCGAAGTCCAATGCTGCGGAATGGGTCACGAAGTATGTCGCGTGATCGGCAAGCCGGTGGATCAGTGGTCCGATGCGGAACGCGACCTCGGGTATTTGACTCCCCGTGCTTTCGTTAACATGCATCTCGTGCGCTCGACGGCCCTTTCTGGACCCGCGCCCAATAGTCGTAGTACTGCGCCCGGCGGGCGGCGGGTGGAATCCTCGGCGGATCGGCAGATGGTGGGGATATCCCCCCGATTCAGCGCTGCCTGCCATTCGCTCAACCGCGTTGCGCCGACCAACGCGACGGTATTGTTCCTGGGCGAATCCGGCGCCGGTAAAGAAATGTTCGCGCGTACCCTCCATCGGATATCTCAACGCAGCGCGCAAGCTTTCGTCGCGGTAAATTGCGCAGCAATTCCGGAGACATTACTCGAAGCAGAGCTTTTCGGCGTCGAGAAAGGCGCCTATACCGGGGCGGTGACATCGCGGCCCGGCCGCTTCGAATTGGCGCACCAAGGCGTACTGTTCCTGGACGAAATCGGAAACCTGAGTCACGCAGCCCAGACCAAACTTCTGCGGGTACTGCAGGAAGGAGAAATCGAACGCGTCGGCGGTATCGGCACCAAGCGAGTCGATGTGCGCGTCGCGGCGGCGACTAACGCCAATCTCGCGGAGGCCGTCAACCGCGGCGATTTCCGGGAAGACCTCTACTACCGTTTGAACGTGTTTCCGATCCACATACCGGCGCTCCGTAACCGCGTCGACGATATTCCGTTACTCATGGACGCATTCCTGAAACGGTATTGTGACGCGCACGGCCGTACGGTCACCGGCTTCACCGAGTATGCGACCGAAGCGTTGCTCAACCACGATTGGCCCGGCAACATTCGTGAACTGGAGAACCTGGTCGAGCGAGCCGTGATCCTCGCGCCTGAAGGTGGCGCTATCGATGCGGTTCACCTGTTCCGCAACGAGGACCGCTTGCGAGCGCCCAATCGTAACGAGACGACCGTTGCCGCGAACCGCCGAAACCCGGCGCTAGATCCTGGAAGGAATTCGCCTGACGCTCGTGCGCGATCCCGGGTCCGAGGCGGGCAAACGCTGGACCAGGTAGTGGACATGATGATCGACGATGCGCTAGAAGAAGTGGGCGGAAACGTCTCGGCCGCCGCCCGCAAACTTGGGGTCTCCCGTGCTCGCCTCGATTACCGGATCGGTAAACGGAAAAAGACCTGAGAGGCCCGCGCCCAATACGACCCTGAGCCCGTAACTGCGCTCACTTTCTAGTCTGAGATTGACTGACGAACGTAATTACCGTCATGCCGGCCCCGGATCGAGTCCGGGGTGACGGATCCGGCATCCAGTCAATAGAGCTGCCGCTTTCAGCCGCATATGTTCAATTGGATTCCGGGGCGAGGATTGCTCCTGCAATCCTTTCGCATTTCGGATCAATTATCTGGCGACCAGACTCTCTTGCGGGGTCCCGGTAAAACGGATCAGGATTGTTGCTCACGCCCCTGCCCCGGACGGTAGCCCAGACGTTGCTCGTAGATATCGAGGATCCGTTCGAGGTCTGTAGCGTAATCCGGCGTCGTCTGCACAATCGGACCGATTCCGACGATTTTCTTGGAATAGTCCGCACAAACGATCAGCAACCCGAGGTCGGCCGCGCGCGCGATCCGGTGAAAACCGCTTTTCCATTCCGTAACGCGCGAACGCGTTCCTTCGGGCGTGATCCCTACGATCATTCGATCTTTGCTTTCAATCGCCGCAACCACCTGATCGACTACTCCTTCCGGCGCCGCGCGATTCACCGGGATCCCTCCCAGCCAATAGAAAAACCAGCCAAAAGGCCCACGGAAAAGCGTGTCTTTGCCGAGGAAAGAAACCTACAGTCGCAGCACGAGCACGACGGCAACAATCAGCGGAAAATCCCAATTGCTACTGTGGGGGGCGATGAGGGCGACGAGTTTGGGCTCATCGTCAGGGATCTGCCCGATCCATTTCCAACCGGCAAGCTTCAGACCCAGCCACGCGATGGTGCTCAGGATCGGGGAAACTACCGGCGTTTCATATACAGTCATAGAGGAGAGCTTAAGCCGGATTTCGCGCAGCGCAAGACGTCTAATTCACCACCGTCCGCATGTGCCGCCACGAAATAGAACATGAACATACCGTAACTCGCGGCCAGGCGCAGTCGCGTGCCTCCCCGGTTTGCCGCGATGTCGCCGCGCCTGAAACTACCCGACGGTCGGCTTGCCACGACAACAAATAGCTTCCGCCAAAGGCAGCAGAACCCTGTTCTACGACGTTACTTCCGGCCGTTGATCAGAAGCTCAGCGTTGCCGCGCCCTCTTTGATCTGAGCGTGCATCAAGCTCGCCCCAGTGATCTCGGTACCCTCGATCAGATCTTCTTCGGTGTATCCCCGACTCTTCACACAGGGCGGGCAGGCCCACAGCGTTCCGCCACGCTCGAGGAAGTCCTTAACGAGTTCCTGTAGCGGATCCAGCGGCTTGACGTGAGTTGTGTCGATCGCCCTTTTCCGCACCAGGTCGACCGCGGCGCTGGTCAGGAAGATCGAAACCTTGAGTCCAGCGGTGATCCCCCCATTGGCGATAGTAAAGGCAACCGAGGAAAGCTCGCTATCGGCGCCGTGTGTCATAACGATAACGAGATTACGCGAATCCGCCACTGGTCTTCTCCCTTTCTTGTGTTCGAGGAAGCGACGAGTCTGCCGCACGCTCCGACGACGGTCAATGGATGAAGCAGACCGAGCACGGTCTCACCGATGTTTATGATTACAAGCTCTCAAACGCACCACCCCTCAACGCCTAGTCTGTTCACCTAACAGGAACACCCGAGTCGCACTTTTCAGGCGTACCGTTGCCGCAGGATATCGCGCGCTTCGACGATCCGTCTCATCTTTTCCATCGCGGTCTTTTCGTCGGAAACACAAGACGCGGAAAACGTGCCGAAGCCGCAGTCCGGGTGCAGGTAAATGTTTTCGGGTCGGTAGTATTCCAGCGCCCGTTCCGCCCGCGTGACGATATCGTCGACGGTTTCGACGATCCCAATGCGTGGATTCACGACGCCGAGGCCGATTTCCCGGTCGTTCAGCGCCTGCCCCACGATGCCGAACTCGCCCGCCCGGGGCGTAGCGTATTCGAGCACGAACTGATTGACCCTCAGCTCGGAAAGTGCCGCAGTCAACGGTTCGTAATCACCGGAGAGATGGACTTCGTCCTTGGTGCTCCAGTTGCCCCGACAAATGTGTAACCCGGTCTTTACGCCGTCGATTCCATCGACGACGCGGTTGATCATTTCTGTTGCAAATTCAAGCTCGGAACCCGCATCACGGCGCGTTGCCAAACTCCCTCACATGAATGTCCTGCTGAAAGATTCGCCCTCGAGATCCTCACCCGTATGGACGACTTCCGTCAGCACCGGCTCATCGAATTGCACGAATTCGCAGCCCGCGTTCCGGAGCTCGATGAGTTCCTCACGCAGGATATCGACGACATCGTTAGCCATGTCCGTCGGGTTCGGGTAGTCCTTTTTGGAATATTTGGGCGACCACATGGAGCGAACCAGCAGATACGGTCCCGGCAGGGGGATTTTCACCGGCCGGTCGGTAATGGTCTTGACGAACTCGAACTCATCCACGGCAAGCGGTTCCCGCCTCGACAACGTGCCGACGCAGACCGGGTTGCGAATGGTGCCGCGCTTGACGTCGGCTGCTTCGAGCATTTCGTCGAAATCGGCCTGACCGTCTGAGGTATCCTCCACCGCGACGAGTTCAGTGCCGTCTACTTTCTCGGTGACGAACGAGACGAAACTGTCTCGCCGGTGCTCGCCGTCGACGACGATGTCGACGTCCGCCTCGACCTGAAATTCGACGGTACGCCGCACTTCGTCGTCGGCAACGCGGTCGAACTCGGCTCGGGTCATCTTACCCGCCCGGCGAGCGTCAAGCGCGTCGAGCGTCCTTTTAGACCTCGGCCAACTGCCGACCTGGGTAACATTAAACATCTTTCGACCCCTCCAGTTTGCCACCCGGTGCAGTTAGCTCTGTACCAGGTTGGGTTGAATACAATCGTATTGATTTTAGTAACTAGATAACCGTTCCGAAATGGCGATCACTTTCGTCGTGCCGGCCCCGGATCGAGTCCGGGGTGACGGCAGGCGGACCTACGAACACCGGGAAGCGCATTTCGGATCAATTATCTAGTCAGCCGATACATTGCACACTAGACGCACAAGTCCGTCAATGCGATTCTCCCTAACCTATAGAGACTTGCCTAAAGACTGAACACACATGCTCCGTAGGTTGGGTTCAGCTTGATGAGCGCCGTAACCCGACAATTCAGCCTGCCTGTTGGGTTACGCCCTGCGGGCTAACCCAACCTACAATGTTCACGAATTGTGAAAGCTTCGGTAGATACTGTTCGAATGGAGGGTCAAAGAGAGAATCATTCGTATCGGGTTGGCGCCACGCCCACACATACATCGGACACAGGGGCGCTACCCGGTCGACGGCATGAACTGCAATTAAAACCACGCACGCCGGACCGATTCTGCCTTACCCTATTTAGTCAATTTGTCTGGTTAAATGTTAGCCGATCGATACACGTGGAGGTACACGATGGAAACCAGCGCTGAGCGAGAACAGATTCAAAATGTAATACGCGACAAGTACCGCAAGGCCGCGAATTCCACGGAGGGTTTATTCAAATACGCCACAGGCCCAAAAGGTGCACAAACGCTTGGATATGATTCCGGAGTAATCGCAAGCGCACCGTCGCGGCTCTTACGATCGTTCTGCGGGGTAGGCAATCCGTTCGCGCTCGGCGCAATCGGCGAAGGCGAGATTCTGTTGGACGTAGGGTGCGGTGCTGGCTTCGACCTCTATGTAGCTAGCAAGCTCGTGGGCAAAACCGGCCGGGCGCTTGGAGTCGATCTCACGCCCGAGATGGTCTCGGTTGCCACTGACAACATCGCACGCTCGGGCCTGAAGAATGCAGAGGTACGGCATGGCGCTTCGGAAGCTCTGCCATTTGAGCAGGAATCCCTAGATGTCGTTATCTCCAACGGAGTATTCAATCTGTCGACGCAAAAACGACAATCGTTCGACGAGGTTTTTCGCGTCCTCAAGCCGGAAGGCAGACTCCAATTTGCCGACATCATCTTAGATGACGACCTACCAAGCGATGTCGTTGGCGGTTTGGAGGCTTGGGCCAACTGAATTGGCGGAGCGATCCCCGTGCGGGATCTGATTGAAATACTCAAAGCCGCCGGCTTTACCAATGTCGAATGTGTTGCAAAGACGGGCATAGCAACCTCACAGCACACTCTCGGGGCGACGTTTCGGGCAAGGAAACCGGGGTTGGACGATGTGAACGGACGAGACGCCGGCTGAGCTATTTCCCAACCAAAGGGGTCAGACTGGCAACTTCTTCCACGCACCCGCCAGCAGGCTGGCTTCCAGCGCATCGTTATCCGGGTAGGCTTTGCCAAACGTCGTTCGCCAGAATCGCGCCTCTTCCATACACAAGTAGAAAAAGACCTTGCTATGCCAGGGGCCGAAGGCCTCATAAGCGTGCTCGAATAGCTGTTCTTTGATGGCATCCGGGTAAGTCAGTTTACCCTCCGGATTCGTGCTCATCGGCGACTGATGGATCTTGCTCTTGATCCCGGCGCTCCTCAGCTTTTTCAGGATCGGTTTGGGAAAGGTTAGCGCTCCTAAGGACACGAACACGACCTCCTCCGACCGAAACCGCGCCAGCACCTGCTCGATCATGGCGGTGTAGTCGGCTCGCCAACCGTGGTAACGAACCATTGGGTGTAAGTGAAAGCCGACCCTGATGTCGCGATCCGCGACGGCACGGGCCGAGTCGAGTCGCTCGCTCAACGTCGCGGTTAACGTTTCCTCGTTGTCAATAATGACCTCGGGGTTCAGCGACCACGAGCAAATCACGTTGCCCGGCGGCCGCGCGCGCAACAGATAGTCGACGTTTTTTGACTTCGTCTTAAACTCCACCAACGCGTTGGGCCATTTCTCGGCGAAGTACAACATGTCGTCGAGAACACCGTACTTGTTGCCCCACGCCAAGGCATCGGAGGACTGGCCGGTACCAATGTGGTAACGGCGGCCCGGATCGAGTTCGATGGTCTCCAGCTTCGCGCGAAAGTCCGAGTCAAAAACGATGTTTTCGTCGGTGTACATCGTCTGAATACTGCAGTAGCTGCAGGCGAACCCGCAGTTCTTGACGGCGTCCACGGTTAGCAGGTTGCAGCACAGCGTCTTGTCCGACTGGACTGGACACAAGCCGAAAATCCGGCCTGGCGACGCCCGCCGTTCGACTCTTTTGTCGAGGCGATGGACGGAAATCCGCGACCCGCCCCGCTGCCGGTAAAACGTTTCACCCCGACGCAAGGTTTCCATGCGCTCACGTACTTTCGCCAACGCCCACTTCTTAAACTCCGGTCCCGACAATGCACTGGCGCCTCGCAATTCGTCCCAAAACATCGACAGGCTGGTTTCCTCCCACATTTCCAGGTCTAAGCTGGATTCCACGAGCAACCGCAACTCCTGCTGGGTCAATTGATTGTCGACGGCGATCGCGCGGATCGTATCCCGGCTCGCCGCATCCAAAGCATGAAACAACGTTTGTTGTTCAATCTTGTCGAATTTTTCGGGATAATGGGAACGCAAGCTCGCTACCGGGTTGGACGATTCAACGCTGGAGTATAGAGCGAAACTCGCGCGGCGACTTTACAGTGCGCCCGATCCGGAGCGGCCACCTGGGACCGTCCGGCGAAAACAAGCAGTGGAGACGATTATGGTCCGAGTTGCCGGTTGTGATCTGGGCAAAGCATCGGTGGGGTTCGTCATCGCCAAACTGGGCGACGGCGGCGAACTCTCCATCGAGTATTCGAGCTACGCGCTCCACGACGGCGATCCGATCGGCCTTTTCAGGGACTGGTATCGAGACCAGCGCGTCGGCGGGTGCGCCGCGCTCGCGGCCACCGGGGTCTACGCCGACGAACTGCGGGAGCCCGTGCTGATCCTGCCGGAGGACTCCTGCCAGGAAGCAGCCCTGGAATGGTCGCCGGATCTCGAAGATTCGCTGAACCTCGTCAGTATCGGTGCGCGCGGCTACGGCGTGCTGACGCGCAAACCCCTGTCTGTGGGCGTCGGTACATCCCGACCCGGAGGTAACGGCACCCAGAAACGCTACGTTTACCAGTACCTCGAGAACGATAAGTGCTCGTCGGGGACCGGCGAAAACATGCAGAAAATTTCCGATCGGTTCGGCCTCGAGATCGACGAAGCGGATCAAATCGCATTAGCGGCGACGGAAGGGATCCCGATCACCGCTCGGTGTTCAGTATTCGCAAAGACCGAAATGACGCACTTCGCCAACCAGGGCAAACCGACTGGTGAGTTATTCAAAGGCTATTTCTCTTCGATCGCGCGCAACACCTTCGCGCTGTCGGCCCGCAATCGGGTCGACGGCCCGGTTTATTTGATCGGCGGTCCGTCGCGGATCGAGTCGTTCCGGCGGGGTTTCGAAGCACTGCTCGGAGAGCCGGTAAAAATGCCTCCGTTCGCCGAGAGCTTCGAAGCCTTGGGCGCGGCAGCGATCGCCGGTCAGCATGCCGCCAGCGTAGCGACGACGGCGTTACCCAAAGATCCGGCCGAACTCATAGCAACTAAACAGAGCCAGTTTCAGACCCTCGAGCCGGCAAAAGGCTGGCAGGACCGGGTCACGATCATGGCGGAACCCGAGCACCCGAACGATGCCGCCAAGGGGGGCACGGTGCTCGGTCTCGATCTTGGTTCGACCGGCGCCAAAGCGGTACTGACGTCGATCGATTCGGGCGAAACCGTGCTCGATGTTTTCGACCGCACCCGCGGCAACCCGGTCGACGCGGCGCGACGTCTCATCAGCAGCATCCTCGGTGAAACTACGCCGGACGTCCGCGCGATCGGTTTGACGGGCTCCGGCCGCGAGGCCGTCGCCACACTGATCCGTGCCGTGTTTCCCGATAGTGAGAATGTCGTGGTGCTCAACGAGATCGTCGCCCACGCGACTGCCGCGACGCGTTGCGACGCAGACGGCGGTAGCGACCTGTCGGTAATCGAGATTGGCGGACAGGACGCGAAATATATCCGGGTGCAAGGCGGGCGGATCGTCGAGAGTGACATGAACAAGGCCTGCAGCGCCGGCACCGGCTCTTTCCTCGAAGAGCAGGCGAACCTGTACGATGTCGCCGATATCGAGGAGTTTACCCGACTGGCCTCGAATGCTGCCCACCCGCCGGATCTCGGACAGATGTGTACCGTGTTCGTCGCCGATGCCGCCGCGCTCGCGATCAAGGAAGGCTTCGACCGCGGCGATATTTTCGCCGGTTTTCAATATTCCGTGATCCACAATTATTTGAACCGGGTGATGGGGCAACGGACGCTCGGCGAGCGGATATTTTTTCAGGGAAAACCTGCTTCGAACCCGTCTCTGGCCTGGACTCTAGCTGCGGTCACCGGACGCTCTATCGTCGTGCCGCCGAATCCGGGAGCGATGGGGGCCTGGGGCATCGGTTTATGCGTTAACGAACAGATCGGGCGCGACGCGCTTTTGGCATCGCCGGCGCTCGACCTCGCCGCAGTGTTGAAGGCGGACGTCACCGAACGCTCCGAATTTCGGTGCCGCGACGCGCAATGCCAGACGCTGTGTCCCATCGAGCGCACCACCATCGAAGTCGGCGACATCAAACGCAAAGCGTTCTCAGGCGGCGCCTGTCCCAAGTTCGAGTTAGCGACCAAGCACCAACCCAAGCTCGCGAAAGACGCACCCAACCCTTTCGAGCAGCGTGCGGCATTAATCGACAGTTTCGTACCGGAGCGCGACTTCGGGCCGGTCGTCGCGATCCCTGAAGTCAATGCTTTGGCTGGCCACATTCCCTGGCTCGCGGCTTTTGCCGACGAACTCGGGTTCTGCGTGAAACTACTGCGGTCCGACGCGTCGTCGCTGGCCGCAGGCGAACAACTCTGCAACAGTTTCGATTCTTGCGGCCCGGTAAAAATTGCGCACGCGGTGTGCGACACGGACATCGATCTGCTGCTGTTACCGAAGATTTTTCAGATTGCCGATACCAAGGGCCGCGGCGGACAAACCTGTGTCGCCGAACAGGCCACACCCGAACTGGTCGAACAATCGCTCGCTTCGCGCGGCAAAACGACGCGCGTCGTACGGCCGCGGCTTTCATTTCGGGAGGGACCCGACGCTGCTTGCCTGTGCGAAGAAATGCAACGCGTTGCCGGCGAACTGGGGGTCGATCCCGCAAGCGTACCGCAAGCCGTCGCGCGGGCAGCCGAAACCCAGCTTCGTTTCGAGGACGGCCTTGAAGCGATAGGCAGTGAGGCTCTCGGCTACGCGCGGCGCAACGATTTGCCCGCCGTATTGCTGCTTGGGCATCTTCACGTGATTTGCGATCCCGCCATCAACGCCAGTATCCCGCATATCCTGCGACGCAATGGCGCGATGGCTATTCCGGCCGACTGCTTCGCCGTTGACGACGCGATCCCGCGGATGCAACGAGCCTACTGGGGTGACGCCAACCGATCGGTGCGCGCCGCCGTCTACGCACGTGAACTCGGCAACGTCTTTCCCTTAATGCTCGCATCGTTCGGCTGTGGTCCCTCGTCGTTCACCGAGCAGGTCTTCCAGTCGCTGATGGAGGGCTATCCCCATACGGTTCTCGAAAGCGACGGCCACGGCGGCGAAGCTGGTTTCGTAACCCGCGTTCAGGCCTTCATGCAGTCGGTGCGGCAATTCATCGCCGAAGACGGATCGAAAGCGTCGCCGGACAATAAGAACGCCATTTCTTATGTGAGTCCCGAGCGGCCCAAATCGGCCAGCGGTTTTCTCGACTCGAACGTTCGCTACGTAACACTCAGCATGTGTGACAACGTCGGCGAGACCTTTGCCGCGGTCTATCGCGCCTACGGGTACGATGCCGTTGCGGCGCCGGCGCACTCGGAACGGACCCGCCAATGCGGTAAAGCGGATTGCTCGGGCAAGGAGTGCATGGGTTACCAGTTGATGTGGGGCGCATTCCGCCAACACCTCGAAGACAACCCGCCAGAAAAGAAGACGTGTCTTTTGTCGTTCAACGGCCAGATGTGCCGGGCCGGGGTGTTCGATATCAAAGACAAGATCTCGCTCGACAAAATGGGTCTGGCCGGAACCGTGAGCGAAGAAGGGATGAGGTTCGGCGCCGATCCGACCATGTCGCTGTATCTTTGGGCCGGGTTATCAGCGACCGAGATCCTCCGCCAGTTGTACATCTATCACCTGCCCGTTCAAGGCGAGGCCGGTACGGCGAGGGCGCTGTACGACAAGTGTATCGACAAGCTCAACGCGATCATGGAGGTGCCCTTCGCGCGGCCGACCGACGCGCGGCCCGAGGTCGAACTCCGAGCCGACCGGGTCAACGACTTGTTGCGGGAGGCCGGACAGAGCTACGCTGAGATGGAGGCGGGCTGGAAGGGAACCCGAACTTTCTGTCGGGTTTTTGTGTCCGGCGAGACCCTGACGAAAGGTAACGATATCGCCAACAGCGGTCTGTTCCACTACATGAGCGAGCAAGGTTTACGGCTCGTACTCGAGCCGCTCACCAACTTTTTTGAATTCATCGGGCGCCGTCACCCACACCTGCAGTTCGGCCGCAAAACGCCGCGAGTAGTCACCGACGCCATGGTCTCCGAGCAGGCGGAGCTACGACAGGGTTATTACGCCGCGTTGGCGGGTTTACATCCGTGGCTACCGCAACCCGACGTCGAGGCCGCACTCGCGCACGGCGAGGCCTTGCTCGATCCGGAAACGATCGGCGGCGCGCCGATGGAGGTCGCGAGCGCCGTACATGCCTGGGATACCGGCACCTACGACGGTGTCGTCATGGTCAGTTGCTGGGGTTGCGACAACAGCCTCGTGACCGAGGGCCTGCTGCGTCACCGCAAGGACATTCCGTTCTTTTTCTTCTACGACGACGGTACCCCGTTCGACGAGCGGAGGGTGCGCAGTTACTGTTATCGACTCCAACGCAACGCGACGCTGGCCGGTGAAAAACCTACCGCGGCAGTCGCCGAGCCGGCATGATGGCACGCTACCTCGCGGGCTAAAACACACCAACGCCGAGGTCGCGTTTGACGCCCAGAAATGGCGGGCTATGACCTCGAGACAGGAGGAATTGAGGCAGCAAAATAGCGAGCGATCGGGGACCTACCGAATAAGTGTTCCGAAATATAGATCACTTTGTCACGCCGGACTTATGACCTACAGGGCCGCTCTCTGGCATTCTGCCATCGCGGCATTTGTGCATCCATGCACATCAGACGTAGAAAATGCAAAAGGATTGCAGGAGCAGTCCTAGCGCGGCATCCAGTAGAAAAAGCCCGCCGCAGGCGGACATTGTTTGACGGGACCCCGGAGCTAGGACCGCTCCTGCGGTCCCGGCGCACTTCCTCCATCCATGGAGGTCGCACGTCCGGGGCGACGGTGATTGGTGTAACTACAAAAGTGAAGCACCTTTTGGAATACCTCCCGTAGTGCCCTCTACCGCTGCGGCGCTCGCACGCGCAGTACAAACTCGCGCAAGTCTCCCGCATTCGTGATTTGCCGCAGTTCGGAAGAGCCGAGGCCCGCGCCGTCGATCGCCCGCATCAAGGCGGCAATGTCTGCATTGCTTTGCGCCCGCCCCACTATCTTCACGTAGTTCTGGCTCTCCTCGAGGTCCGTCAACGCGATGTTTCCCGGGACGACTTCGCCGATACGCTCGACCCAATCTGAGGCCGCCGCGGCGATACCGCTGATCAATAACATTGCAACAATTAGGCTGTTGTTTCGGCTCAAGGTTTGATCCCGCGTATCGCGCCTAGATAACTGTTCCGACATATCGGTCACTTTCGTCATGCCGGCCCCGGATCGAGTCCGGGGTGACGGCAGGCGGACCTACGAACGACGTGAAGCGCATTTCGGATCGATTATCTAGATGGCACCCTGGATCTTGTTTAGCGACCGGCGACGCCTCGACTTGACCTGTTCGGTGAGCACATCACGCAACGCCCGCCGTGTGCGGAGAGGGCGGCAACAGTGAAGGGAATTTGACGGAGTTCTCCCACACCGACGGGCGCCGATAGGCGCGCTCCGCATATTCCTTTACCCGCGGCTTATCGACCCACAGCGGGGCCAGCCGAGCCAAAGCTACGCGACGGCGCCAAGGTAAAACTCCAGACCCGGCGCGGCGAACTGGTGACCCGCGTCGAGACACGCGGGCGCAACAAACCGCCGGAGGGCCTTGTTTTCATCCCCTGGTTCGATGCATCACGCCTGGTGAACAAGCTGACGCTGGATCAGACCGATCCCCTCTCCAAAGAGACGGATTACAAGAAACAGGCCTGTCGAGTGGTGAAGGCGTAGGCAACTCGGAAAGCAGGTACGGCGCGGCCCAAATGGGCCGTGCCGACACCGGCAGCTAGATGATGTTTGATACCCAACGAAAACGCGCCGAGCACGAAGGTACCGCACCGCGGCGGCGGTTTCTCTTAGACGTGGCGCGAACCGCGACTGCGGTCGGGATATTTGGATTGGGGACCGGTGTCTACTCGCGGCGCGCCATTTCGATTCCCGCACGGGTTTTGCGGCCACCGGGAGCGCTACCGGAAGCGGAGTTCCTGGCTGCGTGTACGCGCTGCGGTATCTGTGTCCGTGATTGTCCCTACGACATCCTAAAACTCGGCGAACTCGGTAAGGACGTCCCGACCGGAACACCCTACTTTACCGCCCGAAGCGGACCGTGCGAAATGTGCGAAGACATCCCGTGCATCTCGAATTGTCCAACCGGCGCCTTGGACCACGAGCTCGATGACATCAACGATGCACGAATGGGCCTGGCTGTTGTCGTCGACCAGGAGAGTTGCATCGCGTTTCTCGGCCTGCGTTGTGAGATCTGCTTTAACGTTTGCCCGGTCCGCGGCGAAGCGATCAAGCTTGAATTCAAGCATAACGAACGGTCCGGTAAACATGCGCTGTTCATCCCCATCGTCGTCTCCGACGCCTGTACGGGTTGCGGCCTCTGCGAAAAGGCCTGCATCCTGGAAGAAGCGGCGATCAAGATTTTTCCCGAGCACCTGGCCAAAGGCCAAATGGGCGAACACTACCGACTCGGGTGGGAAGAGAAACAACGGGCCGGCGAGAGCCTGGTGACGCCCGATGCGGAGCACCGTTATCACCTGCCCGAGGGAATGCGTTATGAGATTCAGGGCGAGGGACTGATTTTCGAAGCGCCGCCGGCGACCGGCAAAGAACCGGTGTCCACCGTCAACCCGCTCGATGTCCTCAACCGTGGTATCAAGGAAGCACAATAGTGGCTAAGCTCGAACCCCTCGGCCGGGAAGCCGTGGCCACCAAAGGCTGGTGGCAGGCGTCGAAGTGGCTGGTCCTGAGGCGTCTGAGCCAGATCGCGATACTGGCGACGTTCCTGCTCGGTCCGTGGGCGGGAATCTGGATCATCAAAGGAAACCTTTCCAGCAGCCTGCTGCTGGATACGGTACCGATGACCGACTTGTTGACTTTCGCGCAAGTTTTAGCCGCGCGATTTACCGCCGTTACCAGCCAGGCCATCATCGGTGCCGGCGTGGTGCTGCTCTTCTATCTGTTAATCGGCGGCCGGGGTTTCTGCGCCTGGGTTTGCCCGATGAATATCGTCACCGATGCCGCTTTCTGGCTACGGCGCAAACTGAGAATCCCGGCGGGTAGCGCTCCGGCTCGCGAGACACGCTACTGGCTCCTGGGGATGGTGCTGTTACTGGCTTTCGTCACCCATTCGTTGGCCTATGAGCTGATCAACCCCGTTTCCATGCTCCATCGCGGCCTGTTCTACGGCATGGGGCTCGGCTGGGCAATCATCCTTGCCGTGTTCCTCTTCGACCTGTTGATCGCCAAGCGCGGCTGGTGCAGCCACCTGTGCCCGACCGGTGCGCTGTACGGCGTCGTTGGCAGGCTCAGTCTGATTAAGGTCAGAGCCGATGCACGCACCGGGTGCGATGACTGCGGTGAGTGCTTCATCGTCTGTCCCGAACCGCATATTTTGCCACCGGTACTGAAGGGCGAGAAAACCGGTGTCGCGCCGGTCGTCCTTTCCGGCGATTGCACGAACTGCGGACGCTGCATCGACATCTGCGCGGAACAGGTATTCCGCTTCGGTTTGCGCTTTACCCGGCGGCTGACGACGTTCGCACCGGCCGGAGCAACAAACCGGGTGTCCGAGGCCTAGGCCCGAAGGCAAACAAAGGGATGAGCACAAACAATTCTTTTTTACGTTCGAATCTTTCACTATCCAACCACTGGAGGCCGCTATGACCAGAGTTTTCATTCAAACATTGGCAGGTGTCTTCTTCCTTGCATCCGTATCCGCAGTGGCGACGGCCGAAGTGACCTCGCTGCGCGGGGCAAACAGCCTGGATGCTGCGGCGAAGTCGTTCGATCAGAAAAAGGAGGTGAAACAGGAAGGCGGCTTCGATCGCGGCTGGGAGTTGCAACCACCTTCGATTCCTCATGCAATCGAAAAGGATCGCATTACGCTACGTGAGAATACGTGCCTGAAATGCCATTCGGCCGAGAACTATGAAAAAGAAAACGCCCCCAAGGCCGGCGACAGTCACTTTCTCAATCGTGAGAAAAAAGAATTGCAGAAGGTCTCGTCCCGGCGCTGGTTCTGCGATCAATGCCATACGCTCCAACTCGACACCAAGCCGCTCGTGGACAACACCTACGAGGGCCAGAATAAGTTGTAAGCTAGGCGCCGAAGAAAAAGCGCCTTAGATCGCGCGGTACGGGCTGCGCCGGCCGATAAACGACTGGGGGTCGAACACAAGCTCGCGATAGTGCGCGCGATAGTGCGCGCGGCGTTCTATCCGGCATTCGGGTTGTGAAATGCGGATGCCCATCACATACTGGCCGCGAGAATGATCGGTTAGCCGTCGCACATGGCGAATACTCGCAACACGCTAAAACTTGAAGAAGATCCTGCGATGAATACATCTGAAGTAGAAAAGCGACGAGGCCTGTGGAAAACAGTGACTGGTTTCATTTCCGTCCCCTTGCTGGTCGGCATCGTGCTCGGCGTCGTCGCATGGGGCGGGTTCAACTGGAGCCTGGAGTTGACTAATACCGAGGAGTTTTGCATCTCTTGCCACGAGATGGAAGAGAATGTCTACGAGGAACTCAAGGAAACTGTCCACTACACCAACCGGACCGGCGTCCGCGCGACTTGTCCGGACTGCCACGTACCGCGCGAATGGATACACAAACTAGTGCGTAAGGTACAGGCGTCCAACGAGTTGTATCACAAGTTCATCACCCATAGCGTCGACACACCGGAAAAATTCGAGAGTAAGCGTCTGCAGTTGGCAATGAGTGAATGGCAACGTATGAAGGACACCGACTCTCGCGAGTGCCGCAATTGTCACCACTACGTTTCCATGGATCTGGAAAAGCAGGACTCGCGCAGCGCCGATCGACATGACCCGCACGTATGGGAAGCCATAGACGGCGAAGACCCACCCAGTAAGACGTGCATCGACTGTCACAAAGGCATCGCCCATCACCTCCCAGAAGGTTGGGAAGAGGCCGCGAAGGCCGCGGGCCTGCAAGACTGACCTCACCTTTCGAGGACCGCTTAGACATGACGGCAACGGGAATTCTTGATGGGCGTGTAGCGCTGGTTACCGGCGCCGGGCGCGGCGTCGGCGCGGCGCTGGCCCGCAAACTCGCGAGCGCGGGCGCAGCCGTCGTGGTGGCCGATCTCGACACCGGGCCGGCGGAAGAAATCGCCGACGAAATTTGCGGCGCCGGCGGCCGCGCGCAGCCGCTGACCGGGGATATCACGGATATAGATTTCGGCGACCGCGCCGTCGCTTGCATGATCGACACTTTTGGCGGCGTCGACATCATCGTGAACAATGCCGGGTACGTCTGGAACAGCAGTATCCATAAGACTACCGACGAACAGTGGCAGGCGATGATCGACTGCCACGCGACGGCACCGTTCCGGATCCTGCGGGCGGCGACCGGATTCATTCGGAAAGCCGCCCAGGAAGAAGAACGGGAAGGCCGAACGCACCACCGCAAGGTAGTCAACGTCTCGTCGATCGCAGGACTTTATGGCGGCGCGACGCAGATCGGCTACGCGGCCGGGAAGGCGGCGCAGGTCGGCATCACGAAGACGCTCGCCAAAGAATGGGCGCGCTACCGAGTCAACGTGAACTGCGTTGGTTTCGGCTTTATCGATACGCGCCTGACGCAGATCTGGGAGACGGGCGATGTCGAGCATATCGATGTTGGCGGCCGCGACCATGCGGTCGGGTTCAGCGCCGAGGCGCGCGCCGCGCTGGAGAGCATCATCCCGTTCGGGCGCGCCGGCACGCCGGAAGAAGCCGCCGGCGCCGTCTACTTGTTCTGCATTCCGGAATCCGATTACATCACCGGCGAAGTACTGGTCGCCGGCGGTGGCCTGCTCTCTTATTGAGGGTTACCACGTAACGCGTGGCAGAGATACAACGCCACCGTAAACAAGACCAGCGCGCATCCCTGGTGTGCAGCCGCCAAGGCTGTCGGAACATGCAATAAAAGCGTCGAGACGCCCAACGCCACCTGGGTACAAGCGATCGCCAGCAGGCCGTGAACAGCGACCCGGGCGCGCGCGGGAAGCGCTCGATTGCGGCCGTATAGCCAATAGCCAATGACCATTAGCAGCGTACCGATGGCGAGCAGCCGATGGTCGAACTGTACCGTTACAACATTATCGAACACGTTGCGCCAAGGTGGTTCCAGCGCCAACATTCCCGGCGGCACCCAGACATCTCCCATCAATGGAAACGTGTTGTAGGTGAACCCGGCCTTCAGACCGGCGACAAAACCGCCCGAGATCACCGTCACCGAGATCAACGATGTCAGGGCGACCGTTTTACCGTACCAGGCATGGCGCGCGCCGTCGCGTTCGCGGAACAATAGACTCATTGCCACCCAGAACATGTAAGCATAAATCACGAATGCGGCAACGAGGTGTGCCGTCAAACGATACTGACTGACGTGCGGGTCGTCGACGAGTCCGCTCTTGACCATGTACCAGCCCAATACGCCTTGCATCCCTCCGAGCACGAACATCAGCAGATACTTGGGCCACTCGCGTCGACGGATATCACCCCGCCAGCAGAAGAAGAGAAACGGCACCAGGAAAGCGATACCGATGCCGCGACCAAGCAAACGGTGCAGATATTCAAGCCAGAAGATCCCCTTGAATCCATGCACGTCCATCGCGTAGTTGAGCTTCTGAAACTCAGGCGATCCGCGGTAGAGCGCGAAGGTCCTCGCCCATTCGGTCTCCGTCAACGGCGGCAGCACGCCCATGATCGGGCGCCAGTCGACCATCGACAAACCAGATCCGGTAAGACGGGTGACGCCGCCAAGGACCACCATCGCGAATACCAGCGCGCAGCAAACCAGCAACCACGCGGCGACGACACGATTATGTCTAACCTGCATTTCTCAAGGTTCTCCGTCGCGAACTGGTTCGATGGCATTCATGCTTAGTTCGCGATACATTCTAGGAATTTACAATAATTCAAACAGTTATGATATATATAGTATAATATATCTCTAATATACGTTCTAACATATTATTTTTAGTCGTGTTTTTCAAGTCAATGCCGTTTGTCTCGACGCTCCTGTTGGCGTTGCTGTGGGTACCGTGTGCGGCCGGCGACGAGGCTGCTGACGCACTACTGGAGCGCTCTCGTTCCCTCATCGCCGCTGGTCGCGGCGCCACCGCCTATGAACTCCTACGTCCCCACGCTACGACCCACGCCGGCGACGCAGAATTCGATTATCTATTCGGTGTCGCGGCGATCGATTCCGGCAGGCCCCACGAGGCCGTATTTGCGCTGGAAAGAGTCGTCGCACAGTATCCGCAGGACTACGCCGCTCGCGCCGAACTGGCCCGAGCTTACTTCGAACTCGGCGATGAAGCATCGGCGACGAAGGAATTCACGCGGGTAGCACGGGGAAACCTGCCGGCGGGGGCGCGCGCACGGATCAATCAGTATCTGACAGTCCTCCGGCACGACGTCGTGCCACAGCGAGCGATCTTCAGCGGTTGGCTAGGCACCGGGGTCGGCTACGATTCCAATGTTAACAGCGCTTCCGACGACCAGACGGTTTCCGTCCCCAGCATCGATAATCTATCGTTCGTACTTGCGCCGAATGCACTAGAACTCGGCAGCCGGACCTGGGAACTCGCGGGCGCCCTCGCCTTCAGTTCCCCGGAGAGATCGGGTCTGAACGTGTATGGCGGTGTCCACCTGGAAACCGTCATTGCCTATGACGCGGCGGATTTCACCACGAGCACCGCGGATGGATATGTCGGCGGCCAATACCTGCACGACGACGAGCGTTTCCGGCTCAGTGTAAGCGCCGAGCAATTTGACATTGACGGCCATACTTTCCGCGATTTCGCGGCAGTCCATGGCGAATGGCAACACGCTTTTGATGCAGCCAGCGAAATGGCACTCTACGCGCAGTTCGCGGCTCAACGTTTTCCGCAGGATCGCGTGCGCGATGTCAACAGCTATTCCGTTGGGGTCGCCGGAGCCCATGCCTTCGATGTCCCCGGAACGGTGATCCTTTTTACCAGTGTATTCGCGGGGTCCGATCTTGAACGATCAAGCAGCCGCAAAGACGTGGGTCGCGACTTCGCTGGTGCTCGGATCGGCGCCCAAGCAAACCTGCCTCACGGACTAATGCCGGCGGCGTCGCTAACCTATATCTACAGCCGCTTCGGCGCCGATGATCCGGTATTGCTGAAACGCCGCCACCACAATTACCTAAACTTTATTGCTAGTCTAACGATGGCCCTGTCCGATACCTGGTCTGTAATACCGGAAGTACGTTACACCGACAACAAATCATCGCTGCAAACGAGCGAGTACGACCGCGTCGAATTCACGCTACGATTCCGCGGTCGTTTCTAAGCCAAGGCGCGCACCTCCCTAAGACGTCGCATTACCATTCCCCGCTGCACACCCTGGCGGTAATTTTCCCCTTTTGATGTTAATTATTGTTGCGCGCCACCGCCGTCTCGCTAACTGTGCGCGCGATCACGCGCCGGTGCGGACTCCCCGTCTAGGCTACAGCCCCTGCGTGCCGATACCGCATTCGGAAACGGATAACCCAAGTCACTAAGGAAAGAACACTATGTCAATTACGGATACGACTCGTCTCACCCGGCCTCTTCCCGCCCTGCTTTGTTTGCTGCTGATTGCCGGCCCCGCGCTCGCACGGGAACCGGCCGGCAAAATCATTTTTTCAGCTGGGACCGTTGCCATCGAAGCAACCGACCAGACGACCCGGTCCGCCACCAAAGGGATGGCCGTATTTGCCGGCGAAACACTGGTTGCCAACGACGGGATCATCCAGGTGGAATTTGCCGATGGCGGGTTTTTCTCCGTTCAACCGCAAAGCCGTTTGAAGATTGAAGACTATCGCTTCAACGGCACCGAGGATGGGAGCGAATCGGCTATCTTCAAATTGCTTAAAGGGGGACTGCGGGCCATCAGCGGCGCGATCGGCCACCGTCACCCAAAACGTTATCAACTGCATACCGTGGTCGCCACAATCGGGATCCGCGGCACGGCCTATTCGGCGCTGTTGTGCCAACAAGACTGCCTGAACGCCGACGGCTCGCTTTTCGCCGATGGCCTACATGCAACGACGACCCAGGACACGATCTATATCGAAAACAAGGGCGGCATACTCGACGTACCCGTCGGCCGGGCGGCCTTTGTGCGGGATCATTTGAGCCCGCCGGCTCATTCGGTTTTTTCACCCTCGTTTGCGGCGCTCAAACCGCCGGGTCCCGCGGCGACCGCCTCGGACTCGCCCACCGCCACACAAAGTAAGCCGGTCGACACGAACACGGGTTCCGAACCGCAAGAGATCATAAACATCGGCGCACCGCAGGAAGCATCGGCGCACTTGGTGGAGAAGCAGCTATTCGCGAAGCGATGGGACCAATCCAGCGTGCTTGTGCCCGGGCGTAAACTGACGACTGCGAACACCGGGCCGTTGTACCGCCAGGAACCCATCGCTCCGATGACTTCCCCGCGCGGGCCGATCGCGAGCGCCACCCCTACTCGAGGCCCCGCTCGGCTGTCCGGTGTAGCCGCGAACGATTCGACTCGGATAATCGATACGAGCGTCACTCCCTCGCTCGGTAAGCCCGGACGACTTCCGGAAACCTTTGATGCACTCACTCCCATGATCGATAAGAGCACGTCGCCGAGTACGAAGCTCGGCACGTCGGCGGCCAAACAGCTGTCCAATTGAGGTTAATCCGCATCGTACGCCCGGCGGCCCAAATGCTCTGGAGGTTTTCCGGCCTGATTGGAATACTAGGGAACCTCTGATTAATTCTGGGACAGTCGGATTGTGATTCAAAATGGTTCGACTCAAGGCGCGGATCGC
>CAZFZX010000014.1:0-42310 GCA_964523765.1 uncultured Enterobacteriaceae bacterium
TAGGGACCACCCGAGTTCAATTTAACTGCTCAGTATTTCTGCTCCGTTATTTAGTCTGGAACCAGTGCAGCGACTGCACTCGTTCGGCGACCGCGATATCGGTAAGCGCAAAAATAGTCCGTATGAACCGGCGCTCGATTGCTGGCATCGACGCGCTGTCCGCGGTAAAAGTAGTTCGCTGATGCGGGATCGCGCGATAAGCATCTGCGCCCGACATCGACTGTACAATTGTGCTACCGGCTCCCGAAACCGGATCAGCCTCCGCGCCGACGATCACAAACGCCGTTAGGACGGCCAAAAGCAAGAAATGAACACCGGCGTGACTGCTATTTTTGATACTTTTCATCTGCAGTTCTCGTTCGTAACAACGCATCGGACAAAGAAGTCGAGCGACGACGCGACCGTGGCCGCGTCGCCGCCACCGTACCAATAGCCGAGACTCCAGCGTTAACGCCGGCGCTTCGTATCGCGCGCTGCGCTAACGCCGTCCGGCTTGAGCGCATTGAACCGGCTGTCTCGACCCTTGCTGGATTAAGCATAGCTTCGTGCTTGAAGCTTGCCCGAAAGGTGGGAACGACTGTGCTGTCTGTCACAATAACGGTCGAGAAAGCGGTCTCGACGGTGCTGCCCCTTTTCACAATATCGGCCGGAAAGCCGAGTTCGGTGGGTGCCCCATTCTCGCGGACGCCACGTGTAAGCCCTAGCCTGCATATTGCGCCAGCCGAACAACGCCTGTCTGGTAATGCGTTGATAGTCGGTACGATTTCCAAAACTACCGCGAGGTTTGAACCGTAGCAAACTGTCCCCGGTGTCGTTCTATCGCGATTCCGGCGGTTTCTCGCTCACTGTGGTTTGGTTTTCACTCAAGTGATAGTTCAGGCTATCACTCTCCCTCCAAACCGGCTCCCGAGTTGCTGCGAATTCCGCCGGCTCCCGCGATGCTGGTGCCATATGCAGGCTAGAATAAGGTCTCTGAGGAATTGCTGATAATGGGGGGAGCATGGAACTCCATGGAAAAGTATCGAACGTCACCGGCGGTGCCAGCGGTATCGGCGCGGCGACCTGCCGCGCGTTTGCGGCGGCAGGCGCCAACGTCGTCGTCGCGGACGTAGATGGCGCGGGAGCCGCTAATATCGCCGATGAGATTGGCGGTCTTGCCGTGCCTTGCGATGTCGGGGTTGAATCCGCGGTCGACCGGCTTGTGCGCAATACGGAGGCTGAATTCGGGCCGGTTGACATATTTTTCAGCAACGCCGCTATTGCCACGGGTAAGGGTCCGCTCGACACCCCCATTGATGCCTGGAGCAACCAGTGGCAGGTTAACGTCATGGGCCACGTTTTTGCCGTACGCGCAGTTCTGCCCTCGATGCTGGAGCGCAAGACCGGATACCTGATCCATACGGCATCGATGGCGGGTATTTTGACCTCGCATGGCAACCTTCCCTACGCCGCCACCAAGCATGCCGTCGTCGGTCTGGCCGAATGGTTGTCCGTTACCTATCACGACAAGGGGATCCGTGTGTCGCTATTGGCGCCGCTGGGGGTCAACACGCCGATGCTCAATGCCGCCGATTCGGCGTTTGCACAGGTAGCGGCGGGTCCGATCAAGGAACCGGAAGAGGTAGCCGCACAAGTCGTGAACGCGGTGACCAATGAGCATTTCTTGATCCTTACCGATCCGGTGGCTCAAACGTGGATGGAGCGCAAGACGAATGACCCGGAGCGGTGGCTGAAAGGGATGCGCCGGATGCAGGCCAAGATCGACGGCATTCGGTAATTTCCATCCGGGAGCCACCGTCGGCCCGACGGCCATGCGGCCCAGCGCTTGCGCAGTTTACATTCGGTCGGTTTGCATGCAAGTCGGGCGCGTGACGCTGTTCTATTGGCGGTTACGAGTCGGGCAACGGCCGCCTAACCCAATTCTATTCCGAGCAATCGTGCATATTCCTGGCTGGGCAATGGACTGGTCCCGCCTTCCGGATTGATACTCACATTGACTGAGTCAAAATAGTCATACCACCCTGCTGCTTGAACGTTCTTTTCCAGCTCGTGGCACTGTTCGGTGTTGCTCATGGCAAAAATTCCGACATAACCCTCCGTCGGCGCTTTGGGCAACGTCCGGTCGATCTTGCTCCAACCGAGCGTCATTACCCCCTGACTGCGAACCGCGGTCACCGCGGCATCCAGGCTGGAAAGATATCCTTTTTGAGCCTCGTCGCCGAGCGCGTGCCATTCGGCATTCGGCTCCCAAATGATGATCAGGACCTGCATGAGAAAAACCTCCCGGATAGAACTGTTATCGATGTCGTTATTTCGGCTTGCGCGCTCGAACCAGGATCCGATCCGTGTAGTAACGCAAGCCATCCGCAAAAATTGATTGGCTGTGGTCGTCTGTCGGGTTGCCGAGAAGATCCGATGTCGCTTCGATCTCAAAACCGGCTTTACCGATCATGTCGGTAATGATTCGAGGTTCGAGGCGATGCAATTCGGCGTTGTCTTTACCCGCAATCCCTACGTGATCACTAACAGCCAGTATTCCACCGGCTTTGAGGGCCCGTTTGACGTGGCCAAGAAACTCCAGCGTGGCGGTTTCCCCAACCTCGTTGTAGATATCGTGCATGTTCAAGCCCCAGAACACCATGTCCATGGAATTCTCGAACGGCATATCCTTCGCATCTACGATCATGTATCTCACGTTGGGAAGTCGGTCCTTAGCGAGCCGGCCCAGCATCGCATCATGGTGCGCCCCGTCGATCAGGCGCAGAATGAGATGAGAGTTTTGCGCATACACTCGCCCGTTGGGACCAACGGCTGCCGACAGGATCTCGGCGTTATATCCGGCGCCCGCGATCATATCGAGAACCGTCATACCCGCCTTGACGCCGAAGAAGAAAGCGGTTTCGACCGGCTTTCGGCCGGCGTCTTTTACCCCGTCGTATTGATTCCGTCCGCTTGTTTCCAGCTGCCGGCGAATTCTCGCTCCCATGGCTTCGTCGTCCGGGTCTGCCGGACAGTTCGCGCCGCTGAGAGCGATAACCAAAAATATTACCGCAACGAGTGGTTTGCTCATCTCTTCCATTCTCCGTCTAAAACCAGAAGCTAGCGAAAACCGTTGCCGCTGCCGGCAATATACTCTCCTTATCACCCGTTGCCGCAGGTTTGGCCATTCTACAGAGGCTTTTTGAATTCCCGGCGATTTTCTGTAAGCTGCCGGCCACTACGATTCCCAATTCAGTATAAGGCACAGACTATGAAACCGGGTGTCACGACGACCTCACATATCCAGATCCCTAACGGCACCATGGAAGTTTCGGTGCCGCTTTACGATTTAATAGTGCAGGAGATTCTGCCGGACCTTGGCATGGAAGCGGAATCATTTTGGGCGATTGTCGAAGATGTGATAACGGAAATGGCGCCGAAGAATAATATTCTGTTGTTGAAACGTTATCAGATACAAGCAGAGATCAATACCTGGCATCAGTCGCGTAGCGACGCCCCGCACGACCCGGCCCAATATAAGAAATTCCTGGAGAGGATCGGTTACCTGCTTCCCGAAGGACCGGATTTCACTGTCAGCACCGAAAACGTGGATGCGGAAATCGCGAGCATCGCGGGCCCGCAACTCGTGGTGCCGGTCAAAAACGCCCGCTACGCTTTGAATGCGACCAACGCGCGCTGGGGATCGCTTTACGACGCATTATATGGGACGGATGTTATACCGGAAGAAGGCGAAGCCGAGCAGGGAAGCGCCTACAATCCGGTCCGTGGTGCGAAGGTAATCGCCTATGGGCGTGCGTTTCTCGACGAAATCGCCCCGCTGCGCGATGGTTCGCACGCCGATGCCGTCGATTACTCGGTTGACGGAGGACAGCTGAAAGTCGCACTCAACGACGGTCGCAGCACGGGTCTCAAACAACTAGAGAAATTTGCCGGCTACAACGGTCGGGTCGATGCGCCCGCCGAGATTTTGTTGCGCAATAATAACCTTCACGCGATCGTTCAGATCGACCCGAGCCATCCAATTGGCAAAGACGACGCGGCGAGTGTCAGAGATATCGTCATCGAATCAGCGGTGACGACGATCCAGGACTGCGAAGACTCGGTAGCGGCCGCCGACGGCGAGGACAAGGCCGAAGTCTATCGCAACTGGCTGGGGTTGATGCGTGGGACGTTGAGCGCGACGTTCAAAAAGAGCGGGAAAAGGGTAACCCGTACATTGACCCAGGATAAGCACTTCCTGGATCCGGAGGGTGAGCCGCTCACATTGCACGGCCGCTCCTTATTGTTGGTGCGCAATGTCGGCCATTTGATGACGAACGAAGCGATCTTGCTGCAAGGCCAGGAAGTCCCAGAAGGTATCCTCGACGCCATCATTACGGCCACGATTGCATTGTACGACCTGAAGCACCTGAACCAACTGCGTAATTCGCGTTGCGGCTCCATGTATATCGTAAAGCCAAAAATGCACGGCCCCGAAGAAGTCGAGTTCGCGTGTGAACTCTTCGCGAAGGTGGAAGAAGTACTGAAATTACCGCGCAATACGCTGAAGATCGGCATTATGGATGAGGAGCGTCGTACAACGATCAACCTAAAAGAGTGTATTCGAGCAGCGCGGGACCGCATTATCTTCATCAATACCGGGTTTCTCGATCGCACCGGCGACGAGATCCACACGGCCATGGAAGCCGGCGTCATGATACGCAAGGAGGACATGAGGCATGCAAACTGGATGATGGCCTACGAGAATTGGAACGTCGACATCGGGCTTGCCTGCGGCCTGCAGGGCGTCGCGCAAATTGGCAAAGGCATGTGGCCGAAACCGGAACTGATGAAAGAAATGGTCGACACAAAACTCGCGCATCTAGAAGCCGGCGCGAATACGGCCTGGGTGCCGTCGCCGCCGGCGGCCACTTTACACGCGATGCATTATCACAAGATATTGGTTAGCGACCGACAGAACGAATTGAAAAACCGCCGTCGCGCGAGTCTCGACGATATCCTGACGATCCCGCTGCTGGGCGAACAACAACTAACGGAAGATGAGATCCAGCAAGAGCTCGACAACAACTGCCAAGGGATCCTCGGCTACGTCGCGCGTTGGATCGAGATGGGTATTGGGTGCTCTAAAGTGCCTGATATCAACGACGTTGCGCTCATGGAAGACCGAGCGACCCTGCGCATTTCGAGTCAGCACGTGGCCAACTGGTTGCGTCACGACTTCGTTCGGCGCACGCATGTGCTCGAAACCTTAAAGCGCATGGCCGAGGTCGTCGATCGCCAAAATGCCAACGACCCCGAGTACGTGCCGATGTCGCCCGATTTCGACGGCTCGGTCGCGTTTCAGGCGGCCTGCGAACTAGTTTTCGGCGGTGTGCATCACCCGAACGGCTACACCGAGCCGGTACTCCATCGGCGGCGGATTGAGCTTAAAGCAAACGCCGAGCGGCAATAAAATGCAAACTTCTCCAGCGGCGGCCGTCGCGTAGCCGCGATCCGTCCGCGAGGAGAAACCCGGCGCCCCGAATCGTTTACCCGGGAGTCCTTACATTCTCTTTGGTGGGCATTCCTACAATAGTCCGATGGCTTCGCGCGCCCGTTCGCCGTGTTGAACCTCCTCCCGGCCGTTCTGACGTAAGAGGTCGGCGCATTCGGCGTCGTCGACGCTCTTGGCCCAGCCCTCGTAGAGGGCTTCGCCGCCGTTTTCCGCTTCCATGAGAAATTTCAGTAGATCTTCATCCACGCTCATGCCTTCTGGTTCAACGAAGTAAGGATTATCGGCAGGCGCGGGCACCTCGAAGGTCTCGCCTGACAGCTTTTCGACAACCCGTTTCATACGGTGAGCGTGGGCTCGTTCTTCGCGCCCGTTCTTGTTCAGAAGGTCCCTAATCTGCTCGTTCGGTGCCGCGCTCGCGAGGCCGGCGTAGAACGCTTCGCCGCCGGCCTCGACGAAGGCCATCAGCTTGAAATCGTCGACGGTGGGCGCCGTCACACCCATTATGTAACCGAGCGCGCTCTGGAAATCGGGTGGCATATTGGCGGGTTGATTACTCATTAAGAAACCTCCTAATTCGTCCTTTGATTGCTATTACGCTACCCGTTTGTACCTGAAATCGGGCCCGCATGCACCCGTTAGATCCCTGTTGAGACGCGAAGGTAGTTTGCCCGTTGCCTGTTGCGCAAGAACTGCAGTAATAGTCGATATTTAGTCGTTTCATACCAATCGCGGCAGGATACGGCGCACGAAAACCATGGGACCGAGCGATCGGGGAAGCGACCACCTGTGGTCCTCATGAAATATCCGGGTGAGACGCGATCGTGTGTCCGGCGACAAGCGCCTGAGCCTGGCCGTCTTGGTATGCTATACGGCGGCTGTCATGAAAACAGCTGAACGCAGTCACCGCGTTTTGGCAACAACCTTAAGGATCGACGATGGATTTATCATATGGTTCCGAGTACGAAGCGTTCCGAGCCGAACTCAAGTCATTTCTCGACAAATACGGGTCCGAAGCACCGGCGAATCAGCGCGACTACCGCTCGCCGAAAATCCTGGCCTGGCAGCGGAAACTGATCGAGCATGGTTATGCCGCCCGGACGATCCCGAAAGAGTACGGCGGCTACGGCGCGGAGCTCGATATCCTCAAATCTCGTATCATCGCTGACGAATTCGCCAAAGCGAAGGTCACCGGGGGCATCGGCAACCAGGGTATCGGCATGTTGGTTCCCACCTTGTTAGAGCTAGGCACAGAAGAACAAAAACGTGAGATCATTCCGCCGACCCTGCGGGGCGAAATGGTTTGGTGCCAGGGCTATTCGGAACCCGATGCCGGTAGTGACCTCGCCAGTCTTCGAACCAGCGCGGTTCTAGACGGTGATGAGTGGGTGGTGAACGGCAGTAAGATCTGGACGAGCACCGCGCAGGTCGCCGATTGGATCTTCTGTCTCGTGCGCACCGAACCGGAGGCCTCGAAGCACGAAGGCATCTCGTTCTTGCTATTTCGTATGGACGCACCCGGCATCGAAGTGCGGCCGCTGATGGACATGACCGAAAATGCCAACTTCAATGAGGTCTTCTTTACCGACGTACGCGTGCCCGCCGGCCAAATTGTCGGTAAGCGCGGGCAGGGCTGGCAGGTTGCAAATACGATCCTCGGGCACGAACGCGGGCAATTGGGCGACCCCAATATCACTTTGACGCGCCTGAACAGCCTTATCGATTTGATGAAAACGGAGACTATCGCAGGTCAGCGTGTCATCGACATGCCCGTATTTCGCGACCGACTAATGCGTATCCAGGGCCGCGTCATGGCAATGCGATTCAACAATTTGCGGCTGCTTTCGGCCAGGGTGAATAAGCAATCCGCACCGCTCGCGCGCATGGTTGTGAAATTGCAGGGCACGGAACTTCGCCACGAGTTGGAACAACTCGGTATCGATGTCATGGGTGAGTTCGGGCTCGCTTACGGCGACAACGAACATCTGCGCGCCGATGGTTTATGGCAATGGAACTACATGTTCTATCTGGGCCTCATCATCGGCGGTGGGACCTCGCAGATCCAGAAAAACATTATCAGTGAACGCGGCCTGGGTATGCCGAAGGAACCAAGGCCGCCGACGGCTCCAGGAGCAGCGTAATGGACTTCGGATTATCGGCCGAACAGGTCGGATTACGGGACAGCATCAATCGTTATCTCGATGAACACGTTGGTCTGGATCGGGTGCGGGCATATGCCGCCGGTGATGACTGTCGAGATATTTGGCGGGGTCTGGCAGAGTTGGGCGTGCCCTCCTTGATCGTTCCCGAGAACCAGGGCGGCGTAGGCCTGAAGGTCCTGGACGCGGCACTGATCGCCGAGTGTCTCGGTGCACACGCCGCGCCTGCGCCGTTTATCGGTTCCGCCGTGATCGCGCCGCTCGCGCTCCGCTATGCCGAAACCGGGATGCGGGATTCGATTCTGGCTGAGCTCGTCGACGGCAACGCGACGGCGGGCGTTGCCTTCAGCGAGCTTCCTGGTCCCCGCGGTGATGCGGGCACGCGCGCGACGGCAGGAAAATTGTCCGGTAAATCTCTTTTCGTGCTCGACCCGCTCGCAGAGTTTCTCTTCGTCGCGACCGCGGACAGATCGCTATTTGTCGTCGAGGCCGGCAGCGCCGGCCTCGAACAATTGACCCATACGACGATCGACAGGACCCGCGTTTCCGGGGAGTTGCGTTTTACGGATACACCGGCGCAGCTGGTCACCGACGATCCGGACGTGACCAACAGTCTGTTAGACGCGGCACGCGTCATGTTCGTCGCCGACACGATCGGCGCGGCTCAGCACATGTTGGATGCGGCCGTTGCATACGCCAAAGAACGCAAACAATTCAATCGCGTTATCGGTTCTTTCCAAGCGGTGAAACATATGTGCGCGGAAATGGCAGCGGCACTCGAGCCCTGCCGCGCGATGATGTGGTACGCGGCTTTTGCTTTAAGCGACCTACCAGACGAAGCATGCTTAACCGCATGCCACGCCAAGGCCCACGTCGCCGAAGTCGGTACCTTCGTCGCGCGAACCGCGACCGAAGTTCACGGTGGGGTTGGGTTTACCGATTTACTCGGATTGCACTACTGGTTTAAGCGCATCGGCTTCAACCGGCAGGCCTTGGGGGCGCCGGAACTGGTACGGCAACAGGCTGCTACGATTCAGGATCTCTAACCCGGAGCCCGCGCGAGGCGCTCGCCGCGGGCGGGACGTTGTTTGACTGGTCCCCGGGACCCAGTCCGGGGTGACGGGAGTTGGAGTAAAGACGGAAGTGAAGCATCTTTCGGAACACCTATTTTGGTGCTAAGGCCAATGCCGCCTGTCCGACAGCTAGCCGACGGCGTCTTCGCCGTCGCCCTCCTCGGCGCGTTACGCGTCCTGTTCGGGTCCGTCCTTTCCGGTTTGCCGCCTGCCTTTTGCGCTCAGGATAGTCACGACCGTAATAGCATGCACCGGCTTTAGTCCGGCATTACAGTAGTTGTGCGGTTGATTGCCGGGAAAGTAGATGAGGTTTCCCGACTCCACTTCATGGATTTCGTCGTGAATTTCCACGGTCGCGGTGCCTTCGAGGCACAAGAACAACTCGTGACTGCCCTCCGGGTGAGGTCTACCGCGGGTTCTACATCCGGGTAGCATATTAAGATCGTTGATCTGTAGAAACGGTACACTGAGCGGCGAGGCGCTCGTGCTTACGTATTTTCCGTCGTCCTGGCGTACGGTGGGCATATCCTCCCTTAAGACCCTGGTAACAAATGTCGATTGCTCCTTCGTCACTAAATCTTCCACGGGAACGCCGAGTACCTGCGCGACCTTTACCACCACCGAGATAGACGGGTTGCCGGTCGGTTTTTCCATGTTGGCCAAGGTTGCTCTCGGTATTCCCGCCAGTTCAGCTAACTCCTTCTGAGTCATTTTATGGCTTGCTCGAAGACGTCTGGTCCCGTCACTTACTGGATTGGTCACCTGCGTTGCCTCTTTTCGATTTTCGATCCCGGCGGATCATTTCCATCTACCCGCCGAACGATCTTGATGACGAAATATTAGAAATTAGTAATCATAAATCTAATATAAAACCCATTTGCGCATATATACTACAAATATGGCCTGATATTCTCCACCTTATGCTATCTTATCGTCTTTCCGGTTAAATAGTAACATCCAGTGGAGTAAACCATGTCTGTCCTAGTGGGTAATCAAGCGCCAGATTTCTCGGCCGATGCCGTCGTTTCCGGGAACGAATTCGTCGGCAACTTCGCGCTCTCATAGTTTAGAGGCAGCGATTATGTGGTGCTCTTTTTCTATCCACTCGACTTCACGTTTGTTTGCCCAACAGAGTTGCGCGCTTTCCAGGGGAGAATCGGCGAGTTCGAGGCGCGCAATTTTCGAATAGCGAGTGTAAATAGCCAACACTTTCTGACGAAATTTGTTTCTGCTGCACTGTTGAAGACGATGCACCCGCTTGGTCCGGGTCGAAGGAGAATACCGTGGCATTTGAATTACCGAACCTTCCTTACGAGTACGATGCGCTGGAACCGTACTACGACGCGGAAACCGTCGAGATACACCACAGCATGCACCACCAGACCTATGTCAATAAACTCAATGCCGCCATCGAAGCTAGCGGCGTCGGTGAAAAATCTCTAGAAGGGATCCTGACAAGCCTCGACGACATCCCCGAAGACAAACGCACGCCGGTTCGAAACCACGCCGGCGGCGTCTGGAATCACACATTCTTTTGGCATTCTCTTGCCGCCAATGGCGGCGGCGATCCCGTCGGTGCAATCGCGGATGCTATCCGAGGTAAGTGGGATTCCTTCGAGCGTTTCAAAGATGCCTTTAGCGGGAAGGCGGCGAATCACTTTGGTTCGGGCTGGGCCTGGCTCGTCGTAGACGAATCCGGTGCGCTCCAGATCACCGATACGCATGACCAGTACTGCCCGCTCTCGATTGATCACAAACCTCTTTTGACAATTGACGTTTGGGAACACGCTTACTACCTGAAATACAGGAATGTGAGACCGGACTGGATTGCAGCCTTTTGGAACTTGGTAAATTGGGACGAAGTCAATAGGCGCTTTGAGAACTGATAACTAGCAGCTTTCGGGGTGGGTTTTATCTCCCCTTTTAAGCAGGGGTTCGCGGAATATCCGACAACGAAGTCAGGTGCCCGCAAGTTGACGTTTCAACCGGATGCAGAGTCGAACGGTCCGACGAAATCCGCCCGACCGGGTTCGGTTGTGCGCACGCTAGCCGCTACCGTTTTCGTTTCGGTCAAACAGTAGCAAGCGACGAGTATGGTAACGGAGAATCGAGGAATAAGATGACAGATCTTCACAATCCTTTCCGCCCGGGACCGACCCGGCGAATAGCCGGCGGCCTGCTCGCCGCGTCGAGCATACTACCGGGTGGCGCATCCGCATTGGATCAAATGAACATGTCTGAGGGCGTTACCGAACTCAGCCGCATCATGTATGACTTTCATATGATCATGCTGACCCTGGTGACGGTGGTAGCGGTCGGTGTATTTGCCGTCATGTTTTATTCGGTGTTTACTCATCGGAAGAAAGACGGCGAGAAACCCGCGGATTTTCATGAAAGCACCACGCTGGAGGTGATCTGGACCGCTATCCCGTTCGTTGTCCTGGTCGTTCTGGCCTTCCCTGCAACAAAAGCGATACTGACTATCGAAGACACTGGCGACCCGGACATGACCATCCAAGCCACGGGTTATCAATGGAAGTGGAAGTACGATTATCTGGACGACGACATCAGTTTCTTTAGTAACCTCGATGCTAAAAGTAACGAAGCCCGGCAGAAAGATTCGGGTATCGATCCGGCGACCGTAGAGAATTATCTACTGGACGTCGACAACCCCATGGTCGTGCCCATCAACAAAAAGGTACGCATCCTGACGACTGCCAGTGACGTGGTCCACTCATGGTGGGTACCGGAACTGGGGGTAAAACGCGACGGCGTTCCGGGGTTTATCAACGAATCCTGGATGAGAGTCGAAAAAGAAGGGACTTACCGGGGCCAGTGCGCAGAGCTTTGCGGCAAGGACCACGGCTTCATGCCGATCGTGGTGGTCGCGAAAACGGAGGCGGACTACCAGAAATGGGTAGCCGAGCAAAAACAGGCCCAACAGGCCGAGGCGGCGGCGGCGGATCAGGACTTGACCAAGGAAGAGCTGCTAGCCCGCGGTGAAAAAGCCTACCTGACGTCCTGCGGCGCATGCCATATGCCCAATGGCGAAGGGACGGGCCCGTTTCCACCGCTCAAAGGCAGTCCTTCCGTAGACGGGCCCACGGTGGAACATATCAAGACGGTATTGAACGGCAAGGGCAACATGATGCCGCCATTCGCGGCACAACTGAACGACTTGGATATCGCCGCCATCATCACGTACGAACGCAACGCGTGGGGTACCGGCGCGGGTGATGTTGTGCAATCGGCACAAGTTAAAGCGGCCAGGTAGAAGACAGGAAGAATTTCGGGAGACGAATATGGGCACACACACGGAAGCAGAACATCACGACGGGCCGCCGCAAGGGGTTGCCCGCTGGCTGTTTAGCACCAACCACAAAGACATCGGCACCATGTACCTGTGGTTTGCATTGGCCATGTTCCTGGTCGGCGGCGCCATGGCGATGATTATTCGCGCCGAGCTATTTCAACCCGGCATCCAGATTGTGGAGCCGTCATTCTTCAATCAGATGACCACCTTACACGGATTGATCATGGTGTTCGGCGCCATCATGCCGGCGTTTGCCGGGCTGGCGAACTGGTTGATCCCCATGCAGATCGGAGCGCCGGATATGGCAATGCCGCGCATGAACAACTGGAGCTTCTGGCTTCTGCCTTTCGCGGCGCTCATTCTGGTCAGCACTTTGTTCATGGAAGGCGGCGCCCCTGCCTTCGGCTGGACATTCTACGCCCCGTTATCGACGACCTTCGCGCCCAAGAGTACAGATTTCTTCATATTTGCGGTTCATCTGTTGGGTCTGTCGTCGATCATGGCATCGATCAACATCATCACCACTATTCTCAATTTGCGCGCGCCGGGTATGACGTTGATGAAGATGCCCTTGTTTTGCTGGTCCTGGTTGATTACGGCGTTCCTACTAATCGCCGTCATGCCGGTGCTCGCGGGCGCGGTGACCATGATGCTGACGGACCGGAATTTCGGCACGAGCTTTTTCGAAGCGGCAGGCGGCGGTGACCCGGTGCTGTTCCAGCACGTGTTCTGGTTCTTTGGTCATCCGGAAGTCTACATCATCATTCTGCCCGGCTTCGGCGTGGTATCCGAGATCATTCCGACATTTTCCCGCAAGAAGATATTCGGTTACGCCTCGATGGTCTACGCGATGGCAGCTATCGCTTTCCTGTCGTTCATCGTCTGGGCACACCATATGTATACGACGGGTATGCCCGTGGCGGCGGAGCTCTACTTCATGTATGCGACCGTGATCATCGCCGTGCCCACTGCGGTAAAGATCTTTAACTGGATAACGACCATGTGGCGTGGCGCATTGACATTCGAAACGCCGATGTTGTTTGCCCTCGCGTTCGTTTTTCTGTTCACCCTCGGTGGTCTGACCGGTCTCATGCTGGGTATGGCGCCCGCCGATTTCCAATATCACGACAGTTATTTCGTCGTTGCCCATTTTCATTACACCATGGCTATGGGCGGGCTGTTTTCGGCCTTTGCGGCGATTTATCACTGGTTCCCCAAATGGACCGGGCGACGGATCAGCGAAGCTTCGGGGAAGATCCACTTCTGGGTGTCCGCGATTTCGGTGAACGTCCTATTCTTCCCGCAACACTTCGCCGGACTCGCGGGTATGCCGCGGCGCATCCCCGACTACAATATGCAGTTTACGGACTGGAATTCACTATCCACCGTCGGTGGTTTTGTTTTCGGGCTGGCGCAGCTTTATTTCGTTTACATCGTGATCCAGTCGATTCGTGGCGGTGAAGCAGTTTCCGATCCGAAAGTCTGGGAAGGTGCGACCGGGCTAGAGTGGACCGTGCCGACGCCCGCGCCACACCATACTTTCAGTGAACCGCCGCGGCTTGCGGCCGAGTAGCCCGTGGCTCGCAGATCTTGTCGTGGCGACGGCGATCGATTGGAATTCGGATGGGAAGAATGACGGTGAGTAATAGCGAAAAGAAGGTAAATGGCTATTTGCTCGCGTTTCTGCTGATCTTGCCGTTATTTTTCTACCTGACTTATATCTACGTTCATAGCATCTGAGACAAGCCCGGAACTCGGAAACAGAAATGCGTTTTTTGGTCATAAAGCTGGCAGCGCTCACCGTCGCGATGTTCGGCTTCGGCTTTCTACTGGTTCCCTTGTACGATGCGCTGTGCGTGGTTACCGGTCTCAACGGGAAGACGGCCGAAGCGAGGGATGAGGTATCGGTTCAACGCTTGGAACAACCCGATCGGGAGCGGTGGGTGAATGTCGAATTCGTCACCAATACGAACCGCCACATGCCATGGGAATTCACGGCGGTTAAGCGAAAAGTGCGCGTCCATCCGGGCGAAGTACACCGCGCGGATTTTTTCGTCGAGAACCCGACCGGGAGGGATATGATCGGCCAGGCCGTACCGAGTCTCGCGCCGGGCAATGCTGCGAAATATTTCAATAAAACAGAGTGCTTCTGTTTTACCCAGCAGCTTGTTAAAGCCGGTGAACGGCGGCGCTTGCCATTACACTTCATCATCAGCCCGGAACTGCCGAAGCGCGTCAACACCGTGACGCTGTCTTATACGTTCTTTGAGATCAAGGACGACAGCAACGACACTTGATGAACTGAATATAGCCACAACGCTCATGCAAATCGGAATACTGAATCGAGGTTGAATATGTCCAATACAGCAGCCGGATACTATGTGCCACACGGTACGAAATGGCCCATTCTGGGATCAATCGCACTGACTTTGATTGTGGCGGGATTTGCGAGTTCTCTGCCGACGCACAACGCCGACGGAAATTTCGGCGGTGCGGGTGTCTATTTCATGTATTCCGGGTTTGCGGTGTTGACCGTCATGCTGTTCGGGTGGTTTGGTACGGTAATCCGAGAAAGTGAATCAGGAGCTTTCAATAACCAGGTCGACAGGTCGTTTCGCTGGGGTATGGGTTGGTTCATTTTCTCGGAGGTAATGTTTTTTGCGGCATTTTTCGGCGTCCTGCTATATGCGCGCCAGTGGTCCGTGCCATGGCTCGGCGGTGCGGGCAACAACGCGATGACGAATGCACTGCTTTGGCCGGGTTACGAGGGAATGTGGCCGACCAATGGTCCCGGCGAAGTCGGTGGCGAATTCGAAGCAATGCCCGCCTGGGGTGTACCGGCGATGAACACGCTGATCCTGTTGAGTAGCGGTGTAACGGTAACCATCGCCCACTGGGGCCTCAAGCAAAACAACCGACCCAAGTTGATCATGGGATTAGGGGCAACCGTCGTCTTGGGTTTTCTGTTCCTGTTTTTTCAGGGTAGCGAATACATCGAGGCTTATCACGAACTGAACCTCCGCCTGGATAGCGGGATATACGGCACGACATTTTTTATGTTGACGGGTTTTCATGGAATGCACGTGACGTTAGGCGCGATCATGTTGACGGTGGTTTTTTTCCGCTGTCTAAAAGGCCACTTCACCCCGGATCATCACTTCGGATTCGAGGCCGTTTCCTGGTATTGGCATTTCGTCGATGTGGTCTGGCTCGGGCTGTTCATTTTTGTCTATTGGCTGGTGTAATCACTTTTTGCCGCTGCAATTCAAAATTCTGGTCATAGGCGCGCTGTTGCTGATCGTTTTCAGCCTCGGTAGCGGCCTGGTTTTTCTGGTGCGAGACAAGAGCGAGTCTACGCGCATGGTCAAAGCGCTGACGGTCAGGATCTCTTTATCCGTCGTTCTGTTCGGGCTGTTGCTGCTGGGTCGTGCCACGGGTTTTTTCGGTCCCGGATAGACGACGAATGAGTCGGGAGCTTCCCACGTATGCGGCGCGATCGGCCGGCGAGCACGGCCAAATTCCCTTCCCCGGCAGGTTTGCCTGAGCTTTCCGAGTTTCGATTTCGACCGACACTATTCGGCGGTATCGGCTTGCTTTTTCTGCTGCCGTGTCTAGCGGCCCTCGGGATTTGGCAGTTGCATCGGGCCGACGAAAAGCGGGCGATCGAGACTCAGAACGAGGAGCGCCGTGCTTTGGCACCAATAGTCTTGACGGCCGCCGACGAAGCGCGAGGTGATCTGCTCTATCGAATGGTAGTGGCCCGGGGCCGTTACTTACCCGGAAAGGTCTTCTTCCTCGACAACCAAATAAACGAGGGCAAGGCGGGGTATCATGTCGTATCCTCGTTTGTACTTGACTCACAAACTATGTTGCTCGTGAACCGCGGCTGGGTTCCGACGGGCACCGATCGCAGCCGGTTACCGGCGGTGAATACGCCGGGCGAGCGGCTCTCGGTGCTGGGCAGAATCCGCGACCTGCCCGACGTGGGCATCCGGCTCGAAAACTATTCGACTGGAGGATCGGCTCCGTGGCCGAAAGTAGTCCAATACCTGGAGGCGGAGCAGGCGTCCCAATGGCTTGGTAAACCAATATTACCGTTTTTGCTGCAATTGGATCCCGAACAGAACCATGGTTATAAGCGAAACTGGGCGGATCCCGTGATAATGAAAGCCGAGAAGCACGTGGCCTATGCGATACAGTGGTTTTCCATTGCGCTGGTCGCACTGATCATCTGTCTGAAGCAGTGTGTCCACCGGCGCGACGCGTGATTGAGTCGATTATGCTCGGTAATAAGAAAACCCTGCTGTCAATGGTAATTGTATTTCTCGGGCCGCTGGTCGCCGCCTGGCTATTCGTGGAATTCGGCCGGGACCATATGCCTCTCGGCGAGGCCGCGCGAGGCGAGCTGATTCATCCGGCGCGGCCGCTTCAGCCATTCGAAATTGAGTTACCGTTGAGCGGTAAGAAGCTCGACAGAAGTTTTTTTAACGGTAAGTGGACCTACGTCGTTTTTGCCCCCGGCTCCTGTGACGATTCTTGTGTAGACAATCTGTACAAAATTCGCCAGGTCCGGCTGACCCAGGGCGGAAACGAACGACGGATCCAACGGCTGATCGTATTTACACGCTCCGTCGACATCGATCGGTTTCGGGAAATCCTGAACGAACATATCGGCTTGGTCGTGGCAGAGGATACGCACCATTCCGTGGGTGGATTGAAGTCTCAGTTCGATACCGGCGGCGCATCTCGAGGTGTCGGCGATTCGATTTACATGATCGATCCGCTCGGCAACTTGTTTATTTTCTATCGGAACAACGCAGACCCGACGGATATGCGCAAAGATCTGACGAAATTGCTGCATTCTTCACAAATCGGTTAGGGAGCCTCTGATTCATTCCGGGACAGTCGAGTTGCCACCCAAAATCGTTCAGGTCAAGGTACGGCGCGGAGGCTATAGCCAGGGACTATTGGCAGGCGCCGCAACGCAGATCGCGACGATTTTGGTCGCAAGGCGACCTTCCATGAATTGATCAGAGGTTCCTTAGTACTTTGATGAAGAATGTGCTCGGTACGGTCGGCTTGCGGCGCTGCACTCTCTACGCTATTGCGCTGGCGATCGTAGCACTGTCGTTTTTTTCCGGAGGCGAAACGCAGTACGATAACTGGAGAGCCGTTCCGACTATCGTCGCCCCGACACTGGTTCCGATACTATTCTTCGTGCTAGCGCTGGATACGATGATGAGCTTCATATTCAGGGCTGACGCCAAAGCGGTGGCCGCTGCCCGTTATAATGCCGTCGTTACGATCAATCTGGTGGTGGTTTGTTTGCTGGTACTCAGCTGGTCTCCCTTTTTTGTAGCTTTGTTCTCGATTTAGCTGCACCCGGCCATGACGAGTCAAGACGAGAAAAAGGAAAAGTTGAGTATAGGCGCGATGATCGAAAGTATTTTTTCCGCTTTCCTGGGCGTCAGAGACTCCAAAAAAGGAAACGATGATTTTGCGAAGGGTAGCCCGGTTGTTTTCGTTGTCGCGGGGATCGTCGCGACCCTCTCGTTTATTCTGCTATTGGTGCTGATCGTAACGCTGATTGTTCCTTAAACGTCAAGTTAATGTCGCCTGCGGCGGGCTTCGCCTACTGGATACCGGGTCCGTCACCCCGGACTCGATCCGGGGCCGGGGTGACGCAGCCGGAGTATGCTCAGCGGTCATCGATCCGAAACTTATTGGTATTTTGGAACATTCAACTACCGCAACGTGTCGCTTAACAAACTAACCGAGGAACTCGAAGGGCTCGCCGATCCGAAGATCGCCGAACACTCCTCCCGTTTCTTTAAAACGGGACCCGGCGAGTATGGGGAAGGGGACTCGTTCGTTGGCATTCGGGTTCCGAAGCTCCGAGAGGTCGCTAAAAGATACCGCACGGTCAGTCGCGCCGATACCGTAACGTTACTGAAGTCGAAGTATCATGAGTACCGACTGATCGCTCTGGTGATCTTAGTTTACCATTCCCGGCGAGGTAACCGGCAAGACCGGCAAGCGATCTGCGATCTCTATCTGGGGCACACCGAGTTCATCAACAATTGGGATCTCGTGGATGGCTCCGCTCCACAAATAGTCGGTGGCTATTTCAGCGATCGCAGCCGCCGGCCGCTGCTAAAGTTAGCCAAGTCGCGGAACCTTTGGGAGCGTCGCATCGCGATCCTGGCAACGCTTCATTTCATCCGGCAAGATGACATCGACTCAACGCTTGAAATCGCCGAGTTGCTGCTGGACGATCCGGAGGATCTAATGCACAAAGCCGTCGGTTGGATGCTCCGTGAAGCCTGGAAGCGCCAACCTGCGGCCGTCGAAAGGTTTCTACGTGCGCATTACAATCGCTTACCGCGCACTACGTTGCGCTATGCGATCTAACGTTTCCCCGAGAAGGTGCGGAAAGCGCATTTAAATGGGAATATCTGAGCGATTGGAGTCGTCAGCGCCCGGCCCGTTATGCGGTCCGGTGACATTGGATTTTGGTCTGTAAGCCTTAGTGTCGTTCAATCGAGCGTTCTTGCTTCGGAGGGGTTCGATTTGGCAGGCAAGGTATCAAGCAGGAGTAACAAAATGGGTATACATGCGGCATTTGCCACGGGCAAAGTTGCGGTCATAACAGGCAGCGCGGACGGAATCGGCCTCGCCGCGGCAAAACGGTTTGCCGGCCTCGGTATGAACGTGTTGCTGGCCGACATCGATCCCGCGAAGCTCCAAGAGGCTGTTGCAGAGGTTGGCGAAGAAGCGGCGGCGCACGGCGCGGAAGTCGCGATGCAACCACTCGACGTCTCTCGGTTCGAAGAAGTGGTCGCGCTGAAAGACCATGCGTTTGAGAGGTTCGGCCGAGTCGATGTGTTGATGAACAACGCCGGTACGAGCGAAAAGACGGGTAGCTGGTATGCGCTCGAGCAATGGCAGCACATCGTCGGGGTGAATATGTGGGGTGTTATTCACGGTATGCACGGCTTCACCCAGGCCATGCTCGATCAGGACCGGCCAGTCCTCATTATCAACACCGGTTCAAAACAGGGCATCACGAATCCACCGGGCAACCCGGCCTACAATGTCAGCAAGGCCGGCGTCAAAGCCGCAACCGAAAGTTTGCAGCACGCGCTCCGCAACACAGAGAACTGTCAGCTCAGTGCGCACCTGTTGGTGCCCGGGTTCACTTACACGGGATTAGTCAAACGACATGTTAAGGAAAAACCGGCTGGCGCATGGAGCCCGGAGCAGGTCATCGAATTTATGATCGATGGGATCAACCGTGGCCGCTTCTATATTATTTGCCCGGATAACGAGGTTTCCGAGGAGGAAGATGCCCGGCGTATTCTCTGGGGGGCGGGCGATTTGGCATACCATCGTTCCCCGTTGTCGCGCTGGGACCCCGCGTACGAAACCGCCTTTGAAGAATTCGAATTTGCCGAACCATAGGAATGTAATCGGGCGACAACGCGAGTGGTTCGGAATGAACTCTCCATTCCGGGCTTCCCGTTGCGATTCTCGGTTCAGCCTCAGTCGAGTTCATCCGTTAACGGGGAGCCGTAGCGCGAGCGGGGCCTACGGTTGGGAACCCGGGCCGCTAATCGTTCGCGGACGGCGCTTGTTTCTCGCGTAACCGCGCTCGGATCCGATCTTTGGCGGCACTGTCAATTCGGGGTCCGGCGGTACGCTCCTCGCGCAGTCGTTGCGCATACCTTCGCATGGCATGCAGTTGCTTCCGGTAGGCTCGGCAGGGTCCGCAGACGGCGTGGTGTATCCAAAGACCGATGAACTCGGCGACGGTCAATTTGCGGTCGAGAGCCGCAGAAGCCATTGTAGATGCCTTCTCGCAGTTCAGCATGTTTATGCTTCCTTAAACCAATTTCGGTCTAGGCAGGAACGCAGTTTTTCGCGACCGCGCGACAACATTACCCACAGATTGTTCGAGCTCGATATGCCCAGTATGTCGATGAGGTCGTCGGATTTGAAACCATCAATTTCGCGCATGACGATCAAGGTTCGAAGCTTCTCCGGCAGTTCGCCGATGCATTTCAACATCGCCTCGCCGAGGGCGGTGTTTTCCACGACCGCAGCTGGATCGCGCCATTCGCGGGGGCCGACAATCCAATGTCCGCTCGGATCAAATTTCGTCTGCCACTCCCGTTCGTCGATAGCATCAAGATCCATTGACTCCTCGCGGTGCAGTTTCCTGATCTGATCGACGATTTTGTTCTTCATGATCGAAATGAGCCAGGTCCTCGTACTCGACCCACTCTTGAAAGTGGCAAGGCCCTCGACCCCGGCGAGCAGTGTTTCCTGCACAAGATCCTCGGCGGCAGCCGGGTTGTGCACGCGTATCATCGCGTAGGAGTATAGTGCATCGCCGTGTTCATCTAACCATTGCTCCGGGCTATTGCTCGTTGTCACTACTTCCGTTGCCTATGGTGTTCTGCCGTTAGTACTATGGCCAACGCGTTAGCGCTTGGCAAGCCGCCAGCGGCAACACGCCGCGCTTTCAATCACGACCAGGGGCGGAAAACGTTCTGTGGGCGTGGGGTGGCTGCGATTTCGCTCGAAGTGGCATCATCGCGAGGGTCGTCTACGACCACGCGGTCACGCCATGGCGCGAAGCCCACGGGTTCGACATCGGTATTCTGAACCCCGGTATCTTCGCGCGGAGCGGCGGCGTCGACCCAAGGGCTGAAGCCGGCGGCCGAAGCGCCGTTGGCGGCCAGAACGAGCATTGCCGTTGCGACTAAGATTTTCATATTTGTTCTCCTGTTTGAAAATAGAATAAGTTAACGTTCAAGGCTTAGTCGTACGACGGCGCCGATCCTTACAAACTTTTTGGCGTTTCTTGCATCGAGGGAATGGCCGAAAGGCGAAACCCGGTGCGGCCCCGGCAATGCATGCGATGAAATCGGAAAACTGCCGATTCATGAGAGAACGCGGTCGGAGTCATTTAGCCCGGTCCGTAGCCCTGCAAAAGCCGGTCGGTTTCTTCCGGTAGAATATGGCGAAGCGTCGGTGGCCGAACTCGACGCCGCGATAGAATCTGCACGGTTATTATGGCGTTTGAAAGAATCTGCATTCTCGACGACGTGCCGGAAGGAGAGATGGCCAGCTTCGTTACCAACGACGGCACCGCGGTGCTGCCGACCATCCTGGGCAGCGGTGACGTCAAAGCCTATCAAGCGTACTGTCCGCACCAACAGATCCAACTGGCCGCCGGCCGCTTGGAAGGTGGCGTTCTAACCTGCATGGGCCACATGTGGCAGTTTGACGTTGCTACGGGCGCGGGTATCGATCCGACGAATTGGAGGCTTGCCGAGTACCCGGTGAGGGTCGACGGCGACGCGGTTTTAGTCGATGTCGTCGGTGTCGAACCGTTTCAAGCAGGAATATAGCGTGCCGTTACTTGGTAGACCTGCGCGTGATTCGAGCGGCAAAGGAATGCGGGGCGGATGCCTGAGAGGGAAGCCGAGTGGGTCGGTCCCCGGATTCGAGAAGGAACGGTTTTCGATTTGGGGCGTTCATAACCCGGCCTACGTTGCGACAATAATCGGGGCCGACCCGGTGGATCGGGCGCGCAAGATCGAAAAGGCTCTAAGTCTGCAAGGAGCAAGCCCTATTTCGAAAGTGCTCACGATGTCGCCACAGCCGGACACACATGCGCCCTCGTCCCTGACAGGGTGCCCGAATTGCCTGTCTTTTAGCGGCATTCTCGGGAGGGCTCCGCGACCGGCGGGGCTACTGCTGAGACGACGCTCCCGATGGTCTCGTCGATGCCGATAACGCCCTTGCATCTGGGCCCGGGATTCTTGGTCAAAGCTGTAGCCGGGGGGCGTTTGAGCTTTACGGTATTCGCGTTGAGCCAGGTATTCATGGATGTGGAGGTGATCGCGCGTCTGGTGCTGGGCGCCGACCGCCTCCATGGTTTTTCCAACACGGTCCTCGGCGCAACGGTCGTGTTGCTGCCGGCTGTTCTGGTGGGGCGTCCGCTGTGTCAATCCTTTATCGATTGGTTCACGCGGAATTCGAGTGCGAGCTTAGGCTCATTCGTTAACCCCGAGGAGCGGATCAGCTGGCGCGCGGCATGGTGGGGCGGTGTGCTCGGCGTCTATACGCATTGGTTCCTCGACGCGATGATGCACGCCGACGCCCAGGCCTTGTGGCCGTTCATCGACAATAATCCGTTGATCAATTGGCTTTCCATCGGACAAGTCAACTTGCTGTCTTTGCTGCTGATCATCGTCGGTAGCATCGCCCTCGGTATTGCCTCCGTCTATTACGGCAGGCGCACATGATCACGCGTGCTGATCTTTTGCGATCGACTATACTCGAAGAGTACGGGTTCGATTCTCGCGGCCAATAGTTGCGCCGCGTCGATGACGACTGTTGTTATAGAGGGACGCCACCCCCATGAGAATCTTCGTCATAGCCGACACCGGCCGGAGACTTGGCTTTCTAGTGAGCAGCTCGCAGCCGCCCGCGACGCGTGTTCCGCTGGATTGATCGATGCCTTCGGTCCTTCCTCTCGAACCGATGCGCTGGGTCCTGGTGCGCCTGGACGATAATGGGAACGAGCACGAAATGGTGCGATTCCTCACGCGCAAGAACGCCGAACAATCCGCCGACCGTTATACGCAAAAAGGACACAAGCAAGCGTACTTTGTGCGCGCGGCGAAGTAAGTACCTTTGGCGGTGGGCAGGTGCCTGGTCGCTTAGAGCGCAGGCGTTAGCCGAAGACACGAACGAGGTTATCGGGTTCGCGTCCCGAAGAGGAGGAATTCAGGCATGGCCGCTTACGTAATCGCGATCATCGATGTCAAAGATGCTGCGCGCTATCAAGACGAGTACGTCCCCCGCGTCGGACCGCTGTTGGACAAACACGGCGGTCAACTGCTGGCGGCCAGCGATGCCGTGGACGTCAAAGAAGGGCCATGGCCGCCGGGCCGCGTCGTCGTGATCGAATTTCCAACGAGGGCCGCTGCCGAGGCATGGTATGCCGATTCAGAGTATCAGCCGTTGTTGAAACTCCGCGGGGAGATCAGCGACGGTTTGCTGGCGATCGTAGACGGGGTCTAGACCGTACGCGCCCCGGCGAAGCGGAGATGTCCGGGCTAGGGCGACAACCGCCGAGACAGCGCTTTCAGGGTCGCAATCCGGTCCCGGCTCGACGGGTGCGATGACAGAAACGGCGTGGAGTTGCCCTTCGCCCGGCTGTACACCGCTTCGTGGAGGCGCACCGCTCCGTCCGCTTCATAATCGGCTTCGATCGCCCAGATCGCGCCGAGGTAGTCGGCTTCCCGTTCATGATCGCGGCTGTAGCGCGTCTCGAACGCCGTGATGGTAAGGTCCGAGATCAGACTGCCGCCGGGGACACCGAGCGTACTCAAAGCGACGCCTCCCAGCACCTTCATCATCCCACTTGTATTTTCGCGCGAAGACCGTTGCTCGCCGTGATGTAGTTTCAAATGCGCGATTTCATGACCGATCAGCGCGGCGGCGGCGTGTACGTCGAGGCCCAAGATATCGAGCATGGCAAAATTGATCCCGATGATGTTCTCATCCTTCTTTCCCCTGCCCGCGAATGCGTTGGGTTGGTCGCCGTCGACGATGATTAGCTCCGTTGACAATTCTGCCACCGCTTCGATGCTCGATTTCACCGCGTAGAGGATCCTCATCTGACTCGTGTCGACCCGCTTCATCAACCGTTTATCGCGCGTGCGCAATTCCACCTCGCTGCCGTCGGTCGCGGCAATGTCGCGGATGTTCCACTGGTATCTGAAGGGTTCGGCGGAAATATTTTCCGCAGCGGTGACCGCGATGAAAATCGTCAGGAGTCGCGGACACAGCCGTCTCCAAGAACTAAACGCGATCCTCTGGATCATCAGGAAGCCGCTTCTATTGAGACTTGCATAAAGACTGAATACCGGTGCACCGTAGGTTGGGTTAGCCCGAAGGGCGTAACCCAACCGACGATATTCACGAATAAAGCCCTTCGATCGAGTCCCTCCTCGTCGGGTGCCTCAGCGTCCATCGTGGGCCGCAAACGGTCAATCGGTCGCGAAACGAAAAGTATTCACAGGGCCGTCACCGTTTACTGAAACTTTGCGTCCCATTGGTTCGGTATCGAACAATGCTTGCAAAGTCTCCGCGTCACTTTTTGCCACCGTCGCGAGGAAGCGCCGGTCGTCGCTCGTCTGTCGACCTATGATGTAGCCGACCGCGGGTTCTCCGCGGCGATAGGCTGCGACGTAACTCTCGATGACGCCACCGCCCTCGGGCGTTTCGGTCACGGGGGCGCACGGGAGATCCCGCAATTGTTCTTTCAAGTCGCTGTTGTCCACTGCCCGCCATTCGCCGTCCGGTACCGGACCATAGACGCCAGCCGAATGCTTCGACAAGTAGCCACCGTTGGCGATTACCAACGCATACGAGCCGGGCTCGCCACGGACCCGCGTCACCGCTTCGGCGATCGCGTGCATGCTGTAGTTGTTGCCGGGCCCGCCGAAAAACGGGAGCCCGCCGGTCAGGGTCAGATTCCGCTCGGTGGTCGGGTCGATACCCATAGCGACGCACGCGCTTAAGACTGCGATCGGAAAGCAGCTATACGCATCGATATGCGCGATCTCATCGATTGTCCGACCGGCGCTGGCCAGCGCCCGGCCGACGGCGAGGTTCTGGGCCTGCGAGATCGAAAGATCCGGCCGGTCGATCACCTTGACGTCATCGCAGTCGCCGTAGCCGCGCACCGACACCCAGCGGCTCTCCGGGATCCCCCATGCGCGCGCGTTCCCGACGGAAGTCAAAAGGACCGCCGCGCCCTGGTTCACCGCGTCCTGGGCCACCATCCATTTGGTATAAGGCTCAGACAGCAGATAGTTATCCGCCGATGGCGTCGCCAGATACTCGGCGCTGCGTTCGACAGGAAACTGCGCGTATTCATTTTCGGCTGCGACTCGAGTGAAGCTCGCAAATAATTCGCCCATCACCCCCCGATGCTGATCGATCGTGTGTCCCGCCCGGCGACGCCACGCATTTTCGCACAAAGGGTAAGCCTGTACCGGCAGGAACAAACCGTGCGCCATCTCGTATCCGCTGACCATATTGTCGGCGTTATTGATCGGCCAGAGATCGATGAAGTCGCCTTCGGCCTCTTCATTCAAGTTGAGATCGAAGCCGTTGCGCGCGGCGTATTTGATATTTGCAATCGCCTCGGCGCCGACCAACAAGGCTGCGCCGATTTCACCGCGGTGGATCCGCTCGGACATCTGGTTGACGAGCCGTTGCGGGGTTTGCCCGCCGGCGGCGCAATACGATTTCTCGCCCGGGTTGATGCCGATCCGCCGCGCGATTGATCCGGGAACGTTGTTGCTGGAACCGAACGGATTGCTGGTGATGGGGACCTTGCGGGTGGAATCCTCGAACAAGCGCGAAACGAACATGATGTCGACATGGGAACCGATCTCGGCATCGGCGCAGGCGTCGCGCAGCGCCCGCCGGCCTGCTTCTCCGGCGATGTCCAGCGCCGAAAGGAACGTCTCGGGTGTCGGCGTGTCGCGCGATACGAATTGGCCGACACCGACGATGATCGGGGTATTGTCGTTGTTCATGGGTGGATCGATTCCTTGTGCCTATGCTCTGTTTACACCATGCGTGGTGCACCGTAATGCCCCGCTTAATCGCAGCAACTAGATCGCGTCCGGGGCCTCGGCTCGCGGTACAAGGGCCCCTCGCCGCCGTTGCGGTGATCGCCCGAACTGGCCCTAAGACGACCAGTTCGGCTTGCGCTTTTCGGCGAACGCGCGCGGTCCCTCTACAGCATCGGGGCCGGCGCGGAGCGCGGCGACACTTTCGTACCGCGTGTCGATGCTTTCTTCCAGCGCCGCGACGTCGAGCGACCGTTTCACGACGTCGAGACTAGTACGGATCGACTGCGGCGAATTTGCCGCGATCGTTTGCGCCCACTCTAGCGAAGCGGCGACCGCCTGCCCGGGTTCGACGACATCGTTGACGAACCCGAGCGTTTTGCCTTCGGCCGCACCCACATGGCGCCCGGTCAGGATCATGCCGAGCGCATTCTTGACGCCTATCTGTCGTGGTAGACGCTGCAATCCCCCTGCGAGCGCCGCCAGACCGACCCTCGGCTCCGGTAGTCCGAAAACGGCGTTTTCGCTTGCGATGATGAGATCACAGGCGAGGGCGATTTCGAAACCGCCCCCGAGCGCGACGCCGTTGACCGCCGCGATCACCGGTTTCTTCCGGGCGAAATTGTGCGTCAAACCGCCGAAGCCGGTGTCCGGGATCTCAAGTTTGTTACCGGCCGCGGTAAATTTCAGATCGTTGCCGGCACTGAATGCCCTGTCGCCCGCACCCGTCATGATCGCGACGCGCGCTTGTGGATCCGCCTCGAAGGCCTGCATCGCGGCTTCGAGCTCATAGTTTGCCGGTGGGTGCAGCGCATTCATGACCTCGGGGCGGTTGATCGTTATGACGGTAATGCCGTCCTGCTCATTGATCGTGCAAAATTCGGGCATGGTTTTGCTCCTTACGTTTTTGTCTGGTCTTCGTTTTTGTTCCCGCCATCGGGCAACCAGCAACGTCTTACCGCCGTCGGTGGCCTTGATTCACAGGATCCCCGCTTTCGCGTTAGGTGGATCGTTAGTTCTTGCCAAGCGCGAAGACCCACAGGACCCCGCCCTGCGGTACGTCGACGTTGGTGCCCATGGAATCGTTGAGCATGGCCTGGCCGCGTGCCGCATCCACGCCCCAGCCCGATTGGACCGCAACGTATTGGATGCCGTCGATTGCGAATGTCGTGGGCACCCCGGTGACGCCCGAATTAGTACGCTGTCGCCACAGGATTTCACCGGTTTTTGCATCGAAAGCGCGAAAGTAGCGGTCGTTCGTTCCGCCCGCGAACACGAGCCCGCCGGCGGTCGTTAATACCGGTCCCCACATCTGCTGCGGGAACTTCGCCGTCCACTTTCTCTCGCCGCTCGCGAGATCCCATGCCTGTAGTTCGCCGATATGATCGACGCCTTCGGCGCGTGGATAAACCTCGATATCGGAAAGCGCCAGTCCCATGTACAACTCCCCCGGCCGATATTGTGCCGCCGAGGGGCTGAACGCACTGCACAGGTTTTCGTTGGCGGGAATGTACAGCAGACCCGTGTCCGGATTGTACGCCGAAGGCGGCCAGCTCTTACCACCCCACACCGCAGGGCAAAATGTGACGCGTTTGCCGAGTGCCGGGATTCTGTCCGGGTTATAGCTCGGTCGTCCGGTTTTCGGATCGATAGCGGAAAAGACGTTCTGCCGGACGTACGGCTTGGCATCGACGAAACGGATGGAGCGGGCGGCGCGGTCCAGTAGCCACAGGTAACCGTTGCGCCCCGCGTGGACTAGTGCCTTGATCGTTCTGCCGTTTCGTTCGACGTCGATGAGCAGCGGCGCGCTGGTTTCATCCCAATCCCAGGTGTCGTTCCAGTGGTATTGGTGATGCGCCGCAATCTTTCCGGTCGCAACATCAAGCGCGATCACCGAGGTCGCGTGTAGATTGTCACCGGGACGCGTCGCACCGATCCAGGGTCCGGCGTTGCCGGTACCCCAATAGGCAAGGCCCGTCTGCGGGTCGTAGTTGCCCGTTACCCACGCCGGCACACCGCCCCGTTTCCAGGTGTCCTCGGGCCAGGTTTCGTTGCCCGGCTCGCCCGGGCCGGGAATGGTGTACGTCTTCCACGCGGGCTCGCCGGTGACCGCGTCGAATGCCGCGACAAACCCCCGGATCCCGAACTCTCCGCCCGAGACGCCGACCATAACCTTGCCGCCGGCGATCAGCGGTGCCATGGTCATATAATAGCCGGAGAGATAATCCTCGACCTCGCGTTCCCACACCACCTCGCCCGTGGCGGCGTCGAGCGCAACGAGGAAAGCATCGACGGTAGCGAGATAGATTTTGTCGTCGTAGAGCGCGACGCCGCGGTTGGTCGGATGCAGCTGCATTAAATCGTCCGGCAGTTCGCGGCGGTAGCGCCAGCGTAGGTCGCCCTTGCCTGCGTCGAGCGCGAGTACCTGATTCTGCGGGGTCGAGATGAACATCGTACCGTTATTGACGATTGGCGGGGCCTGGTGACCTTCGTCGACGCCGGTGGAATACGACCATACCGGTACCAGGCTGTTCACGTTCGCGGCATTGATTTGCTGCAGTGGACTGTAGCCCCAACCGTCGTAGGTACGCCGATACATCAACCAGTTTTCGCCTTCCGGATCCGCCAACCGTGCGTCGGTCACTTTTGCGTAATCGCCGGCGCCAGAAGTGTTTAATGGCTGCAGAGCCAACAAAGAAAGGAATAGCGGGACGATAGCCTTGCGCATGGTCGTCAGCTCACTTTTTCTTGGGTCCGACTTTCCCGCTGAACGGTCCGGCGACTTTGAGCGCATTGTCCGCGCGCGCCAGCGGTAAGATGGGCAGGGGACGCGAAGCGGGACCGCCGATGATCTTGGCGCGCTCTCGCGGATCGAATTGCGAGGCATGGCAGGGGCAAAGAAAGTTTCGGGTGCTCGTGTCCCATTCGGTCACGCTGCACCCCGTGTGGGTACACACCCCCGAATAGGCGACGATGCCGCCGGTCGCGACGAGTCTTGTGTCGTCACTGAACTCATCTTCCGTGAACTTCACCAATAGGATTTGGTTGAGCCGAGACTTTTCACGTGCGACCCGGGTGCCCGGATCGCGCGGGTAGGCCAGAATGGGCGGTCCCCCGAGGGGTACGTCGTCAACGGTTATGGTATGCCCCCCGTGTTCCCACGAAGGGAAGACGATGTCATCGTCCGTCTGCGGTGGCAGTTTGCGGGGATCGTCCCGTTTGGCGACAGCCGGTCCGAACTTGAGCCCGACACTCCCGGCTACGACGCCCTGGAGTATGCGCCGACGGTCGATCGCGCGCCTCGCCGGCGCTTGTTTGGTCGGTCGGTCAGTCATCGTTATCTTGTTCTGAAATTACCATTTATCATGGTAGAGGTGCGGTCCTTACTTATCTGACGCCAACAGTACACGCAAAACTCCGCGTGATCGAATCGACGAGGGTCTACTAAGGTGGCGGCAACACAGCACGCGATCGAGCCGTCTTCTCGCTCGCACCACGGTGGCCGTGATAATCTGTAGCAGTGGACGTACCCTGCGGCTCTCGCGCCGGAACCTTATCGCCCGGAAGGGGGGAGACAGCGGGGTCGGCCACAGTGCAACGAACGAGATGAGTAGATAATTGAACAAGCAATCCACTTCCAAAAAAGCAACACCGCGCGCGGCTATCGGCGTGATTCAGAAGGGGCTCGCCGATACCGGATATATCTGCGGCGACAGCATCGCGACTGCCGTCTTTCTCGCACAACAGCTGCAGAAACCGGTCCTCATCGAAGGTCCACCCGGCGTCGGCAAGACCGAACTCGCCAACGCTACAGCCGCGCACCTGGCCAAGCCTTTGATCCGGCTGCAGTGCTACGAAGGACTCGACGAGGCGAAGGCACTCTACGAGTGGAAGTACGGCAAGCAGCTACTCTACACGCAGGTGTTGAAGGAAAAGCTCGGAGACTTAATGGCCGGCGCGCAAGGACTGCAGGCGTCGATGGATCGGTTGCACGAATTCGACGACACGTTTTTCAACGAAGAGTTCCTCGAGCCGCGGCCGCTGTTGAAAGCTTTATGGGCGGCCGACGGAGCGGTGCTGCTGATCGACGAAATAGACAAATCGGATCAGGAATTCGAGGCGTTTCTATTGGAGTTGCTGCAGGACTATCAGATTTCGATCCCGGAGATAGGCACAGTCAAAGCCAAGGTCGCTCCAGCAGTCTTTCTGACTTCGAACAATACGCGTGAGATCGGCGATGCGCTAAAACGGCGCTGCATTCATCTGTATATACCGTTTCCCGACAGTCGTCTCGAACAACGGATCATCGAATCGCGGGTGCCGGATCTCGAGGCCTCGGTACGGCGCCAGCTAGTCAGCTTCGTTCAGGAATTGCGTACGATCGACCTGAAGAAAGTCCCCGCCGTCAGCGAGACGATAGATTGGGCGCGGACCTTGTTGTTGCTGCACGCTGAGGAACTCGACCCGGAACTCGTTCGATCGACGCTGAATGTCTTACTCAAATTTCAGGACGACATCGAAAACGTAGATGCCGAAATCGCGAGTTTGACGCGGGCGGCGGTCGGCGCTCGTTAGCCCGCATTTCCCACCAGTCGGCGCGATCAGGACCCGGGATGCAGGCTTCAGCGCAAACCCCGAAGCCGTCACAAGAGGGCAAAGAGAACGCCAGGTTTAGTGAACGGCATTGACGCCAAACGAAGCCCATGACCCAAGTTCTCAGTGATTTCATCCGCGCGCTGCGTTCCGCCGATGTGCGTGTCTCGACGGCCGAGAGCATCGACGCCGCGGCTACGGTCGATGCGGTGGGATTCGACGACCGTTCATTGCTGAAAGAATCCCTGTCGCAAGTCTTGGCCAAGTCGGCCGACGACAAAGAGCGCTTTGCTGATTGTTTCGAACGGTTCTTTTTTGCCGAAGACATGCGCGGCGTCGATGTGGCTGGTGAGAATGAACCGGACACGGACGACGCCCGTACCGCCGCAGGCGAGACCGAGCTGCCCGGCGCCGCCGGCGAAGGCAGCGGGCTCATCGGTATGACGGCCGGAGGCAACCGTGCGGAGCTGCAAATAGCCGTCGCCAATGCCGCCCGTGAAGCGGGGGTCACAAACATCCGGCTGTTTACCCAGCGAGGGATGTACATGCGCCGGATCCTGGAGGGCATCGGCATCGAGGCGCTGGAGGCGGCTATCCGTGACGCCGCCGACGATGCCAGCGCACGGGGACTGCGAGAGCGCCGCGCCCAGCTTATCGAAGAAGTTCGCGATCAGGTCGATCGGCAGCTGCTGTTGTATACGGCGAACGCCTGGCCGGAATTGCGCGAGCAGGTACTGCAAAAAACGCCGCTCTCGTCGGTCGAAGTGCGCGATTTCAAATTCATGCAAGCGCTCGTCCGCAAGATTTCGAAGCGGTTGATCGCATTGCATTCACGCAAACGCAAGGTCGCGCGCCGCGGGCATCTCGACGTACGGCACACGATCAGACGCAACATCGAATATGACGGTCTGTTGTTCGAGACCGTGTGGAAGCGCAAAAAGGTGGAACGCCCGAAAGTGGTTGCAGTCTGTGACGTTTCCGGTTCGGTCGCAAATGCGGCGCGTTTTTTGCTGCTGTTTCTCTACAGCGTAACGGAGGTCATCCCGAAGGTGCGAGCTTTTGTCTTTTCGAACCAACTCGCGGAAGTCACCGCTTTGTTCGAGGCGGCTACGGCCGAGGATGCGATCGCCGAAGTGTTGCAGAAACACGGTTGGGGCTCCACCGATTACGGTCGCGCGTTCGAATCGCTCGAGGAAATCGCTTTGGACGATATCGATCACCGCACGACAGTTCTCGTCTTGGGTGACGCGCGATCCAACTATGGCGATCCGGGCGTTCGCCACTTGCGCAAGATCCGCGACCGCGCGCGCCGCGTGTTATGGTTGAATCCGGAGCCGCGCGCATTCTGGAATTCCGGCGATTCGGAAATGCGACGACTTGGCAGCGCCTGCGACCGGGTCGATGCATGTCGATCGGTTCAGGATTTGGAACGCCTGGTGAGCGAGCTGATGCGCACGGCGGTGTGAATCCTAACCCGGGATTTTGATTGCAGCGAGGCTGATTGTGAAGGATTCAGCAACCGGAATAGTCGTATGGGGGGTTGGCACGCCGCGGACGCTGCGCGTTTATTGGGCATTACATGAACTCGGTCTGGATTATGAAATCGAGCCGATCCAGACCCGCACCGAATCTATGGAGAGTCGGGATTTCCGGCGCGTCAGTCCCGGAAAAAAGATCCCCGGGTTCCAGCACCGCGAACTTCGTCTTACCGAGAGTGGTGCGATCACTCGCTACCTCATGGATTCCTTCGGCGCCGAGCAATGGAGCGCCGCCGAGCGGGCCGAGATCGATCGTTGGACGTTTTTTGTACTGACCGAACTTGACGCCACTGCTTTGTATGTCATTCGCCGTCACGAAGGTCTGCCGGAGATCTACGGCGAGGCTCCGGCGGCGGTCTCGGCGGCCTATGAATACGCCGCGCGTCAGTTCGACGTGCTCGAGAACACAATCGCCGACGGGCGAAGCTATCTGCTCGGCGAGCGTTTCAGCGAAGCCGACATCCACCTAGGTACTTGTCTCGACTGGGCGCGTTTTATCCCGATCGACCTTCCCGAGCACATTTCCGTTTATCACGAACGTTTACGCGGCCGCCCGGCGTACCAGGCCGCGCGGGCGGCGAATGGGCCGCCGCCGCAAACCTAGTCTGCGTCGGAGCAAAAGGTTTAGCTGTTTGCCGCGACAGCGGCCGCCTCGGTCTCGCGGTGAGCTCCCATCGAACTTTCTGTCACAAGGCATTCATAATCGGTTAACGTACGGCGTCGAAGCCAAGCGAAATCTGGAGTGTTAAGGCGATGCTCAACAAGTTCGACGATTTCCCGGTACACCAGACCGCCGAACCGCTTGCTCATCCGGCGACCAGCGATCAGAATTTTTACGATCGCACCTGGTTTAATGGCTATGCGAAAGACGGCTCCTGGTATTTTGGTGTCGGCATGGCGATTTACCCGCACCTGGGTATTCTGGACTGTGCATTTAGCGTAGTAGAAAAAAGTGGCCGGCAGCACTGCTTTTTTGCTTCCCGCCGCGCGCCGCTGGAGCGTACGGAGATGCACGTCGGGCCGTTTCAGATCGAGGTCGTCGAGCCTCTGCGGCGGGCGCGGGTCCTACTCGACGACAACCGAACGGGGATCAGCTGTGATCTCAGTTTTTCGACAAGAACCGCTGCGATCGAGGAAGCGCGGCAGACGATATGGAACGGTGCTCGCCGGATCGTAGATTCCACGCGCTTCGATCAGTTTGGCGAGTGGTCCGGCGAGATCAAGCACCCGGACGGGACCATCCTGGTCGAACCCGCGGAGTGCCGCGGCACGAAAGACCGCTCGTGGGGTGTTCGTAATCTCGGCAAATCGGCTGCCGTCGGCGCGCCGCAGCCGGCGGCGGCCCTGTTTTTTTTGTGGGCGCCGCTGTTTTGGGACGACCATATTTCGCACGCGATTTTTTTCGACGGACCACAAGGAGAACAAATTTGCCGGGAAGGCATCGTCGCGCCGCTCTACGAGGACGAAACAGCGGTCCCCGAAGGAGAGGACCCCGGCATTCAACGACTGCCCCGGATAAGTCACCGCCTGGACTATGTGCCCGGTACGCGCCTGATTGCCACGGCCGAAATTGATATGGTCGACAGGGAAGAGCACACGCGAACCATCTCATTCGAACCGTTGCTGAGGTTCCAGATGAAAGGACTGGGTTATTTCCATCCGGTTTGGCGCCAGGGTGTCTGGCAGGGCGAATTGGAAATCGGCGGTGAATCATTTGATCCGGCCGGGGTCGATTTAACCGACGGGCCCAATTTGCACGTGCAACAGGTGGTCGCCGTCACCGACGGTGCGCGCACGGGTATGGGCGTACTGGAGCATGTCTGTCTCGGACCTTACGCACCTTACGGGTTTACCGGTTTTTCGGCAGGCGCTTCGCTTTGACCTCCCCGACTTTGATTGCCGATCCCGCCGGTGTCAGTCGAGAATGGTTTACCGATGTGTTGCGCTACGCGGGCTACGATGCCGCCGTAAACTCGTATAGTGCGGAGCAAGTCGGCACCGGCCAGATGGGCCGTTGCTTTACTTTCGCCCTGGATGTGAACGGGGACGCCGAGGCGCCGCGGTCGCTCGTCGGAAAATTCAACGCCACCGACGCCGGGACGCAGGCTATCGCCAAAGAAGTCGGATGCTATATCAACGAAGTAGGGTTTTATCGGGACCTCGCGCCCGTGGTGCCTATTGCCACTCCCCAGTGCTATTTCGCCGACATCGCCCCCGACGAGATCGATTTCGTATTGCTGCTTGAAGACATGTCGCCGGCCCGCCAGGGTGATCAAATGGAAGGCTGTTCACTTGCGGTTGCGCGACAAGCGATCGGCGAACTCGCGAAATTGCACGCCTCGACGTGGAACGATCCGGCGCTCGGGCAATGCGAGTGGCTGAGTTCCCTCGCCGACAAACAGGCTGAAATCTACGAGAGCCAGCGTGACGTTACCGCCGCTTTTCTCGAGCGTTTCGCCGCAAGGATCGGCCCTGATGTCACCGCGTTGGTGGAGCGCATGCGGGGCGACGTCCGGAACCTGGTTGATTGTCTAAACGAACAGCCGACGGCGTTGATCCATTGGGACTACCGAGCCGACAATATCCTTGTCGACGAGCGGCGCGAACCCCCTGCCGTTACCACCGTCGACTGGCAAACCGTGACGATAGGCCCACCGACACAGGACCTCGCCTATTTCATCGGTGCCAGTCTTGTCCCGGATGTCCGGCGCGCGCACGAGCGGGCGCTGGTCGATGCGTATTACCGTTCGGTACTCGAACTCGGCGTCACCGGCTACAGCCGTGAACTATGCTGGCGCGGTTATCAGCTCGGCAGTTTTTCCGGCCTGACCATGGCCGTCAGGGCCGCGATGCTGGTTGGTGAAACGGAGCGGGGCAACGAAATGTTTGCGACAATGGCCCGCCGCCACGGGCGCCAGATCCTGGACATCGCCGCCGCCGACTTACTCTAGATACGCGTTCCAAAACATCCATCAGTTTCGGATTAGAGGCCGATCGCCTGGCATCATGATCGTCATACCGGCCCCGGATCAAGTCCGGGGTGACGGCGGTTGCGACAACGGTAAGAGTGAAGCATCTTTCGGAACAGTTATCTAGACCGCAAGTAAAGCGGGAGCCGGCCCTGACAACCGGCTTCGCGGGGTGTCAGCCGAGCTGTTTCGCGTACTCGTCGAGCAACGGCAGTACTACGTCCGGGCCTTCGGACGGCAGTAGGATGACGCCGCGCTTCACGCCTTTGTCCGCATGGTCCTTCATCTGGTCGGGCTCAAAGGCCATATAGAAGACGCCGAGGGCGACGGTTGCGGGGTCGCGCCCAATTGCTTCGCAGGCCTTCGTGATTTCGATCAAGCCGCTGTCAAATTCATGGGCACCGGCGATCGGCATCCAGCCGTCGCAGAATTCGGCGACATGCGCCGCCGTCTTCGGTCCGGCCGCGCCGCCCATCACGATTGGCGGGTGTGGTTTCTGCACCGGCTTTGGCCAGGCCCAGCTTTCTTCGAATTGCACGTATTGACCTGAAAAGCTCGCTTCGTCCTTGGTCCACAATTCCTTCACCAGCAACACTTTCTCGCGCAGTATTTCGCGGCGTTGTTTGAAATCGACACCGTGATTGCGTACCTCCTCGACACACCAGCCGTAACCGACGCCGAGTTCGAAGCGGCCACCCGAGATCATGTCGAGGCTGGCGGATTGCTTCGCCAACCAGATCGGGTCGCGTTGGGCGACGAGCGTGATCCCGGTGCCCAGGCGGATCTTTTCGGTCACCGCGGCGCAGGCCGCGAACGCGACGAAGGGATCGTGGGAGCGCCAGTACTCCGGCGGCAGTGGTGGTGCGCCTTCGTTGCCGCCCCAGGGGGTCACGCGGCTCGTGGGTATGTGGCTGTGCTCGGGAAACCAGAGGGATTCGAAACCACGCGCCTCGGCTTCTTGGGCCAGCTCCACGGGTTGTATCGCTTGATCGGTGGGAAAGATCATCAAACCTAGGTCCACGGGTATTCTCCTTCTGAGCGTTGCTAGAGAGTGCGCAGGGTAGCCCGTTGCGGGTCTTAGGCAAAGCCTCCCAGCGTCGACCGCGAAGTTTACCGGGCCCCGTCCCAAAGCGCCCACGGCAGCCGATCATACCGAACTGACACCGGGCACAATCGTTCAGCTGACGTTTAGATTGCTACGATTATCCTTAGCGCCTATCATTCCGGTTATCTGTAATCGATAAAGCTTTTGACCAAACCGGTCGATAACGTGAACCTTAACCGTGACGACCGTCACAGGCGAAGGCGGGCGACAGCGCAAACTGTTGTGCCGGAGCCCAAGTCGTGTACGATTGCGCTCTGGTAACCCAATGCACATTGTCATTGCACCAATAGGAGAGAGGACCCATGAAACACACCTTAATCGCTTTAGCCGTTAGCGGCGTATTCGCGCTATTACCAATTCACGCCATCGCCGAAGATGCGACGAAGCTTGAGCGGATGGGCGAAGGGACTGTCGAGGCGGTGACCTCGCCCGGCCAGATCGTCGAAGGTATCTCGGAGGATGCCCAAGAGCATGGTCCCGTAGTCGGTACGGTTACCGGGACGGTCAAGGGTACCGCTAAAGCTGCCGGCCAGGCCGTTACGGGCGCCGCCAAGGTTGGCGTTGGCGCAGTCGAAACAGTGCTGAGCCCGATCACCGGCGACTAAAGATATCGCCAATCGGCGCTTTCGGGCCGACTGGCGACTGATCGGATATGCGGGAGGTCGAGCCGTCAGGCTCGGCCTTTTTTGTTTTCGCCGGCCAAAACGTCTTCGCCCGATTGTCACTGCGGGCATGGGTTAAGCTTAGCCCGGATATTTCATGAGGCGCAGACGGTGCTTTTGCTTACGCTTCGAAGCGCGTGGGTAATGCTGGGTTTGCGGCCCTTTAGGGTCGCAGACGCTGCGTACCGCGCTTGTTCGCTACCGCGGCGTTGGATCTCGGCCAACTTCGCCTGGGTTTGCGCTTCACTTTCGCCATAGCTACGGCTATGACTCAGGGTCCGGCGCGAAGCCCAGACGAACCTGTCCTTCGCCCGCATCCGCGGTCCTCATGAAATATCCGGACTAGTCCCGAAAAGGCGCCTCTATTACCTACCGCTACGGCATTCCCTAGAACCGTAACCGCCGAAGGCGAAGGCGCCTTGATTCGGTTCCGTCGACGCCGGGTTACGATATACCTATGACAACGCGAGGCTGGCAGTTCTGGATCGACCGGGGCGGTACATTCACCGACGTCGTCGCGCAACGCCCGGACGGGGTGCTTGTCACCCATAAACTACTGTCTGAGAATCCCGGGCGTTACGCCGATGCGGCGCTTCAGGGAATAAGAGAACTACTCGGACTCCGTCCGGACGTCCCGATCCCTGCCGATGAGATAGAGGTCGTCAAGATGGGTACGACCGTCGCGACCAACGCGCTGCTCGAGCGCAAAGGCGAGCGGACGTTGCTGTTGACGACGCGCGGGTTTCGCGACGCGCTTCGGATCGGCTACCAGAATCGTCCCGAATTGTTCGTCCGGCATATCGTTTTACCCGAGCTGCTATATGACCGCGTCGCGGAAATCGACGAGCGGGTGACGGTCGACGGCAGGGCGCTCTGCGATGTCGATCTGGCGCAAGCGGGTGACGTGCTCCGAGCAGCATACGACGACGGGATACGTGCCGTTGCCATCGCGTTTCTTCACGGCTACCGCTATCACTCGCACGAGGCGGCCGTCGCCGCGTTGGCTGCCGACATCGGTTACACGCAGATCTCGCCCTCGCACGCCGTGAGTCCGCTGATGAAATTCGTCAGTCGTGGCGATACCACCGTGGTCGACGCCTACTTGACGCCTATTCTTCGTCGTTACGTCGAGTCGGTCGCTGCCGAACTCGGCTCTGTCCGACTGATGTTCATGCAGTCGAGCGGCGGCCTTACCGAGGCCGCTTTGTTTCGCGGCAAGGACAGCATTCTGTCCGGGCCCGCCGGCGGCATAGTAGGCGCGGTACGCACGAGCGAAAGCGCCGGGTTCGAAAAGATCATCGCCTTCGACATGGGCGGCACTTCGACGGATGTTTCTCACTATGCCGGCAGTTTCGAGCGGGCTTTTGACACGAAAGTAGCCGGCGTGCGCATGCGCGTACCGATACTGCGTATCCATACGGTTGCCGCGGGCGGCGGCTCGATTCTGCAGTTCGACGGTATGCGGCTGCGGGTAGGTCCCGAATCGGCCGGCGCCGCCCCGGGACCCGCATGTTATCGACGCGGCGGTCCGCTCGCGGTAACGGACTGCAACGTCATGCTCGGCAAGATCATTCCCGATTATTTCCCCCACACTTTCGGACCCGGCGCCGATCAACCAATCGATGCGGCGATCGTAGCCGAGAAGTTTACCGAGCTGGCCGCCGTGGTGAACGCTGCTACGGACCGCCATCAATCGCCGGAAGACCTAGCCGAAGGTTTCCTCCGTATCGCGGTTGAGAATATGGCGAATGCGATCAAGGAAATATCGGTTCAACGCGGCTATGACGTTACGGAATACACTTTGAGCTGCTTCGGCGGCGCTGGCGGACAACACGCGTGTCTGGTGGCCGACGCCCTCGGTATGCGGCGGATCCTGTTGCATCCTTTCGCCGGCGTCTTGTCGGCCTATGGCATGGGGTTGGCTGCGATTCACGCGATCCGCGAGTGCGCGGTCGAAGCCGTTTTCGATGAAGCGCTCCGTTCCAACCTGGACTCGACGCTCGATGGGCTCGAACTCGAAGCGCTTGGTGAATTAACCGAGCAGGGACTTCCACGGGATCGCATCGAACTGAAACGCAGGCTTTACGTTCGTTACGAAGGCACCGATACGGCCTTGATCATCGACTACGCCGGTAACGTCGACATCCGGCGGGAGTTCGAGTCGGCGTACCGCGGCCAATACGGTTTCGTCATGGCGGAAAAAGAACTGATTGTCGAAGCCGCGGCGGTTGACGCAATCGGTGAAATGGATCGGGCGCCGGCGCCGCAAGGCCGCGCCGAGCCGGTGCCGGTCGCTTCACCGGCGCCGCGCCCGGTCGAACACCGCAAGTTCTACAGCCAAGGCGGGTTCGGCGACGCACCGGTCTTCCTCCGGGAAGCGCTCGCGCCGGGTCACCGGATCGACGGTCCCGCCGTGATCATCGAATCCACGGCCACGGTCGTGGTCGAACCGGGATGGGTCGGCGAAGTACATCACGATCGCAGTCTAGTACTCAGCCGGGTGGTGCCGTTGGCGCGCGAACGCAAGGTTGGCACCGACGCCGATCCCATCATGCTGGAAGTGTTCAATAACTTGTTCATGTCCATCGCCGAACAGATGGGTGCAGCACTGCAAAACACCGCCTATTCAGTCAACATTAAAGAGCGGCTGGATTTCTCTTGCGCGGTATTCGATGCGCACGGCAAACTCATCGCCAACGCGCCGCATATGCCGGTGCACCTGGGCTCGATGGGCGAGAGCGTCGGCCACATCATCGAGGCACGCGGTGATTCGCAAAAGCCGGGTGATGTTTACGTTCTGAACGATCCGTATCACGGCGGCACACATCTGCCGGATGTTACCGTCGTGACGCCCGTTTTCGACGATGACGACACCGTCAAACGGCAACCGGAATTATTGTTCTATGTCGCCTCGCGCGGCCATCATGCGGATATCGGCGGTACTACGCCGGGATCGATGCCGCCGGACAGCCGCAGCATCGCCGAAGAGGGGGTTTTGATCGACAATTTTCTACTCGTCGAAGCCGACCGGTTTCGCGAGCACCCGCTGCGCGAGTTGCTGAGGCAAGGTCCGTATCCGAGCCGTAATGCGGATCAGAACATTGCCGATCTCAAGGCCCAGGTCGCGGCCAACAACAAGGGCGTAGCCGAATTGCGCAAGACGGTCGAGCATTTCGGGCTCGATGTCGTCCATGCCTATATGCAACATGTGCAAGACAACGCCGAGGAATCGGTCCGGCGCGTACTCGACGCGCTCGATCCTGGCAGCTTCCGCTACGAAATGGATGACGGCAGTGTCATCGCCGTGACCGTCGAAATCGATACCATCGCGAGATCGGCGACGATCGATTTTTCCGCAAGCTCACCGCAGACAAGGTCTAACTTCAACGCGCCCGCCGCCGTCTGCCGCGCGGCGGTCCTTTATGTGCTCCGCAGCCTCGTTGACGACGATATTCCGATGAACGACGGTTGCCTTATCCCCGTCGAGTTAATCATTCCCGAGGCGTCGATACTGAATCCGCGCCCGCCGGCCGCGGTCGTCGCCGGTAACGTCGAGACTTCACAATGCATCACCGACTGTCTTTACGGAGCGTTCGGGGTGATGGGCGCGGCGCAGGGGACGATGAATAATCTGACGTTTGGCAACGCGGCGCATCAGTACTACGAGACCATCTGCGGCGGATCCGGTGGCGGCCGGGGATTCGACGGCACCGATGCCGTGCACACCCATATGACGAATTCACGGTTGACCGATCCCGAAGTGCTGGAATGGCGTTTCCCGGTACGGCTGGAACGCTTCGAGATTCGCAGCGGCAGCGGCGGCGAAGGCGAGTATCGCGGCGGTGAGGGCGTGCATCGCGAGATCCGGTTTCTGGAACCGATGACCGTTTCGATTCTTTCCGGTCATCGTCGAGTCCGCCCCTATGGGATGGCCGGCGGCGGCCCGGGCCAGGTCGGGCGCAATTGGATCGAGCGGCGCGACGGGTCGGTCGAGGTGCTTGGCGCGACCGCCCGCTGCGACGTCGAGGCAGGCGACATGGTTGTTATCGAAACGCCGGGCGGCGGGGGTTACGGGGACAAGGGTCGGAGGTAAGTCCGACCCCTTCGATTTCTAGGTTTCGGTACGACGAACAAATACGCCGACAGCTCCGATGGCACCGACGCACAAGAGCAAGGCGCTCGGTAAGGGGATAGTACTTGCGGCAACTACCACGATCGGCGTGATCTGGATAAAGTTTTGGTCTAGATCAGCATCGAATTGGATGATCCCCGGTATGTCCAGCCATATGGTTTCGATCTGAGTCGATGTCAAATCCATATTGGCGGTGTTGATGGTGCCGCGCATCAGATTATCGGCAGTGCCGTCATGCTCGAGATCTAAGTTGTGTCCTAATTCGTGTGAGTACAGGACAGTCCCGAAGTCACCTTCGGTAGCAGATGCGATTTCTATCGCGATCGTGTTGCCCCCTTGACTCCCGCATCCAATGGCAGCGGGGCCTGCTGAGCCACACCAGTTAATCTCTTCAACGAAAAACATTTCTACGATGCTGCTGTCGGGGACAAGATTTGCCGAAGTCAGCATGCTCCACTCCCCTGTGTCGTCGATTTCGACCAGCGAGGCATTGACGTACTCGAGCTCCGGACTAAACCGGATGTCAATATTCTGTGTTCCTGGTTCGATTGGGTCGAAATCGAGATCGAAAATGGCACCCATCCCCGTCTCGTTGGTCGGGACCATGGCCGCCCAACTCGGCATCGCGGCGAGAGTCGATAGTAGAAAAAAGATGATCAGCGAACGCCTTGACGTTGATCCGCTGACTACCCTCGAGCGAAAAGCGGGCGAGGTCTGCACTTTACGATTTCCCTTTTTTGTCACTGCCTGAGCGGCCGCTTTTTCCAAGCGTGCCTTTTGCGGGCAGTATACGGATCCGGGCAACGAAAGGCAGCGCCGGGTCGTAGTAAAGGTCCAAAAGTGTGGAATACCTCTCATAGATTGTGTACCCGGCGAGGTACGAGGTGTCTGCCGTTGATGGCAACCGGAACCAAAGCTGCCGGAAGCGCGCCAAATGGTCGAAAAGCGAGACGCCGGAGATCGGGCCGGTTAGGATGCGTCTGGAAAGGAAGTCATAACGAGAGCAGACGGGGGAAAGACATGAACGAAAACAAAGCGGCAAAAGGCAAAGCGGTAATGGAAAAACTATTCGGGGCGGTGCCGGAATCGCTGCCGTTTCCGCCTCGTTTCAGCGATTACACCGTCGAGCACTTGTTCGGCGACGTTTGGCAGGGCGAGGCCCTGGAGCTAGAGGAGCGTTCGCTACTGACCTGCGCGGTGCTCACCGCGCTCGCGCGCGAACCCGAGCAACTGATCCATTTCACCGGCGCGAAGAACCTGGGAGTTTCGCGTGAGAAACTCGAAGACATGATCACCCACGTCGCTCACTACGCGGGATGGCCGGTCGCGGTGGGGGCGTTCCGCAGTCTCGATCAAGTGTGGCCGGTAGAGGAATGAGAGGGTAGGTTTAAACGTGCACACTCGATAATTGATCCGAAATATCGATCAATTTCGTCATGCCGGACCTGGTCCGGCATCCAGTAGAAAAAGCCCGCCGCAGGCGGACATTGTTTGACTGGACCCTGGAGCTAGGATCGCTCCTGCGGTCCTGTGCACTTCCTACGTCTGATGTGCACGGATGCACAAATGCCGCGATGGCAGGATGCCAGAGAGCGGCCCTGTAGGTCGCAA
>CAZFZX010000015.1:0-38192 GCA_964523765.1 uncultured Enterobacteriaceae bacterium
ACCCGGTATCCAGTAGGAAAAGCCCGCCGGAGGCGGGACATTGTTTGACTGGACCCCGGATCAAGTCCGGGGTGACGGCTCTTGAAGTAACGATGAAAGTGAAGCATCTTTCACAACGCGTATCGAGGCTTCGGGTTCCCAGAACCCAAAGCTCAACGTCCCTTGAACTCAGGCGTGCGTTTGTCGAAAAACGCGTTGACCGCCTCCTTGTGGTCTTCGGTATTCTGCACGATGACCTGCATCGCGGCCGACATTTCCATGATCGTATCGAATGTGGCGTTCATACCGTCGCGCATCATGCGTTTGGTCATCCGTAGGGATTGCGGCGGTTGTTGACAGATCTTGAGCGCGAGTTTGTTGGCCTCATCGATCAAAGTACCGGCCGGCACCACGTCAGATACCAGGCCCCACGAACGGGCCGTTTCCGCATCGACGACGTCGCCGGTGAAAAACAGCCGGGACGCGTTCGACCAGCCGATCACACGGGGCAAGAGCCACGAGCCGCCGTCCCCGGGGATCAATCCGATCTTCAGGAACGTTGCCCCAAACTTTGCCGTGTCCACGGCGATGCGGATATCGCAGGTACAACCGACGTCGTTGCCGAGTCCGATGGCGGGGCCGTTGATCGCCCCGATCGTCGGTACCTCGATATTCCACAATGAACGCACGATGAGGTGGATATTCTTACGGTAGGCTCGATCGCGCATTTCCAACGGCGATGCCCCGAACGTGCCGTCGCGGTCGCGCATGGCCTTGAGGTTGCCGCCGGCGGAAAAGGCTTTGCCCGCGCCCGTTAGAATAACGCAGCGGACATCGTTATCATCATTGATCCGTGCCGCGGCCTCGGCGAAATTGTCGCCGTCCCCTTCCATGCCGAGCGGATTACGGTCATCTGGACGGTTCATGGTCAAGGTGACGATGTGTCCGTTTTTGTCAAATAGTAGCGCGTCGTTCATTGTCTCGTCTCTCCGTAGTCCGGGTCTGATGAACGCAAGATCGTGATCTCGCCCCTCGATTTCCCTTAGTGCGTCATCCCTGCGAAGGCAGGGATCCAGTCAGAAAAGGGCCGCTTTCAACGGACATTGTTCAACTGGATGCTCGCACGCATCCGGGTTGACGAATGTTCGCCACCTCGCTCAATTCGTGATGTATCCCCAGATGTCGTCACCGCCTTCGGTCCGAGCCACATTTCCGAGATATTCTGCCCATTCACCGCTGCCACCGAACTCCGCCCGCCAAGACCACAGCCGTCGCGTCAAGAAATGCAGCCCATATTCGTAGGTGAAGCCGATGGCGCCGTGTACTTGATGGCCGATCCGGGTGAGGGTCTCGACGGCATCGCTCGCTCGGCATTTGGCGGCCGCGATTTCGAATTGCGCGTCTCGTTGTCCCGTTCCGATCCCGTGTTGATCCATCGCTCGGAATGCCGCCGCCGAGATCGCCTCGACCGTGGCCAAGGCGCCGGCCATGACGGCGAGGTTGTGCTGGATCGCCTGGAATCGCGACAAGGTACGCCCGAATTGTTCGCGTTCGCTCGTGTATTGCACGCCAATTTCGAGGCAGCGTGCACCGGCGCCGGCGATTTGTGCGCTGCGCAACATGGCGCACAACCATCGCACCGCATCGGCTGGCAATGCGACCGGAGCGCGTGCTATCACGGGTGACCCGCTAAAGACGACGGTATCGCGGGGATCGTGTCCGAGACTATCTTGACGTTCGACTTCAGTGCCGTCCGGTGCCAGTGCAACCAATTCCCGCTCGCTCGTAATGCCGAGGTAATAGACCGCGTCTCGCCCCCAGGGGATCCGTTCGACCGTCCCGCGATAGCGGCCGTCAGTGATGGCATCGGCGGGGAGCGGGTGCGCTATGAGGCCCGGCGGGCCTGCCGGCAACTCGATACCGGCTTGCGCTCCCAACCACCCGGCGAGAATGGCTTCCGGGATCGGCAGTGGCACGCTTGCCCTGCCGCAATGGCGTACGACAACATAGGCGTCTGCCCAGCTGCCGCCCATGCCTCCCTTCTCCTCGCCGACGAGAACCAGTGGAACGCCGAGCTCGACGATCGTTTCCCAGAGATCTGCGGGCCAGCCTTGCTCCTCTACACGCATGAGGAAGGCGTCGTCGACCTGTTCGCCGAACAGACGGGCGATGCTTTCCTCCAGGATATTGCGTAGTTCGCTCATCGCAGACCGAGCCCTCGTGCGATGATTCCCCGCAGGATCTCGGGCGTCCCGCCGCGCAGCGAGAACGACGGCGCAATCTGGGTAAGATTGCCCAGCACTTGTTGGTAGCCTATGCCATGCCCCGCGAGAGTCGGTTCGAGGTCGATGAGCTTCTGGGCCAGCCCCGGGAGCCCTTGTTCGAAGCTGCAGCCTACGTCTTTCACGATCGAGGCTTGAAGGCTCGGATCCTTGCCGTCGTTGAGCATGCCGGCGACGCTCAGGGACATGTTGCGCAGCGCGGCGACGAGCGCGATTTGTGAACCGATTTTTTGCAATGTCGTGGCCGAAGCGCTGTCTTTCACTACATCGATGAGTTGGGTCAGCAGGACATAGCAGGAGAGATACCGTTCCGGACCGCTGCGCTCGAAGGCGAGTTCTTCGACGACCTGCTTCCAACCGGAGCCTTCCGTGCCCACGAGCGCGTCGTGGGGCAGCAAAGCGTCTTCGAAAAATACTTCGTTGAACATCGCGCGACCCGTCAGGTCCTTGATCGGGCGCCTCGTGATGCCTTCGGCGACCCGCAGGTCGATCAGGAATTGCGACAATCCCTCATGTTTGCTCGCGGCAGCCGGGTCGGTGCGAAACAACGCGATCATGTAGTCTGCCTGATGCGCGTGCGACGTCCAGATCTTCTGGCCATTGACCACCCAACCGGCATCCGTACGCACCGCCCGGGTGCGCAGCGAAGCCAGATCGGAACCGGAGTTCGGTTCGCTCATGCCGATACAGAAGCACGCCTCGCCTGCGGTTATTTTCGGCAGGATTGTTGTTTTTTGCTCCTCCGTCCCATAGCGCGCAATCAGAGGGCCGCTCTGCCGGTCGGCGACCCAGTGGAATCCGGTCGGGGCCCCGGCGGCGAGTACTTCTTCAACCACTACGTAGCGTTCGAGCGCGCTGCGCTCATGACCGCCGTAAGCTTTAGGTAAGGTCATCCCGAGCCAGCCTCGGGCGCCCAACTTGGCCGAAAATTCGGGGTCGAAGGCGTTCCAGCTATTACTGCGATGCGCCGCCGTGAAAGGAGCGCATTCGGCGCGCAGGAAGCCCCGTACTTGGGCGCGAAGCGGCGCCAGGGTATCGGGCAAATCGTATGGTTCGAAGCGTAGGTTATCGAGCGGCATCGTCACAGGCCCGCCTTGCGCGCGTATTCCATTGCGGTGGCGGCAAAGGTACGTACGAAATCGGCTTCTGTAGGCGCTTCGCTGCTTGCCGCAGTGCCTTCTTCGGCGCGTTTGATAATGCCCTGATAGATGGCCGCTATGCGCCATACGGTGTAGGCGCGGTAATAGTCCATGTTCGGGATACCGTCGCGTCCGGTCAGTTCGCAATAGCGTTCCGTGTATTGTTGTTCGGTCGGAATTCCGAGAGCGGGCAGATCGAGGCCGACGAGGCTGCTGACCCGCTCGCCGATCGGGGGCAGCAACCATGGGCATAGATGGTAGGTAAAATCACCAAGCGGATGCCCGATCGTCGCAAGTTCCCAATCGAGTACTGCAATGACTCTTGGTTCGTTCGGGTGGAAGATCAGGTTGTCCATGCGGTAATCGCCGTGGATGAGGCTTACCGCGTCGTCGTCGGGTATGTTTCGGGGCAGCCACTCGTTCAAGCGGTCCATGTCTTCGATTTTCTCTGTCTCGGAGACCACGTAGGTTTTGCCCCATCGGTGGATCTGGCGGGCAAAGTAATCGGTCGTCTTGCCGAAGCCGTCGAGGCCGACTTCTCGGTAATCGAACGCCTGGAACTTCGCTAGCGTACTGATTTTCGAATCGTAGATCGCGCCGCGTTCCGCCGGGGTTAGGCCGGGCAGCGACATGTCCCAGAACACCCGGCCTTCGACCATTTCCATGATGTAGAACATCGTTCCGACGACGGACGGGTCTTCGCACAGCACATAGGGCTTGGGCACCGGGAATCCGATCTCGTGCATCGCGGAAATGACGCGAAACTCGCGGTCCACCGCGTGCGCTGAGGGCAGCAGTTCTCCGGGTGGTTTGCGTCGCAACACGTAATTGCGCGCCGGCGTGATCAATTGGTAGGTGGGGTTGGATTGACCGCCCTTGAAGCGTTTGATCTCCAGCGGCCCTTCGAAATCTTCGATGTGCCCGTCGAGATAGTTTGCGAGGCGCGTTTCGTCGAATCTGAGATGCGCTTCGACTGTTTTCGTGCCAGAGAATTTTTCTTGTCTGTCAGAACTCATTGTTCTTCCCGGTTATCCGAGCCGGCAACGATGCCTTGGTCGTGTAAGTCCCCAATCTCGGCATCGCTCAACCCGAGGAGGTCGCCGAGGATCTCGTCTGTGTGTTGCCCCAATCGCGGCGCCGGCACGGCCGGGCGCCTCGCGCTCGCGGAAAAAGACATGGGCTGTCCGGGCACGAGGTACCGTCCGATATCGGGCTGTTCTACCATGCTGAAGATCGGATTGTCCTCCGATACGTCGATGTCGTCTTCGACCAGCTCGCGAACCGTCTGGTAGGGTCCCCAGCAGCAACCGTTTTCCGCCAACGCCTTCGCGATGGCGTGATAGGGTGTCGACTCCGTCCATGCCGATAGTATCGAGCAAATTTCCTCCCGCGCGACAAAACGATTGCCTTCGTCGGTCAGGTCGAGACCAAGTCTGTCGCCGAGCGCCCCTATCTCCTCGGCGAGGCCGCTTGCCCGCTTGAGCCCGGACCACTGTTTGGGCGTAACGGCGATGATCATTATGCGCTTCCCGTCGGCGCTCAGGAAATCCCGGCCGAACGCGCCGTACAGGTAGTTGCCGTAACGCGGTCGTGTTTCGTCGTTGATCGCGAGTTCGCCGATGAATCCCATGTGACCCATCGTCGCGAGAGCGCAATCGGCAAGCGCCAGTTCAACTTTTTGCCCTTCACCCGTGAGTCGCCGGTGGCGCTCGGCGGCGAGTATGCTGAGCGCGGCCATATAGCCGGTAATATTGTCCCAAGCCGGCAATACGTGATTGACCGGGCGGTTGTCGTCGACAGGCCCAGTGATGTCGGGATAGCCAACTTTGGCATTGACGGTATAGTCGACCGCGGTGCCGCCGTGACGATCGCCGACGATGGCCAGTTGAATGAGGTCTTCGCGATGCGCCCGTAGCGATTCGTACGATAACCAACCCTTGGCGGGCAGGTTGGTCGAGAAAATTCCACCCTCGGGGCCGCCGGCGGTGATCACTTGGGTCACCAGTTCGCGTCCGCGCTCGGATCGCAGGTCGACCGCGAAAGATCGTTTCCCTTTATTGAGTTCGGCCCAATAGATGCTGTGATTGTCTTCGGTCACGGGCCACCGGTGATAATCGACGCCGCCGCTCAAGTTATCGAATCGGATCACCTCCGCGCCGAGTTGCGCAAGCGTCATGCCGCAAAGGGGCGCGGCGACGAATGCCGATCCCTCGACGACACGCAGCCCGGTCAGAATGTCCTGCACGGTCGTGAACTGCTTGCCGTGTGCCTTCGACGGAAATGGACGATGCTCGACGAACGATCAATTGCCGGCGAGGACATCGTCGTCACGCGGCGGCTGCCGCGAGCACTCAATCCTTCAACTCCACGTGTCCGTTGTTCAACACGACTACTTCGCGCTCTAAGGCGAGGCTGCGGAAATAGATTTCGGAGCCTTCCTGCCACAGTTCAGTGCGCAAGGTTTCTCCCGGTAGAAACGGGGCGGAGAAACGCAAGCTCATCGATTTGAGCCGAGTCGGATCGTATCCGCAGCACGTCTTGAGCACTGCGTGTAAGGCCACCCCCATCGTCGAGCGGCCGTGGAGGATAGGCCGGTCGAAGCCAGCACCGCGTGCGATTGCCGGATCGGCGTGCAACGGGTTCATATCGCCGCATAAACGATAGAGCAGGGCTTGCTGCGGCATCGTCGGCAGGTCGCATACAGCATCGGCCTCCCGCGCCGGTAGAGCCGGCGGTTTCGGCCGAGTACCCGGAGGACCGCCAAAGCCGCCGTCGCCCCGCGCCAGCGTGTTTGAAATGACTTCGGCGAAAAGGATGCCGTCACTTTCGGAGCGAACCTCTTTGCGCTGGTAGATGAAAGCACCTTTCTCGGGTCCGCGGTCGACGATCTCGTCGACATAGGTCTCACCCACCACCATACCCGCCGGCGGCAGCGGATTGTGGATGATCAGCGTTTCTTCGGCGTGTAGTATCTTTTGCCAATCGACCTGGTACTTGGGATCCTTTAACCAGAATCCGGGGTACCCTAGAACCAGGTTCATCGTCGGCAGCGTTTGAATATTCTGCTCGTAAACGAAGCGAAGCTGGTCCATATCCGTCGGGTCTGTGCCAAAACCGAGTCCGAGGGCGTACAGAATACTGTCTTCGGTTCGATAGCTAGATTCTCGTCGGGCAATCAGTTTGCCGACAATCTCGTTGGGATCGATCACGCTTTGCTCCCCTAATCCGCCGGTGCGGCGGTTGAAGATCCGCCGATGCGGGAATTGTTATGGCGGTCCTGGCGACCACCTCTTATTGTTCAATGTTACGCCAGATCGGCAAGTCGGGAAACTGAGCGCTTGGCCTGGGCGCTCTGCCGTCGCCGAGCTTGCCGCTCCCGGGCAGCTGAATTTGGGGCTACGAGAGGCGACTCGATCCCGGTAAACTAACCCGGTTTCCTTAACCGCACCTCCCCATGAACTCAAACACCCAGACGGTCTCGAGGCTGCTGCTCGAAGTCATCCCCGATATCCCGCTAATCGAGGCCGGCGCGCCGCTGTCGCGGATCATTTTCGACGCCATCACCGCCGCCGGGCTGAAACTCGTAGATGGCGATGTTCTGGTTGTCGCCCAGAAGATCGTGTCCAAGGCCGAGGGTCGGCTGGTCCGGCTGGACGCCGTAGCGCCGTCGGAGGAAGCCCGGAGTCTAGCCGCAGAAACGGAAAAAGACTCTGCCGTGTGCCAGTTGATCCTGGACGAATCCGCGGCAGTGCTGCGTAAGAAACCCGGTGTGATCATCGTGCGTCACCGACTCGGCCACGTCGGCGCAAATGCCGGGATCGATCAGTCCAATATCGAGCACGGCGATGGTGAAGCCGCACTCCTGCTGCCGGTCGACCCCGACGGCTCGGCGTTGCGATTATGCAATGACCTGAGTGCGGCCGCCGGTTGTAAGGTGGGTATTATCATTTCCGATAGCATGAACCGGCCTTGGCGGTTGGGGACGGTCGGCGGCGCGATCGGGTGTGCCGGCGTGCAGGTATTGGACGATCTGCGCGGCGGGCAGGATCTGTTCGGCCGGGAATTGAAGGTGGCCATGGTCAACCGGGCGGACTCGCTGGCCGCAACCGCGACTTTGTTGATGGGAGAGACGATCGAAGGAACGCCGGCTGTTCTGATCCGGGGTCTGCCGGATGACTCAAGCACCGGGACAGCGGACGAACTGATCAGGCCACTCGAAGACGACCTGTTTAAATGAACGGTGGGCGAAAAAAATTCGTTGCGATCTCAGGCGGAGTCGGTGGGGCTAAGTTGTGCCTCGGATTGGCAAACGTGCTCGAACCCGATGAAGTCGCGTTCGTCGTCAATACCGGCGATGATTTCGAACACCTCGGCCTGCACATCTCACCGGATCTCGATACGCTGATGTATACCTTGTCCGGCCTCAGCAATCCGGAAACGGGCTGGGGCCGGCAGCACGAAACATGGAATTTTATTGCGGCGCTCGAACAAATCGGCGGCGAAACCTGGTTCAGTCTGGGCGACAGGGATCTCGCGACTCACGTCGGTCGGACGCAAGCTCTAAAGGCCGGGGGAACTCTGAGCGCGGTCACCGCGATGCTGGCAAGACGTTTGGGGATTGACCACGCGATACTACCGATGACAGACGACTCGGTACGTACCGTTGTCCACACGCGTGGCGGGAGTCTCGCATTCCAGCACTATTTCGTTCGCGACCGGTGCGAGCCGGAGGTCACCGGGTTCGAGTTCCGCGGCGCCGAAAACGCCGGGTTAACCCCCGAAATCCGGCAGTGGATAGCGGATCCTGAACTCGCCGGTGTCATCATCTGCCCATCGAACCCCTTCGTCAGCATCGACCCTATCCTGGCCATCGCGGAGTTCAGGGAATGGATAGGTTCGACTCCGCTTCCGGTGATCGCGGTATCTCCGATCGTCGACGGCGCGGCGATCAAGGGTCCGACCGCGAAAATGATGCGAGAACTCGACGTCCCGACGGCGGCGGACGCGGTTGCGCACCACTACGCCGACATAATCGACGGGTTCATTATCGATAACCGCGATGCCGATCTCGCGCCGCGCATCGCGGCGCACGGCCTGGAGACTACCGTTGCCCAGACGGTCATGGTAACTTTAGAAGATCGAATCGAACTGGCCGGCGCGGCCGTCGAGTTTTTGCGCCAGATAAGACGTGGAAAGTGATGTAAGCGATGTGGGCCGTCGTCCCAATTAAGCAGTTCTGGGTTGCTAAGCAGCGGCTGGCCGCGCTATTGAGCGAGACCGAGCGGGTTGCGCTGGCAGAAGCCATGCTGCGTGACGTACTCGGCGCGCTCAAAGCCAGTGACGGGGTAACGGATATCGTCATTGTATCGAAAGAGCCGGCGGTCAAAAGTCTCGCGGCGGAATTTGGGGCGAGATACCTGCTCGAAGACGGCAATGACCTCTCTGTCGCGGTCGCTCAGGGTGGCGCCTGTATCGCGGAATCGGGCGGCGATGCGATGCTCATGGTTCCTGGCGACGTACCGCTGGTGTCACCGGAAGAAATCGATCGTTTGATTGCCCGACACGGCGAACGAGGCGGTATCGCCCTGGTCTCCGATCGCGATGGCACGGGGACCAACGGGCTCGTAGTGTCTCCGATCGACCTGATCCCCTTTAGCTATGGCGTGGATAGTTTCAGGGCCCACGCCGATGCCGCCCGCGCCACCGGTGCGCCGGTGCAAGTGATAGACATAGAAGGTCTATCGTTAGACATCGATACACCGGAAGATGTTCGGAGCCTGATGAGTTACGGCCGCGCTTCGGCAACACAGGATTACCTGGGTAAAATCGATGTGGTATCGCGGCTGCCGCCTCGGCATAATGTCGGTCACGCAACTGTCGGCTGAGGCTTTCTCAATTGATGTCTAATGTAGAGGCGATCCTCGATCGTGCGGCGAACGGTGCGGCGCCGTCGGCGGAAGAAGCAATGACGCTTGCGGACTCTGCCGTGCTGGCGCGCTTGCTGCCGGTCGCCGCATCGTTACGGGACCGTGGCTTTGCGAACGTCATCACGTACTCGAAAAAGGTCTTCATCCCGTTAACGCATCTGTGTCGCAACGTCTGTCATTACTGCACGTTCGCGCAAGCACCAAAGAAGATCGAAGCGCCGTATTTGACGATCGACGAAATCTTGGAGACGGCGCGTGGTGCTGCTTCGGTTGGGTGTAAAGAGGCACTGTTTACGCTCGGCGAGAAGCCCGAATTGCGTTATCAAGCGGCCCGCGACGCGCTTAGTGCTATGGGTTATGAGACCACGACGGACTATTTGCACGCTGCGGCTGCGGCCGTGTTTGAGGAAACCCGACTGCTGCCTCACCTGAACCCGGGAACCCTGACGCTGCCGGAGCTCGAACGGCTACGCCGCGTGTCGCCGAGCATGGGGCTGATGCTGGAGTCTTCGGCGGAGAGGCTGACGCACCAAGGGCTGCCGCACCACGGTTCGCCGGATAAGAATCCGACTTTACGGCTGCGGACATTGGAGGACGCCGGTCGGGCGTCGATTCCCTTTACTACCGGAATCTTGATCGGGATCGGTGAGAGCCGTCGCGAACGCATCGAGTCGTTGCTCGCTATCCGGGAACTGCACGAAACCTACGGTCATATTCAGGAAATCATCATCCAGAATTTCCGCGCCAAGCCGGGGACGAAGATGGCGGAAGCGCCGGAGCCGGATCTGGACGAAATGCTCTGGACGCTGGCCGCATCCCGGGTTCTGTTTGGCGCGGACATGAGTATTCAGGCGCCGCCGAATTTGAGCCCCGGGGTCCTGCCGCGTCTGATCAGAGCCGGGATCAATGACTGGGGCGGGGTATCGCCGGTGACGCCTGATTTCGTCAATCCGGAAGCGCCGTGGCCAGCGCTCGACGCCTTGGAACGCGAGACCGCCGCCGCCGGAAAATGGCTGCAGCAGCGATTGACCGTCTATCCGCGCTATGCGATCGACGGTGCGCGGTGGCTGGACGAGAAGTTTCAGACGCCGATCATCCAGTCGATCGACGCCGCGGGATTACCCCGGGTCGACGAATGGAGCCCGGGGGACGCCGCGCCACCGCCGGCGGACGTCGTGTCTCTGATCAGGCAAACGGCCCCCGTCGCATCGGCCGACGTTCTAGCGATTCTCGAAAGCGCCACCGCCGGCGCCGACCTGGTCCAGGCCGACATCGAGCGTTTGTTCAACGCGCGTGGCGATGATTTTGCGGCCGTCTGTCAGGCGGCGGATCGCCTTCGGCGGCAAACTAAAGGCGACGACGTTACCTACGTCGTGAACCGCAATATCAACTACACCAACGTATGCTATTTCAAATGTCAGTTTTGTGCTTTTTCAAAAGGCAAGTTGACGGAGAACTTACGCGGTAAGCCCTATGACCTGAGCGAAGCCGAGGTCCAAAGACGCGTCCGAGAGGCCTGGAGCCGCGGCGCGACCGAAGTCTGCATGCAGGGCGGGATCCATCCACAATATACGGGCCAGACCTACATCGATATCGTGCGGAACGTGAAAGCGGCGGTACCGGAGATGCACGTGCACGCCTTTTCGCCCCTTGAGGTATGGCAGGGAGCGCAAACTGCCGGTGTTTCACTGCAATCGTTCTTGGAGGATTTGAAACAAGCGGGCCTCGATACGTTGCCCGGTACGGCCGCAGAGATTCTGGACGATGAGGTTCGTAAGATCTTATGCCCCGACAAGATCAGTACCGAGCAGTGGTGCGAAACGATGCGTATTGCGCACGGCGTCGGCTTCAAAACGACGGCAACTATCATGTATGGCCACGTCGATGGCCCCCGGAATTGGGCGCGCCATCTGCTCTATATCCGTAACCTGCAAAAAGAAACGGGCGGCTTTACCGAATTTGTGCCGTTGCCGTTCGTTCACATGGAAGCGCCGTTGTACTTGAAAGGGTTGGCGCGTAAAGGACCGACTTTTCGTGAGACGATCCTCATGCACGCGGTCGCGCGACTGGCGCTCAATCCGTACATTCAAAATATTCAGGCTTCGTGGGTGAAGATGGGTTACATAGGGGTCGCGGCATGCCTGGAGGCAGGGGCCAACGATCTCGGGGGCACGCTGATGAACGAAAGCATCACGAGAGCGGCGGGCGCCGCCCATGGGCAGGAGACTTCGCCCGAGGCGATGGCTGCCATGATCGAGTCGGCCGGGAGAAAACCGCGGCAGCGCGCCACGACCTATGGCGAGGTCAGCGCTGAACGGCGGCGCGCGAGTCTGCATGCCCCGGAGTTGGATGTCATCGTGAATACCCCGACTCGGAAATATGAGCGGGGCGCGCGGCGCGAACTCGTGCGTCCAGGGATCGAAGCGTAAGGAACCTCCGGTTCCTTCATGAAATCTCGCTTTGCGCTTGAAATTGGTCGGGTCTGCGTAGTAGCGCTTGCCAATAGTTTTAGCTCATGAGCTTGCGCGCCACGCCTTGACATGAATAATCTTGGGCGGCAGGTCGAATGTCGCAGAATCAATCGGAGGCCTCTTCGGTACGCGCCGGATCCTCTGCCTGCCACCACACAGCCGTTAGAAATCGGGATTATGAAATCTCACGCGGCACGCCGTTGGATCGCGTCGATGGAGAAAATGTTTTTTGGAACTGCCTGAACACATTTTAACGGGTTACAAGGTTCTCGACTTCACCCATGTCCTGGCCGGTCCGTCAGCGACCCGCATCCTGGTGGAAATGGGCGCCGAAGTCATTAAGGTGGAGTTTCCGCCGACCGGCGATATCACTCGCCTGCTACCCATGATCAAAAATGGGCGTAGCGGCTACTACATGCAGCAGAACCGAGGCAAGAAAAGCGTCTGCATCGATGCTAAATCGGAGGCCGGCCATGGTGTGATCGATAGACTCATCGAGCAGGTCGATATCGTCATCGAGAATTTTGCGCCTGGGGTTGCTTCGCGCATCGGGATTGATTGGGCGCACGTCCACGAGGTCAATCCCAAAGTCGTGATGTGTTCGATATCGGCTTTCGGCCAGGACGGCCCACTGTCGGAGTTGCCCGGATTTGATTACATCGCGCAGGCTTATGCGGGGGTGACGGGCATGATCGGTGAACCGCACGGTCCCCCGTATTTCCCACTGCTCGGTCTTGGTGACGTGAGCACCGGGATGCATGCGGCTTGCGCGATCGGATTCGCGCTGCTGCACCGAGAGCGTACCGGAATAGGACAGTATCTCGATATCTCATTGCTCGACGCCTATTACCATTGCCATGAGTTGAACGTGCAGATCTATAGCGCCAGCGATGGTGAGATCGAGCCGACGCGATCCGGGATGCACCATTTTGCCGTGTGCCCACTCGGCTTGTTCAAAGGGCGCGATCACTACATTTTCATTATCGCGCTTGGGAATCAGTGGAAGCAGTTATGCGCGGCAATGGGGCGTCCGGAACTCGCCGACGACGGGCCCTACGAAACCAACGACGGGCGCGTCGAAAGGCAGGACGAGGTGAATCGCATCGTCCAGGAGTGGGTGGATACTAAATCCTCGGACGATGAGATCCTTGCCGCATTGCGGGCAGAGCGCGTACCCTGCGCACCCGTTTTGAGCATCGCCGAAACTGTCCGCGAACCTCATTTGCGGGAGCGTGGCACGATAAGGACGGTTTCGGATCCTAGATTCGGCGAGGTCGAATTGCCGGGCATGCCGCTACGCTTCTCCGAATACCCCCACAATATCCCACTGGACTCGGCGCACCTTGGCGAACACAACGCCGAGGTGCTAAGCGAAATGCTGGGTTATTCGGAGGCAGAAATCCAGGCGCTCTACGACGACGGGGTTCTGCACGCCAATCCGGACACCTGAGCCGCCCTAGCCTGTAATTGCACTACCCGAAGAGCGCTTACTTGGTAATGTGTTGGTGGTCGGTGCAATACGCTAAATAGGTGTTCCGAAAGATGCTTCGCTTTCATCGTTACTCCAACTCCCGTCACCCCGGACTTGATCCGGGGTCCAGTCAAACAATGTCCCGCCTCCGGCGGGCTTTTCCTGCTGGATACCGGGTCCGTCACCCCGGACTTGATCCGGGGCCGGTATGACGGTGATGATTTACGGCAATCGGCCTTTAAACCGAAAGTGATCGATATTTCGGCACAGTTCTCTAGCGTTTCACCCAACCGATCTCGGTCGCCGTTGCCCGGCCAATCATGGTCCTGGTAAGTTTCCCCGGCATTTTTGCATCGTTCTTGCTGAGCGGGATCCTGCCGGCCATCAATTCGGCGAACTTCTGCGGATAGAGCGGGGATCGTTCTGGTTCGGCGAAGCCGTCCGGGTAATACGGCTGGTTCGTCTGCGGATCGTATTTGTCCGTTGCACCGAGAGTATGCAAGACTTCGTGCGCGATCACGACGTTGTTGCGACCGTCGTATTTGCGGTCGGCGTAGGCGTTGACAACGCCCACAAAACCTTTTTGCAGGCCGAGGGAGTGTGCCAGTTTCGCGTGTTCGTCCGGGTCATGGAACACCACAAATATGCGAATGTCGGAAGGTCCGTCGAAGGTGTCGTGATGCCACGCCCACAGCCGCAGTCGCAGACTCCAGTAGGCGACCGCGAGTGGGTTCGGTGACATCGGCGGGGGGGGGTGGTAGCGAGGCGATTTCGGGCGCGAATTTGATATCGATGGGTTTCTCGAGAGGCACGCCCCAATTCTTCGCTTGTTTGGCCATTACGGCTTCAAGCGGTTGGAAAGCGGCTTCTGAAAGCGTCTCAATGTAATCGTTGCTCCTGTCGCTGGCGTCGCCGTTGATGGGGTAGAGGGCGACCCACAGAGGCTCTTTCCAATCGGTGTTCCGCGTGCGGGCCGACCACGTGGTCATCGCGACGATGAGCAATACGTAGAGCAAAACACTGATGCGCAGTATTCGAAACATCGGAAAGCTAGACTCCGTATGAGGTCGCTAAGGGGTTAACACGCATTTTTGCAGAAATCGTTCAGGCGTGAATTGTCCTCTCGCCAAGTCTGCGACACGGACGCTAAGCGGCTGGTGGACGGGAAGTGTAAACCGTTTCGACGCCGCCTCCGCGTAATATGCGGGCTTGCCACCGGGGTAACAATGTTTCGTTTTTCCACGGCACTCGTTACTATTAGCCGCTATTTGTCTTTGAGGAGAACGATGCAATCATGAGTGACAGAATTATTATGCGCGTAGGCGAATGTCTGGTCGCCGGCGGCCCGCCCGGAACCGCCGCCGAACCCGAAGTCGCCATTGGCGAAATGGACGGCCCGATGGGGGTCGCGTTCGGGACGCTGCTCGGCGACCAGGTAAAAGGTCATTCGCGGGTTTTAGCGATCCTCAATACCGACATTATGGTACGCCCGGCGACCCTGATGGTAAGTAAAGTTACGGTTAAGAGCACTCGCTATACCAATATTCTGATGGGCACGGTGCAGGGCGCAATTGCCAACGGTGTGCTGGATGCCGTGCGCGCTGGGCACATTCCCAAGGATAAAGTCGACGCGCTTGGCATCATCGTTTCCGTGTGGCTCAATCCAAGCGTCGCCGAGGACGATGATCTGGATCATAAGAAATTGTTCGAAATCCATCGAGAAGCGACCGCCAAGGCCATCTACAAAGCGATGTCGAACGAGCCATCGATCGACTGGCTATTGGAAAATCAAGACCAACTGACGCACAAGTACTATCAAATGGGGCTCGACGGCAAGATCTAGCCTGCATTTCTCCTCGGCGAGAAGCGCCCTGAGTCGTCCCTCGCATCGGATGAAAATGCTCTTTCCTCGGAAAGAGCATTTTCTTATCCGCTCGGTCAACTTCATGCAATTCGTGAGGGCGCAGTATGTTATGCGATCGCATTCTCATCACGATCGGGGCTTGGGTTTCGAGTCCACTGCATGGAGCGGCGGATCCGGCGAGGGCCTAGGGCGCGCGGACGCCGCGGCGCCTCAATGATGCGGGTCTAAACGGAAGCTCAAACGGCCGCGGGCATGGCGCGCACCTCGGATCCCGGTGCCAGTACGAGCCCGCCGGCGCGATGTTTCGCGTCCAGAACCCGAGCCCGGGGCGGAAAAGTGGCGGTCAAAACGCTTTAGGCGGCGCGGCTCACGTGCGGTAGTCGCTCGCTGAACGTGGTGGCGGTGGCGGCCCGTGCTCCAGTCGCCGTAATGGCGGGCGTAAGGGTCGACAACAACCGGATAATAGGTCGCCGCGTGTGCTGGCGGCGGTTCGGCGCGCAAGACTTCGGGGGAGGCGTCCGCACGGATCCGGGCCCACTCCAACCGTAACCGGGTTTTTGCTTCGCGCTCTTCGCGCATGCGTTTCCATTGGTTGGCGATGGAATAGTAATCGTCCCGGGTGTCGACCGGGGGCGGCAAGTTGCCGTTGAATTCGACGGTGTCGACTTCGAGGGCGATGCCCGTGGGCGGCTCGTCGGAAAAATGCGTTACCCCGTCGGCGTCGACCCATTTATGCACGACGGTCGCGCTTGACGGCAGACAAATGCTGCATAGCAGTATGGCAAAAGGTGCAATGAGCGCGCGCCGCATAGACGAAGGCTACCGGATCGCGTGAAAGTTTAGCAGGACGGGTTTTGTCTCGACATAGCGTCTGTTCCTACGGAACACTAAGATAGGGCCGGGATCGGCTTCGGTGTGGCAACCGACCGCGACTGCCGGGTGCGGCGGATTACGATAGACACCTGCTGGGTTTACGGGAAGCGGGCGTAAAATTCTCCACGGCCGCGGATAGTTTTGAGACCGCCCTCAAGGGTTTTCGGCGTACCGCTTACCCGTGCCCGCCGGTATACGGCCGCGAGCACGACGCATCACGCCCTACGGAGCCACACGGCTGAAGGGAATTGAGTATGGAACGGCGGCAAGGGTTCGGCGCGGCAACCGGGGGGGCGAAGAAGCTTGCGGTTAATGCCGCGGCCATCGGCGCGAGCGCAGAAATCCCGGCGCGTTGGGGTGTCTGCTTCCTGGCAACCGTCACAATCCCGTTGATCCTCCTGTTTACCCATCCCGTAGCACCGCAGAACGGTTGGTGGTGGGATATTTTGATGGGTGTCGGAATGCTGGGAGTTGGCTTGATGATCGCGGTACCGTTGATCTCGCCGCGCGTCTGGGTACACTTCAGCGGCGACCCTCGTGCGTTACGTTTTGTACTCTACGTTCATCGGGACGTTTCCTACGTCGTGCTGCTATTGACGGCGATCCACGTCGTTGGGCTGCTGCTGATCGACGCGGTGCTCATCGAATATCTGAAGCTCTCTGCGCCGTGGTCGATGCTCGCGGCCATCGTTGCGGCGGTGATGCTCCTGGTGCTTGTCTTAAGCTCGTTGTATCGGATCGATTTTCACTTGCGCTACCGCTCCTGGCGGCTGTGGCACGGCGGTTTCTCCGGGTTGACGATGGCGTTGGTGGCGTTTCATGTCGTCGACGCAGGTTTCTATATCAATTCGCCGATCAAGAAGGCGGTATTCGTCGTTCTGGCGGCCGGCCCGAGTCTTGCCACAATTGGCGCCGGTAGCTGGCACGCGCTGGCGCGCGCTACGGTGCATGGGGAGACGTCTCCTGGGACCGTCCCGGCCTTGCGAATACCGACAGGGCGGGCTTTCAGTGCTCGCCTTGTCGGTCTTCTGACTTTCTTATGGCTGGCCAGCATCCTTATCTTCGCGATCCCCACGGCCGGGTCGCGCGCAGAGGAACAAGCGAATCCCTGTCCGGAGTCCGTATGCGACTAGCTCTGATCGCCGGAGTGATCGCCGTCGCGTGCTTGGTGATGTACCGGGAAGCGATGGTGCGCCAAGCAGACTTGCTGCCGGTCGCATTCGAGCACCTCGCACACACGGGCGCGCGCTGCGTTGAATGTCACCACAACTACGAGGACGATACCGGGTATGACTCCTGCTACTCGTGCCACAAGCACGAAGAAACCATAGCGATGCAGATGGAATCGATGTTCCATGACTTCTGCTATGCCTGTCATATTGAAAAGGCGCAACTCGGCGAATCGTCTGGCCCATTCCGCGTCTGCGAGGAGTGCCATAATGACGATGGACGGATGCCGCAGACTTTTGCGCTGGACAAGCGCTAGGCGTCTATAATCGAGAAGGTGTCGGCGCGGGTCGTGCGGCACCTCGAGTAGAGATCGAATCGAAACAAACGCGAGGGGAACGACTGATGGCGACTTATGTGATCGTGCACGGTGGGTGGCATACCGGTGCACTCTTCGAGCAAACCGCGACGGTGATACGGCAGTCAGGGCACGACGTCTTGTTGCCGACACTGGCGGGCAACGCGCCGGGCGATCGCAAGGACGTAGCGCTCGCCGATGCGATCGACTCGTTGGTCGATTTCATCGAATCTGCGAACGCGACCGACGTTATCCTCGTCGGGCACAGCTATGGCGGTATGGTGATCACCGGCGCTGCCGACCGCGTCACCGAGCGGATCCGCCGGCTGGTCTATTGGAATGCTTTCGTTCCCAACGATGGCGAGAGTCTCAACGATATGGTGCCTGCACACTACGTCGAGCTGTTCGGTGGGCTGCAGGCCCCGGACGGATCGGTGATGATGCCGTACCCGGTTTGGCGCGACGCCTTTTTCAACGACGGAACAGCTGAGCTAGCCGAGAAGGCCTACGCACAATTGAACCCGCATCCGTACCGGACATTTACCGATCCGATAAGACTCTGCACGAATCCGGCGGACATGCCGATCCCGAAATCCTACATTAACAGTACCGACGATACGGCCTTGCCGCAGAGTCTCGGTTGGCACCCGCGGCTATCGGAAAAACTCGGTCTGTTTCGCCTGGTGCAGACGCCGGGCGGTCACGAATTGTGTTTCACGGCGCCCGCGCTGCTTGCCGAAAAAATTATGGAGGCTGGGCGCGATTGACCGCGATTCGCTGAAAATCTTAATCACCCTTGAACACCGGGGTTTCCCCGGCGAGATACGCCCGCACGGCCTCGGCCATGTCCTGCGTGCCGCGAGTCAAAAGGTTCTGATCCGCGTCCATGTCCATCACGCTTTGATCCAACGCGCCGGCGATGCGGTTGATGCTGCGTTTTATCATTTGTGCCGGCACTGGAGGCTTGGCCGCATAAAACGTCGCCAGCTCGCGTGCGCGCGCCATCAACTGATCGTCGTCGACCAGATCGTCCAGGATCCCCCATTCGAGTAGGGTCGGTGCAGCGATGGTTTCGCCGCCGACCACCAGGCGCTTTGCGCGCGCCGGTCCGGCGAGGCGCACGCACAAGGGTAGGCTCTGCCACATGAGATTCATGCCGAGGTCGACTTCCGGGTAGCGCATCACGCAGCTCGCCGCGCCGACTCGAAAATCGAGTGCGGTAGGGATGCAGGCGCCGCCTCCCATCGCCGCTCCGTTCCAGGCGGCGATGGTGATTTGATCGATGTCGTGGAGTGCGCTGATGACGCGCGCCCCAATCCGGTTGCGCCGGCGTTTGAGGACCAACGGTCCCTCGTATTCCGTATTGGGATCGGTCAGGTCGAAGCCGGCGCTGAAATGTTTGCCGGCGCCGGTGAAGATGACGACGCGCGTCTCGACGTCTTCCCGAAACGAGAGAGCGACCTGCTCGATCTCCGCGAGTATCGCGTAGTTCAACGCGTTCGCCTTCTCGGGTCGAAGAAAAGTAACCGTCGCGATAGCGCCCTCGCGGCGAACCTCGATGTATCGGTAATCCATGATAATGTTTCGCTGTAGTCGGGTTGAGGAGCGAGTATAAGGAATCTCAGGCGATGGGCAGAAATCGGAGAATAGGTCATTGCCCGGTTTTGTTGACACGCCGGGGGTGGGCCCGTAGCCTGCATCGGCTAATTGACCGGTACCGACGTAACGAAATCGGGACATTCCATGACGGCTTCGCGCCACATCCGTTGCGATGATGATCGGATCCTGACCTGGTGGATGGTCTTTGCCGGCGCTGATGCCGGTCGGGCATGGATCCAGGATCCAACGGCGAACTGAATTGCCCACCCAACGACGGCTGCGCTTCGTTTGACCGATCGCGACTTTTCCGATCACTTCTCGCGCGACTCGAGCGGTTATGGTCGCCACCGACCGCACTATCCCTCCGCGCTGTTCGCGTATCTGGCCGGTGTTGCACCGTCCTGCGACCGCGTTTGGGATTGTGCGACGGGCTCGGGTCAGGCGACGGCTGGCCTTGCTACACACTTTTCCGAGGTGATCGCGACCGATGCGAGCGCTGCCCAAATTGCCGAGGCCGTTGCCGCTCAGCGGGTCGATTACCGGGTTCGCACCGCTGAAGATTCGGGTCTCGAGGCCGATTCTGTCGATCTCATTACGGTGGCGCAGGCGCTGCATTGGTTCGATCTCCACGCTTTCGCCGCCGAGTCGGCGCGGGTACTGAAACCGGGCGGGTTGATCGCGGCCTGGACGTATAACCTTCTGCACGTCACGCCGTCGCTCGATACCGTGATCGACCGCTTCTATCACGACGTCCTAGGCGGCTACTGGCCACCGGGGCGTGAACTCGTCGAGGCCAGCTATCGGGGGCTCGACTTACCTTTCTCGGAGCTTGCCTGCCCGTCCTTCGAGATGACCGAAGACTGGACGTTCGATCGGCTTCTCGGCTATCTCGAAACTTGGTCGGCGGCGAAGCGCTACGAGGATCGCAATGGTGAAAAACCGGTAGAATTCAGCTATGAAGCCTTGCGCGATGCCTGGGGCGACCCGGCGCGATCATGGCGGGTCGCTTGGCCACTCACGGTACGCGTATGGACACCGTAGGGTCTGCCGGCTAATTTTCTCGCAACCATGAACACTCGATTCCCCCCACGTCGCTGGTCCAACGTGTTTTCCGGATTGCTGTGGTTCGCCGCGGGTTTTATGGTGATCACGGCCGCCCAGGTCGTTGTCGCGACGGCTATCGCGATCACGACGACCACGAACAGTGGCGGCTATCTCGATGAACACGCGAAGCACCAGATCTTATCCGACGGCGACATTGTGGCTTTTGCGTTTCCTTTAGCGCTGCCCATCGTACTCGCTTTGCTAAGCGTAGCGATCCGGAACCGGCGCCGCGACATCTCCGAGTACCTGGCATTGAATAGCGTATCGGCCGCCGTGCTCGCGCGGTGGGCGGTGTTAACGCTCGTGTTAATGTTGCTGTCCTACGGTATCGGGCTGGTGACGGGTCAACCGGAGATCCCTGAGTGGGTGGCAACCGCCTATCCGAGTGTCGATCACCGCGTAGTGTTTGCGCTCAGCGTCGTTGTCCTCGGTCCGGTACTCGAAGAGGTATTATATCGCGGTTACATTCTCAGAACCTGGATCGAGTCGCCCTTAAACCAGACGACGTCGATGGTGCTTTTGTCCTTGTTGTGGACCGTGACCCATGTGCAATATCAATTCTACGATATGGCCTGGGTTTTCGTCCTCGGGATGGCATTAGTCTACGCGCGCCTGGCGACGCGTTCTTTGTATCCGCCGCTGCTCATGCACATGCTGTGGAACTTCGCGGCAATTGTGCAATTGGAGTGGCATTTTAGTCATGCAACCACGGGCGCATGATAAAATCGAACGAGGGTATTGCATTTGGATAACTACGAACTCTTCACGATCGCGCGCGCGATCCATGTCCTCGGTGTCGTGTTCTGGATCGGCGGCGTCGCCTTTGTAACAACCGTCTTGATCCCGGCGCTGAGACAACACGGCGACGCTGGTGCCCGCCTCGCGCAGTTCGAACGACTCGAAGGGCGCTTCGCCCGGCAGGCGCGCTGGATAACGCTCGCTACCGGTATTAGTGGTTTCCTGATGGTCGATTTTCTCGATGCGTGGGCGCGGTATCAGGACCTTACGTTCTGGTGGATGCACTTGATGACCTTGATTTGGGCGATTTTTACGCTCGCCCTTTTTGTCCTGGAACCTTTGTTTCTGCATCGGCAGTTCCACGAGCGTGCTGTGCGGGACGACACGGGCGCCTTTGTTCTGCTGCACCGAATGCATACAATACTGCTGAGTCTGAGCGTGGTAGCGGTGCTCGGAGCCGTAGCCGGCGCGCACGGACTCCATCTATTTGGCAGATAGCGACACTCGGCGGCGATTTGGTAACGGTCCCTGGAACACGACAAAGGTGAAACGTGTTTCAAAATGCCGATTAGATTTTGGGCAGAGCGCGCTTACAAATGACGAAGGCCGCGATACGTCAGACGGTACCACGAGAAATAATTTGAGCTAACGACCGTCGGGGTGTTTGCTACCTGCTGGCGCCGACGGCGAAAAGGGGAGGAGAGTAGTGAGAAAACCTTTAGGACTCATGCAATGGACGGAAGGAACCAATGGCGCGGATCTCGTCGCGGCCGTACGACGTTTCGAGAACCTCGGCTATCATGAACTATGGGTGCCGGAGGTCTTCGGGCGAGAGCCATTTTCGACCTGCGGATTCCTCCTCGCTAAGACGGAGCGCGTACGAATCTCCACCGGGATCGCCAATATTTACGCGCACGACGCCGATTCCGCCGCCCAAGCGGCCAACGGTCTGGCGGAGTTGTCAGGCGGGCGGTTTACGCTCGGGCTCGGTGTCTCTCATCCCCTGCTGGTCGAACCCCGCGGTCACCAGTGGCAAATGCCCGTCCCGAAGATGCGCGCCTATCTCGACCGCCTCGCCGTCGCACCGATCGAAAGCCCGCGCGCTGCTACGCCGGCGCCCGTGATCGTGGCCGGCCATGGTCCCAAGTTGATGCGGTTGGCGGCACAAAAATCCGACGGTTCGTTTCTCTTTCTGCAAGCGCCCGAAACGGTCAAACAGGCGCGAGACATTCTGGGCCCCGACAAGGAACTGCACGTCGCGGTGCGCTGCGTACTCGACGCCGATCCGGCGAGCGCAAGGGCGTTGGCAAGGCGGGCGTGCGCTTTTTACTTGTCGCTTCCTCCTTACCATAAGGTGTGGGCCGGTCTCGGCTTCGAGGAGCGCGACTGGGAGCAGGGCAGCGACCGCTTGATCGACGCTATCTGTGCCTGGGGCGATGCCGAGACCCTGAAGACGAAACTCGATGCGTATTACGAGGCGGGCGCGTCGCACTTGGCGCTCTATCCGTGCAACCCAAATGAGGATTATCGCCCCGACAGTGCGGTGTCGAAGCAGTGGCACTGGGACCTGTTGGAAGCGCTCGCCCCGGGCTGAACAATGGATCAATAGGGTCAGACTCGATCGAAGGTCTATTTCGGTTGCGTAAAGCGGCAGAATCGTTTGTCTGACCACGTTGTTAGGTGGGCAGTTTCCCCTAAGTCCGTTATGGGTGTCGCCTCTCTCCTCCGCGCGGATACGATTATTTGCGGGGGATATGTGAATCAGATGGAGGAGACCCATGTTCAGACTGTACGGATTTTTGGCGAGCAACTACGTTCAGATGGTCCACTTCGTGTTGTTGGAAAAAGGCATGGAGTTCGAGATCATTCCCGAAATGCCAACGCAAGAGGCAGCCTTCAAGGCCAAGAGCGCTATGGGCAAGGTGCCGGTTCTTGACACCGAACAAGGGTTTCTCACCGAAGCCAACGTGATCATGGAGTATTTGGAAGACTTACAGCCCAACCCGTCGCTACTGCCGCCGGACCCCTTCGAGCGTGCTCGCGTACGCGAACTGACGAAGGAATGTGAACTCTATGTGGAACTGGCCGCGCGCCGCAATTACCCCGAGATCTACTATGGGAGAGGGCGGTCGGACGCGGCGTTTGAAGAAGCCAGACCGGTTCTCGAGAACGCGGTCAGCGCGCTGAAGCAACTGGGTAAGTTCGACCCCTATATCGCGGGCAAAGAATTCTCTCTTGCCGATATCGTCGCCGCCTATGCGTTCTGCTATGCGGCACCTGTCGCCCAGGCGATTTACGACTGGGACATTGTCGCCGACGTGCCTGGCCTTCAGGGGGCACTGGACGCGACCCACGCGCGGCCGGCGGGCAAGATCGTCGCGGCCAGTCAGCGACAGGGTTTGGCAGACCTGGCCGCGGAATAAACGAACCCGTAGATCGGGCGCGCCGCCTTTATCCGGTCATCTTGTGCTGACCCGTAAACAACCGTTCGGCGTTCCCGTGTAATATCTGTTCGCGTTCATCGTCAGAGCAGGAGAGTTTCTCGGCCAATTCGACGGGTATTCGCCAAGGGCCATAGGGATAGTCGGTGCCGAGTAACAGTTGGTCGGCACCCATGAGCGACAGGCACCAGTCGAGTGGTTCCGGCTCGTAGGCGACCGTGTCCATATATAGCTTTTTGAGAAATCGCCCCGGCTCTTTCACGGCCTCATCGCCTCCGAAATCGCCGAGCATTCCGTTTAATCGTCCCATCAGATAGGGAACGGTAGCGCCCACATGGGGAATAATGATCGGCGCGTCGGAATAATCGGATAACACACCGGATAAGGCCAAACGCATTGCCGCCAAGGTGTTGTCCACCATAAACGCCAGTACGGGGACCGGTACGAGGTCCATCAGGAAATTCCGATTCAAAGGTACGGTCGGGTGAATGAATATGGGACGTTTAAGCTCCGCCATGCGCGCGAAAACGGGACGGAACTCGGGAGAGTCGAGTGGTTTGTCGTTGATATTGGAATAGAGTTGAAGACCGCGAAAATTGAGCGTCGAAAAACATCTGTCGAGTTCCTTGAGGGTCGCTTCCATATCGCCGAAACCCAAGGTCGCATAACCCCAGAAGCGTTCCGGGTGAGCGGCGATGAGTTCGGCCAACAAATCATTCGCGATCCGAGCTAAATCGTCGGCCATCGCGCCCCCGACGCGATCCGGACCTGGTATCGCAAGGCTTAGAATGGAAATATCGATGCCTGTTTCGTCCATATGCGCGAGTTTGGTCCTTACGTCATACAAAGCCGGAGCCATGGGGATCGTTAGACCTTGGCAGCAATGAAAATGGTAGGTGCCATCGACCAGTCGTGTATAGGGAAAATCACTCCGTTTTTCGAGCGTCTGGGCTATTTTCTTGGACAAGAAATGCGTGTGGACATCGATTTTCACAGAAGAAAACTCCTACTTAGTAGTGCGTCGTTCCGGCCAAGATCGAGATGAACGATTGCTCCTTCCTGCCCCTCTTGGGGCACGCGGAGCGATCGCGATTCAGCTGACAAGTTGTTTCGAACGTCGAAACGAACGATGCGATACTACTACTGGAAGACCCACGGTGGATCGCGATTTTCTCCGTCCGCTCGATCTCGTTCACCTAACATCGTACGATACTCGACCGTCTCTTGAGAACCGGAAACCGGTAGGAAGGCGCTGGGCGACGGACCGTTGCTCGCGGTGCCTTTGTTTGCGCTTGGATGTGCCGGCCGACCAGAGAAATCAATGCGTCTGGAATGACGAACGAGAGGATTGCCGATGACGACATCCACGCTACTCATTAGCACGCAGGACAAGGTGATGACGATCACCCTCAATCGCCCCGAGCGCCTCAACGCCTATAACCTGACCATGCATGAGGAATTGTTGGCCGCCTTCGACGAGGTCGATGCCGACGACGGCGTTCGCGTAGTAATCCTAACGGGGGCCGGGCGCGGGTTTTGTGCGGGCGCGGATCTCGGCGCGGGCGCCGACACTTTTGATCGTACGGACAAACACGATCTCGAAACACATCGGGACGGCGGCGGCGAACTTACACAAAGGATTTTTCGATGCCGCAAGCCGGTTATCGCAGCGATCAATGGGCCGGCAACCGGCGTTGGTTTGACCATGACCTTACCTTGCGATTTCCGCCTCGCGAGTACGGCTTCGAAAATGGGCTTCGTGTTCACGCAGCGCGGAATCGCACCGGACGCGTGCAGTTCTTGGTTTACTCCGCGCGTCGTCGGTATCAATCAGGCGCTCGATTGGTTCCTTACGGGTCGCGTTTTTAGTGCCGAAGAAGCGTTCGATAAGGGACTCGTCTCCGAGCTGCTGGCACCCGAAGCGCTACTGCCGAGGGCACAGGAAATCGCGCGATCGATTGCGGACAAGACGAGCGCCGTCTCGGCGGCGATCGTACGCCGCCTGCTGTGGCAAATGCTCGGAGCGGCGGACCCGGCGGACGCGTTTCGCAAGGAGTCGATGGCGCTCTACTATATGGGCGGGGGCGCCGATGCGCGTGAAGGCGTAACTAGCTTTTTGGAGAAACGGCCTGCGAATTTCACGATGTCGGTCGCCCGGGAGTACCCGGATTTCCTCGACGACTAGAGAATACGTCACCCCGGGCGACGCTGTTATTGCGAGAATTTGAGAGGAGCCAGTTTTGGACAGACTGCTGAGCGAAAACGGGGTGCCGGTACTTCCGCGCGAGTTCAATGCGGCGAGCCATTTTATCGATGGCAACGTGAAGGCGGGTCGTGCCGACAAAACGGCGATCATCGACGACGATGGCGCGTATTCGTACGGTGAATTGGCGGCCAGGGTTAACCGGGCGGGCAATGTGTTGACGTCGCTCGGACTCAACCCGGAAGCGCGGGTCGCGATGATCATGAACGACAGTATCGAGTTCCCCGCGGTTTTCTGGGGTGCGGTCAAAGCTGGTCTGGTCCCTGTTCCGATCAATACCCTGCTTGCCAGCGAACACCACGGCTACATTCTCGACGATTGTCGGGCCCAAGTGCTTCTGGTCAGCGCCGCTTTGTATCCGATGGTGGCACCCATTCTCGGGGGGCAGCGACACTTGCGTCAGGTTGTAGTCGTCGGGAGCGGGATAGACGGGCACGAGCCGTTGCATAAACTCGCCGCCAAGGCTTCGGCGACACTGGCGCCGGCTGAGAGGTATGCTGACGACGTTGCCTTCTGGTTGTATTCGTCCGGGTCTACGGGCAATCCGAAAGGCGTCAAACATCTGCACGGCAGCCTGGCGTACACAGCCGAAACCTACGGCCGGCAGGTGCTCGGGATCCGCGGCGACGACGTCGTCTATTCGGCCGCGAAGCTCTTTTTTGCTTATGGTCTCGGCAATGGCATGACGTTTCCGTTGTCGATCGGTGCAACGGCCGTGCTCACGGCTGGACGGCCGACCCCGGCACTGGTGATGTCGTTACTGCAGCGCGATCAGGTAACGATCTATTTCGGCGTACCGACTTTGTACGCGGCCGTACTGGGCGACAAGGAGAGCAGTTCGGCGCTGGGTTCGAGCCGTTTACGCCTGTGCGTATCGGCGGGCGAAGCCTTGCCGGAGGACATAGGGCGGCGCTGGCAGGAGCGCTTCGGCGTTCCCGTTATCGACGGCGTTGGGTCGACAGAAATGCTGCACATATTCTTGAGTAACCGTACCGACGATGTTCATTACGGCAAGTCGGGTGTCGCGGTTCCAGGCTACGCGGTCGCACTCGTCGACGAGGACGGCGGTGAGGTGGCACCCGGAGAGATTGGCGAGATGCGGGTCAAAGGCGGGTCGAGCGCCGAAGGGTATTGGAATCAGCGCGATAAGACTGTCCGGACCTTTGTCGGCGAATGGACCTGCACGGGTGACAAATACTACCTCGACGATGAAGGGTACTATCGATTCTGCGGCCGCACCGATGACATGTTCAAGTCGGGCGGCAATTGGGTGTCTCCGTTCGATGTCGAAGCGGCCCTCATTACCCATCCGCAAGTGCTGGAAGCCGCGGTCGTCGGTAACGCGGACGAGCACGGCAATATCAAACCCAAGGCCTTCGTCGTGTTGTGTGACGGCTGCGATCCAAGCGGTGCGTTCGCCGAAGAATTGAAGGAATACGTAAAAGGACGCATTGAACTCTGGAAGTATCCTCGCTGGGTAGAGTTCCGGTCCGATTTGCCGAAGACCGCGACGGGTAAGATTCAGCGGTACAAATTGCGAGAGGGTAGCTGAGCCGTCAGTTCATGCCCGCCACGCCCACGAAATGAGTGTCCCTTCCATAGGGAACTTCGCGCGGGCCGTCACCGCCGCCCCGTTGGACACTCACTGAAACCCCGAGATTTTGCCCGGGATCCGCGACTCAGGGATCTCCTTTCCCGTTAGTGCACCGCTATGGAGGTCGCGCTATCGCGGTCCCCTCCGCTGGCTGGATTCGCGGCGGGGTTTCGCTTCGTTTACACGCAACGGCCGGCCGTTCACCATCGCGTCGTTGAGTTCCTGAATCGCGGCTTGTGCTTCCGTATCGTCGGGCATTTCGACGAAGCCGAAGCCCTTCGAACGACCGGTCTCGCGATCCATGATGATTTTTGCCGTGTCGACGGCACCGTGGTCCTCGAACGAATTACGCAGATCTTCTTCACTCATGTCGTACGACAGATTGCCGACATAGATATTCATCGCAGGAAAAATCTCCTATTGGGTGCCGCAAGCAGGACAACCGAACCCGTACACCGGCACGCACACACGGGTTGGTTTACTCGGTCACAAACATTCGAGGAAATTCGGTTCAACCAGGGCCGCATTGATGCCAAGCGGGCGAGAGTAAGCGGCAATTGGATCTTCAATAACATGAGATAAAGAGAGAGTCTGCGACGCGGGCACTGCGATCGTGGAGCAGCAACGGGTATCACTGCCACCGCCCCATCTACTTATTATTTCACTTCCACCTTATGAAGGTTTCCAATATCGGGCGTATGCCCGCTATTCTGGACCCACGCGGCCGAAGTTACAACTCAATTCTGGATACGATCGGGATGCCGCTTAAACGCGTCGTCTCTTCGGCGGTGTGCGTTGTACGCGCACCGCTTCCCGTACGCCTTCGAGGCGCTCCGCGCCCCAGAATAACTCACCGCTCACTAAATAGGACGGCACCCCAAAAACGCCGCGTTCCTCCGCATCGCGCTGATTCGCGTCGTGGAGTTGTCGGCCCTTGTTGTCGGCGAAGGCCGGAAACGCGTCGGCATCGATGTCACAGGCGCGAAGCGTCGCTTCGATCGCTTGCGGGTCTTCGATATCGAGTTCGCGGCGCCAAAATCGCACGAACACCGCATCGTGGTATGAGCGGAAGTCGCCGTGCGCCTTCGCAAACAGAAATCCGATATGCGCGATGGAGCTGTCGAAAATCTTGCGCGGTCCGTGCAATCTCAGACCCCGACGATTGGCTTCTCGCCGGCAATCCATATAGGAATACTTAACTCGACGCCATTGGTGCGCGTTGCGCGACTCCGCGATTACGCGGCCGTCGGCATCGATTTCCGCCGAGCCGAGATAATTTGGTATGTCGAGCGTGTAGGGTCGCCATTCGACGGTGATTCCTTCTTCTGCGCTCAAGCGGAAGAGTTCGTCCTGGGCGAGATACGCATACGGGCTTTTGTAATCGAAGTAATGGATGATATCGGCACTCATCGTTCCGGCTCCGTGCTCAGGCGGCTTTCTCGCCACAATCTTGCCATCATTCGCCCGTCGGCGCTCCTGTTTCGCGCCGATCGGTTCCTCATTGTTGTGGCTTCATTGTTATGGAGCTGAACGAGGCAACATGACGAGGAGCCATCATGACGGAGTTAAAACGTTCGACGAGGAAGCTTGTGTTCTGTCTGTGCGGTTTGTTGGCGAGCTGGCACGGTATTTCCGCCGCAGCCGTCGAAGAAGAAAACTTGAGTCGCCTTGCGACCGGCGAGACAGAGGCCGGCCGCCTGCTAATGCGAACCGAAGGCGACGGACTCGTCGCGGCACCGTTGCTGCGCACGGCGGTACGTATGCGAGTGACCGGGTTGATCAACCGTACAACGGTTCGCCAGCAATTCGAAAACGCCAGTGACCAGTGGGTCGAGGCAATTTACGTCTTTCCGCTGCCGGAAAATGCCGCGGTAGACCATCTGAGAATGGAGATCGGGGGGCGCTTGGTCGAGGGCGTCGTCAAAGAGCGTCAAGCGGCGAAGAAGGCCTATACCAAGGCCAAGGCTGCCGGCAAACGGGCCAGCCTGGTCACCCAGGAAAGGCCGAATGTCTTCACCACGGCCGTTGCGAATATAGGACCGCGAGAAACCGTTTCGGTGGAGATCGAATACCAACATCTACTTGCGTACGCCGAGGGGCGGTTTGAGATCCGTTTCCCGCTGGTCATCGGGCCGAGGTTCATTCCGGGGACGCCGAAAATCACACGGTTTTCCGGGACGGGCTGGGCCGCAAACACCGAGGAGGTGGTGGATGCCGCGCGTATTACGCCACCTGTTGTCGAGCCGGGTCGACCGAAACTCAATCCCGTCACAATCAGGCTCGAGCTGCAGCTTGGTATACCGCTCGACGAGATCAAGAGTCTGTACCACCCGATCGACGTGCAAATTGACGACGCCCTGCGCTACGAAGTCAAGCTCGCGGCGCCGGATACGCCGGCAGATCGTGATTTCGTCGTACGTTTTCGGCCGCGGGCCGGCCTAGAACCAACCGCGGCGCTGTTCGCCGAAAAGCACGACGGTTACGAATATGGGTTGTTGATGTTGACGCCCCCGCGGTTCAGCAGCCAAACCGTGTTGCCGCGGCAGGTCTCATTTGTGATCGATACGTCCGGTTCTATGGACGGCAGTTCGATCCTTCAGGCGAAACGGGCGCTGGTAGCGGCGCTGGCGCAACTCGAGCCGCGAGATCGATTCAACCTGATTCAATTCAATTCGCGCACTTCGTCGCTTTACGCGCGACCGATGCCGGTCTCGGCCGACACGCTTGGGCAGGGCCGCGCATATATTGACCGCTTGGAAGCTGGCGGGGGCACCGTGATGGCGCCGGCGTTGGCGCAGGCCTTGGCTCCTCCGGCGCAGGAAGGATCGGTACGGCAAGTCGTTTTCATTACCGATGGTAATGTCGGTAACGAGGACGCCCTGTTCGATCGGATCAAAACGGATCTCGGCGATGCACGGCTGTTTACAGTGGGGATCGGCAGTGCGCCGAATTCGCATTTCATGCGCGGTGCGGCACGTTATGGACGGGGGGGCTTCACCCACATCGGCGCGATCGAAGAGGTCCAATCGCAGATGGATAGGTTGTTTCACCAGATAACGAGTCCCATGTTGCACGAGATCGCCCTCCAGTGGGATAACGATGTAAAGATCGAGTCGTGGCCTCAGCGGATCCCCGATCTTTACGCCGGCGAACCGATGCTGCTAAGCATGCGGGCGGAGAAGCTTCCCGCGAGGGTGGCCGTAAGCGGCAAGATCGCCGGCCGGCTATGGCGCACCGAAGTGCAATTGCGCGGCGGTCAGGGCCGTCGCGGTGTGCACGTACTTTGGGCGCGGCGCAAGATCCGGGCGCTGATGGAGCAAGTACGCGAGGGCGCGGGTGCGCTCGCGGGCCGTCGAGCAGTCGTCGAAACCGCTCTCGCTCACCACCTGGCCAGCCGCTATACGAGTCTCGTTGCAGTAGACGTGACACCGGCGCGGCCGCGGGTCGGCGCCGCGAATACGATTAACGTCCCCACCAACCTTCCGGCCGGCTGGAACCATGCGAAGGTATTCGGGCGACTGCCGCGTACCGCGACTCCGGCAATGGCCAAAATGCTCGGCGGGGCAGCACTATTGCTGGTGTCGGCGGTGCTATTCGTGGCGATGCGGCGGTGGGCGCCGAGGCGGCACTGAGCCATGCGCCTTCAGCTATTCGTCGGGTCGATTTTCGCCTGCGGCGGGCTGCTTCTGGCCGACGGTGCGGTAGTTCACGCGAAGGCGATACTGGCCCAACAGCTATTGAATCTGGCCTGGCTTCAAACCGGCGCTTTCGGTGCGCCACAGCCCCCGTGGCCGTGGGCCGATACATGGCCCGTTGCCCGCCTGCGGATAGCGCGGCTCGGTGTTGAGCAGATCGTGTTGGCCGGAACCGACGGTGCGGCACTGGCGTTCGGTCCCGGACACCTGTTCCGTTCGGCGCTCCCCGGCGGGGGCGCTAACACTGTGATCGCCGGGCATCGGGATACCCACTTCAAGTACCTGCGAGAGCTGCGTCGCGGCGATGAGATAACGGTCGAACGGATTGCCGGAGAGGTGGTGACCTACGCGGTGAGCGGCATCCACATCGTGCACGAAGACGACACCTCGGTGCTCGCCGCCGGGGCCGCCGACAAATTGACGCTGATCACGTGCTATCCGTTCGATGCGCTGGAGAGCGGCGGCCTTTTTCGTTACGTCATCGTCGCGATGCCACTACCGTCTTGATCCCTAAATAGCTCTCGAGAATTTTCCAAGTTGCCCAGCTGCATCGAGATAGGTGTCGAACACCATGCAGATATTGCGGATCAACAATCGCCCGGGCGGCGCGACCTCGATGAACGCCGGCGAGATCGAAAGCAAGCCGTCTTTCGTCATTGGCTCCAACCGCTGCGACTCCGGCTCGAAGTGCGACCAAAACCTGATGCCATGGCGTGTCTCTATCGCTTCGACATCCAGGGCAAAGTCACAAATCAGATGATTGATAACGTCACGTCTCAAAATGTCTTCGGCGCTCAGTTCGATGCCGCCCGTCAGCGGCAGGCCGCCGGCGTCGATGCCGGCGTAGTAGTCCGCGATCGACTTCGCATTCTGCGCGTAACAGTTATCGACCTTACCGATCGCGCTCATGCCGAGCCCTATTAAGTCGCAATCGCCGTGGGTCGAATACCCTTGAAAATTGCGGGTGATGGTCTTGGCGCTATGGGCGAGCGCGAGTTCATTGTCAGGTTTGGCGAAGTGGTCCATGCCGATATACAGGTAACCGGCTGCAAGCAGCTTCTCCACACACAGTTGTAGGATTTCGAGTTTGGTTGCCGGGCTTGGGAGTAGGTTTTGATCGATTTGTCGCTGGGTCTTGAAGCGCTCAGGCAGGTGCGCATAGTTGAAAACCGAAAGCCGATCCGGCGCCGCCGCGATCACGGCATCGAGCGTTTCACTGAAACTTGCCGTAGTCTGGCAAGGCAGGCCGTAGATGAGGTCCATGCTGACGGACTGGAATCCTTCATGGCGTGCCGCCCTCAGAACCGATAGCGTTTGTTCTTTCGGTTGTATTCTGTTGACGGCCTTCTGCACGTTTCCGTCAAAATCCTGAACGCCCATACTGATACGGTTGAAGCCGATCTCTGCCAGCACCGCCAGCGTTTCGGCCGAGACGGTTCGCGGATCGATTTCGATGGAATATTCACCTTCCTTGGCGGAGGCCAGGGAGAAATGGCGCTTGGTCACGGCCATTAATTCCTTCATTTGCTCGTCGGAAAAAAAAGTAGGCGTGCCGCCGCCCCAATGAATTTGCTTGACCCGCCGCTCAGGTGGGAACAAGGCGCCCTGGCGTTCTATTTCTACGAACAGGCGATCGAGATATCCTGCTGCATGAGTTCGGTTGCGCGTAATGATTTTGTTGCACGCACAGTAATAGCAAACTGTGTCGCAGAACGGTAGATGTACGTAGAGAGACAAGGGCGCCGGCTGAATATCTTCGTTGCTTCTTTCTACCGCGCTTAGGTAGTCGTCGCTGGTGAATTCCGGAGAAAACTGCACTGCGGTCGGATAGGACGTATAGCGCGGACCCGCGACGTTGTAGCGTTCGATGAGGCCGCGATCAAAAAGCGTTTGGGCTTCGCTGTTTGTGGACATTTCAGGCGCGTCGATTGGGCGTCCAACGAATCACCGGCGCAAACACCCGGTAGGTGTTAACGCTATGGCTTGCCATATCGCAGGCCCTTGGTGTGCGGGCATCGCCGCATACGGGCGTAATTGCTTAGTTTCATTTCGTTTTACCCACTAAATATGCGCTCCAAAAGATGCTGCACTTTCGTGCTTATACCCGTCACCCCCGCTTGGCCCGGGGGCCAGTTAAACAATGTCCGCCTGCGGCGCGCTTTATCTACTGGATACCGGATCCGTCACCTCGGACTCGATCCGGGGCCGCTATGACGGTGATGCTGCACGGCCGCCGGCCCTCAGAATAGATCGGCGGGCGGCGGGGGCCAATTGATTCAAATCAAACTGCGGGCGGCTTCCGCCGCTAAAACGATGCCGTGGACTCCGGCTCCGGGACGACCTCGTTTTCGATATAGCCGAGTTTTTCGATCTCGACGCGCACCTTGTCGCCGACCGCGAGAAACCGCGGTGGTTTGAACCCTATTCCGACTCCGCTCGCGGTTCCGGTCAGGATGAGGTCCCCCGGTTCGAGCGTAAATGCCTGGGTCAGGGTCTCGATTTGTTCGAAACAATCGAATACCAGGTGTCTGGTGTTGGTATCCTGGCGCAGTTCGCCATTGACCCAGGTCTTCAAATCCAGGTCGTGCGGATCGCCGACTTCTTCGGGGGTCACGATGAATGGTCCGAACGGACAATGCGTATCGAAAGATTTTCCGAGCGTGAAGGTTTGCGCCCGCATCTGCCAGTCGCGCACACTACCATCGTTACATACGCAATAACCGGCGATGACGTCGGCGGCGCGTTCTTTCGGTACGTGCCGGCAGCGGCGCCCGATCACGAACCCGAGTTCCCCCTCGTAATCCAGCTTGTCCGATACCCGCGGCATGTGCCAGGGTGCATAAGGCCCATTGGCCGAAGTAGATTGTTTGTTGAAGAACATCGGGAATTCGGGCGTATCCATTCCCGTCTCTTCGATGTGGTCGGCGTAGTTGAGTCCGATCGCCAGGATTTTTGGGGGCCGCAATACCGGCGGCATCAATTCGACCTCCGCAATAGGAATTTCTGCGCCCGCCGCCGTTGCCGCGGTGTCCATCGCCTCTGCGCCCGCGGCCAATAACGCACACATCTCCGTCGGTAGACCGGAGTGTGACAAATCGATCAGCACATCGCCTTCGGCGCGGCCGACGCGGGTATGTCCGTCATAGGTAAATGTCGCGAGTCTCATGGATCGGCTTCCCTTAAGTAGCGTTGGCGTCGGATCCGCTGTTCTGAGCGACGGATTGCCGGGCTCCCCGGATCACGGCGGCCGTCATCATTGGGTCGCGGAGGTCCGATTTCGGATCGTTTGAACCCGGATTGTATACAATGGCGTCGGTTTGTGTCACCAAATCGTGCGGGTTTGGTTGAGTCTGTAGCAGTAAGCAAACGGAGGGAGGTCTAATCTTTGAAGATCGCATTCATGTCTGATACCCATTTCGGCGAATACGACCAAGTTGAGGCACCCGCACCGGCGCAAGTGGCCGATGCGATGGAACATTGCATCGCCGAAGCTGAGCTTGCAGAGGAGGTTGGGTTCGATGGTATTTGGGTTCCGGAGCGCCACCAGCGGCCCGAAACCTGGTGGCCGAATACGGTCACGATGTTGACGGCGCTCGCTGCACGCACGAAGCGTGTGCAACTCGCCTGCACGGTCATTCAACCGACCTTTCACGACCCGATGCACTTGGCCGAAGCGCTGGCAGCGATCGATAACCTGAGTCGCGGACGCTTCACCTTCGGCGCCGGTGTCGGCTATCACCCGGACTACTTCCGGTGCTTCGGCGTACCGTTCGCGGGTCGTGGGCGGCGTTTCGAAGAGGTGATGGACTGCATCATCGGCGCGTGGACGAAAGACGAGTTCAACTACGACGGCGAGTTCTTCCAATACGAGGGCGTGCGCATGACGCCGAAACCCTATCAGCGGCCGCGGCCCCCTATTTGGATCGGTGCGTTTGCGCCGAAAGCGATGGAGCGCGCATTAGATTACGAGGGTTGGTGCTTTTGATTTCCGCCGCACGTTGACGAATTCGGACCGGTCGTGAAGACCATGCGCGAACGCGCCGCAGAGCGCGGGAAGGAGAATTGGGAGGTCACCGTAGGCTTCGAAGGGTGGTTGGGGGACGAGCGGGATATTCGGGAAAAGCACGCGCACCGCTGGGTCAAAGAATGGAGTTTCTACTCCGAGAAAGGTCTGTCGCCGGAAGCGGAGGCCGGCGACACGTTAGAGAGTATCGAAGATATGTTTCTGTGCCTCGGCAACAAGCAGAAATGGATCGACCGCATGGGTGAAATGAAAGAGAAAGCCAACCCCGACTGGTTGTGCATCCGTACCCGCAACCCGGTTAATCCGGGTCAGCATTATCCTTCCCGCAGCGAGTGCCTGGAACAGGTCGAACGTTTCGGCGAAATTCTCGACGATATCCGGTGAATGGGCCGGCGGTCAGATGATCTCGCGGCGACAACAAATTTGAGAAAAACGTAAGGAAAACAGTGATGAAGATAGGGCTGATGATCGGCTATTCGGGGGCCAAATATCAACTCCCGATGGATATGATTCTCGAGGCGGAAGCGGCGGGGTTCGATTCCGTCTGGTCGGCCGAGGCTTGGGGGTCAGACGCGATCACGCCGCTCGCGTGGATCCTGGCGCGCACGACAAAACTAAAGGCGGGGACCGCGATCTGTCAGGTGCCCGCGCGTACGCCGGCAAATATGGCAATGACGGCGATGACTATGGACCAACTCTCCGGAGGCCGTTTCGTTCTAGGCGTCGGGCCGTCCGGGCCGCAGGTCGTGGAGGGTTGGTACGGTAATGCTTACGGGAAGCCACTCGCGCGCACCAGGGAATACATCAGCATCATTCGACAGATACTCGAACGCGAAGGCCCGCTCGTCTTCGGGGGTGAACATTACCAGATCCCGTATAACGGACCCGGGAGTACGGGTCTCGGCAAGCCGCTTAAAAGTATCTTGCACGGTGATCCGACATTGCCGATCTATATGGCTTCGTTTACGCCGGCCGGGGTGAAGGTCGCGGCGGAAATCGCTGACGGGATCTTGCCGGTGTGGATGAACCCCGAACGTTTCGATGTTTTCGCCGAGCCGTTGAAAGTCGGATTCGCGAACGCCGGCGGTGGAAAATCGCTGGACAATTTTGATGTTGCGCCGTTTGTTCGGATGGCGATGGGTGACGACATTGTTCAGTGCCGCATGCAGATCAAACACGGACTCGCGCTCTATATCGGCGGTATGGGGGCGCGCGCCAAGAATTTCTACAACGACTACGCGAAGATGCTCGGGTACGAAGAGGCGGCAGTCAAAATCCAAGACCTGTATCTGGCCGGCGCGAAAGACGCCGCCGCCGAGGCGGTTCCGGATCAGCTGGTGGATGAGTCCGCGTTGGTTGGGCCCGAAGGCCATATTCGCGAGCAGCTCGCGGCCTGGAAAGCCGCGCACGCGCGCAAAGAGGTCGGAACGATGATCGTCGCGGTCAGCAAGCCCGACGATGCACGGTTCCTCGCGCAGGAGTTGCTGTAGTTTAGGGACCGATTCGGTGCGATGGTATATCGTCGGAGAACGCGTTCCCTACCCGCGCACCCACTTAGAACAGACCGAACAGACTGGAGCCGAACAAGACACGTCCTGAATGAGGGCTTGAAACAACTTCCGTGGCTGGAAGGGGGCAATATCGCAGAACCCGCGGATTGCGCTCCGCTCAGGTAACGTTTGGGCTGGACCGTATCTCACACAGCGACCATCCACCGAGCGCGCGATTATCCGGCGGGTAACCGAAATACTCCAACAGCGGTCCCGCCAGGCTGCGTGCTTGACGAACCTGATGGCTGCTCAACGCATCGCGCCACTGTCCCCAACTGCCGGCAACGAGGTGATTGGGTTGCACCTGTTTGAGTTCACCGAAGGAGGTCTTCGCGAGGACGCGATCGAGCTGCTCACGTTCGAGATCGAGCCCGAGAAACCGAGTGAGATCGGTTATTTCTTCCTGCGGCGAGTCGACCAAGCGCTCGTACATGACGAAATGGATTCTTGCGTCGTCGCGATGTTGTAGATGTCCGCCAACGTGCTTCGTCCAGGTGTCTATGAGGCTGGATAAATGGTAATCGAGGTATTCTTTCGGCGCGGTGAACGCGTGCGGTCGGTGCAATTTGTTAAAGGGGGTACAGGCGAAACGAGCCATCGATACGGCCGCGTCGCGTGGGTCACGAATGATGTAGATGACATGCGAGAAACGGGCATAGACGGACGCCGAGGCTTCATTCCAAGACGAATGACTCGACGTATGGGTAGACCCGCGAACGTAGCTGTCGAGGTCTTCAATCGGCCATTGATAGATATCCAGAATGGTAGAAAAACAGCGCAGCGGTTGGATGCGTATGAAGTCGATCTTTTCGATATCGCGGATCCCGAGGTCAACGCCGGCGAGCGCCTCTGCAACGCTATCATTCTCGATGTTCTGGCGTATCACAACGCCGGCTTCTTTGAGGCATTGCCGAAGCAAATAGTGTAACCAGAGGTTACCGCTGCGAGGGATCCCGTTCTGTAGAATGTGGAGCGGCGGCGCGGCGGCCGGGTTCATGGGTTCGTCAGTCGGAGGGCGTAACGATGGCGGGAAGTGACTCGGTGACCGCCGAGGCGTTGGGACAGCCGGACCGTCTCGTCGTGCGCTTTGGAATTGGCGACGAAACGGATGTAGTCGAGGCCGAGCTCTTGACCCTGCGCCGTAGAATGGTAGATCAAAACGACATTGGCCCAGCCGCGCCGATATTCTGGTGCCACCCAACGCGCGGGTACGGCATACCCGCGACCGTCCGCAAATGGTGCGACTAGCATCACCGCGATCAGGGTATCGCCTGCGAGCAGCACGGTACTTTTCTCCCGATCGGTCGGTTGCCCGTGGCCGGGCCGGAGGCGGTCGTCAAAATCCAAGGTGTCCATGATTCGCTCCTCGTGCAGGCGCGCTCGTACCGCCGGCAATACCGCTCGTTCCAGACTCGTGATACGGATTTCGCTAGGTGGTCCTTTATCGGCGCCTAAACGCTCATGAATTCGCCGGCACCGGTTCCATACGGATGTATAGGAACATTGAAACTCATCGATACTCTCGCGCGGTGAGAAGCCCATCGCGCGAAGCGTCAAAGCGCGCGGATCTTCCGGATCGAGGTACGTCTGATGCGAGAGTGAGCTGAAGCCGCTAGCCGCCGCGCGGTGCGCCGCTGCTCGCAAAAGTTCATA
>CAZFZX010000016.1:0-36868 GCA_964523765.1 uncultured Enterobacteriaceae bacterium
CGCTACGTGCTCCTAGTATTCCTTTCTCGTTCGAAACATACAAGCCGCGAACCTAGATAACTGTTCCGAAATATCGATCACTTCCGTCACCCCGGATCAAGTCCTGGGTGACGGCAGGCGGACCTGCGAACAACGTGAAGTACATTTCGGATCAACTACCTAGCCGCCCGTACGACTGCCTACTTCATACCATCTGTGTGGCGCATTGTTGTCCGCGCTTAGCGGTTAGACCGCTCGGATGGCCGGAGATTCCCGCGAATTAGCCCGCCTTTCTCAGCCGCGGTAGAAAGACGCTGAAGTCAGTCCGCCACGGTTCAAATCTCGCGCCGATTCGGGGGGATCAAACCGACCGTCAACGCATTCCCGGGCAGGCGTTGTTCGGCTGGTGCAAACTGCAGGCTCGTCAGCGGCTCGAGAATTTAGCGCTATTTAGGAACTTCCATGTCCGCGTCACGTGCAGGATATCGATCTCCTTCAAGAAGTCGTCCGGGAACGGCGCGAACGGAGAGGCGAGTTCGACGATCCTCGCCGCCGCGTCGTCGAGAATCTGGTGCCCTGAGGAACGGCGTACGGTGATCTCCCGGACCGACCCGTCGGGGTTGATCGCAACGTCTAGTAGCAGGGATCCGGAAAGATTGCGCCGGCGGGCCTCGTCCGGATAATTGATGTTGCCGACGCGTTCGACTTTGGCGCGCCACGCTTCCATATAGGCTGCGAAGCGAAATTCTTTGGTATTCGCGGATATGAATTTTCGCCTCGGTCGGCGGGCGCGCCTTTCGAGTTTTTGCTGCAGCTCAGCGTTCAGACTCGCCATCGCAAACGACCGCGTGATCAGCTGGGCGGCTGTCGGCAGCGGCGGCGTGACGATCTTCGGCTTCGGATTCTCTTTGGCTGGACTTGCTTCTGCGATCGGCGCCTCGGGTTCCGGTTGGGCTTGAGGCTCGGGTTTGGCGAGTTCGGCTTGGGGCGACTCTTCGACGAGGCGTTCGGGCGCTTCCGGCGGTTCGGTCGTCTCTGCCTCCTGCGTGGCGGTCGCCGTTTCGGCCGTCGTTGCTTGCGGGTCCGGCTCGCTGACCACCTCGGGTTCCGACGGCGGAGCGGCCGTCGCCGCTACTTCCGGCGTCGGCGCGGGGAGCGGCGCTTCGACTGGCGCACTCGGTCGTTCGACCGTGTCGGTATTCCCGCCGCCCTGGAGGTTGGCTTGGGCCAGCATGTCGGCCTCTTCGGGCGGCTTTTCCGATTGCCGGGTGACGAGGATCACCTCGAGCGACTCGAACCGCGATTTGGGTATCGGTTCGGGCGTAAAGCTGACGCCCATCACGACCATCGTATGAACGATGATTGCGATGCAAATCGTGGCGCCCAGCCGGTCTCCCGGCGTAACGACCGGCTCCATCGCGACAGCGGTCACGACCGGCGCGCGAACTCGGAGCGGACCGCCGCGCGCACCGTGACGAGGCAGTCCGGCAGACTGCGAAGCAACGCGGGCGGCGCGGCGGTTCTCAATTCACGCCTCGAGCCGACCCGCGATGCACTCCATCAGCTGGTCGCCGATCGCGATGTCGAATTCCGCTTCGAGTTCGCGCATACAAGTCGGGCTCGTCACGTTGATTTCCGTCAGATAGTCGCCAATTACATCTAGCCCTACGAAAATGAGACCCCTGCTTTTGAGCTCAGGACCGACGCGCGCGCAGATTTCCCGATCACGCGCGCTCAGGGCCTGTCCGCGGCCGCGCCCACCAGCCGCCAGGTTACCGCGGAGTTCGCCCGCCGAGGGTATTCGGGCCAAAGCGTACGGGATCGGTTCGCCGTCTATCATGAGTATACGTTTGTCGCCCGCCGCGATCTCCGGTATGTACTTCTGCGCCATGCAGAACCGCTGGTCGTGTTCGGTCAAGGTTTCGTAAATCACGCTGGCGTTGACGTCACCTGAGGTTACCCTGAATATTGACGCACCTCCCATACCATCCAGCGGCTTCACGATGATGTCGCCACACTCCTCGCCAAAGCGCCTGATCTCCGCCGTGTCTCGTGTGACCAGCGTACTCGGACAGACATCGTTGAACCAAGCGGTAAACAATTTTTCGTTGGCGTCGCGCAGCGCCCGCGGATCATTGACTACGAGGCAGCCGCGCGCTTGCGCTTGTTCGAGAATGTAGGTTGCGAAAATGTAGTCGGTATCGAATGGCGGATCTTTGCGCATCAAGACGACGTCGAGATCCGCGAGCGACAGCCGGCGCCGAGCGCTGGCGAATTCGTACCAATCTTCGATCGAATCTTCTACGAGCAGATTTCGCGCGTAGCCATAAGGGTGTCCGTCACGCAACACGATGTCGCCGAGTTCCATATAGCAGATTTCCCAGCCGCGACGCTGTACGGCGAGGAGCATTGCTAGCGTCGTGTCTTTCTTGGGCGTAATCAGGTCAATGGGGTCCATCACCACACCCACTTTGATGCGCATTATCTGCCGTCTCTGTATTGCCCTACATCGGGCGACACCTTAGCATACGTCGGAGATCCTCATACCCGGCCGCATTGGGAAAGAATTTGATTCCTGTAAACAACGTCCTTCGGATAGCGACACGGAGCAGTCGATTGGCGTTGTGGCAGGCACAGCACGTGCGCGGGCTCCTCCTAGCCGAACATGCAGGGCTGGATGTCGAACTCATTTCGATAACGACGACCGGCGACAGGATCATCGATCGGCCGTTGGCGAAGATTGGTGGCAAGGGATTGTTCATCAAAGAACTCGAACAAGCGCTGTTCGACAATCGCGCCGATATCGCCGTTCATTCGATGAAAGATGTTCCGGTCGATACGCCGGACGGGCTCCATATTCCCACCATTCTCCGCCGCGAAGACCCGCGCGATGCCGTCGTCACAAACAACGGCAGCGGGTTTGATGAACTGCAACGAGATGCGACCGTAGGGACATCGAGTTTGCGCCGCAGGAGCCAACTGCTAGCCCGCCGTGGTGAATTGCGGGTGCGCGACCTCCGTGGCAACGTGACCACCCGCCTGGACAAACTACGCCACGGCGAATTCGATGCCATTGTCTTGGCGGCCGCCGGCCTCAAGCGCCTCGGGTTCGGTGACCGGATTTCGAGCGTCTTCGAGACAACGGAAGTGATCCCGGCCGTCGGCCAGGGGGCCATCGGGATCGAGTGTCGCGCAAACGATGAGCGTAGCGGCGCGCTTGTGGCACCTTTGCACGACGCCCAAACTGGCCTGTGCATAGAGGCAGAGCGCGCGATGAGCGCCCGTCTGCTAGGCGGTTGCGATGTTCCTTTGGCGGCGCACGCAACACTCGGCGACGGCGTTCTTCGGTTAGCGGGCCTGGTCGCGAGTCTCGATGGTCGCCGGATCGTTCGCCAAGAGAAAGCTGGGCCGGTGTCAGACGGTATCGAATTGGGTCGGCAATTGGGAGAAGCGTTGCTGACGGCCGGCGCGGCAGCAATTCTGGACGATTTGCAGCGCGACCAGATTTAGATCATCGTAACCGGATAGCTATGGGAAAGCGGCTCAAAGGCTACGCGGTGCTGGTTACACGGCCAAAGGACCAGGCCGCCGGTTTGTGCGCGGCGATCGCCGCCGAAGGCGGCAGTCCCATACTCGCGCCGATGATCGCGATCCGGGCGATATCGGATCCGAAACGTAGCGGCGCCGTCATCGACCGTATCGAGGATTACGGTAGTGCTATCTTCGTCAGCCGCAATGCCGTTGAGTTCGGGATCGAGCAAATTCGAAAACACGACAAGGCGCTTGCCGGGCAGACTATTTACGCCGTGGGGGTCGGTACGGCGGCCTGTCTGCGCGAGCAGGGCGTAACGGACGTTGCCACACCGCACCACGAATTTACCTCCGAGGGTTTACTGAAATTGGACGGATTGCAGGCGCACGAAGTGAGAGGCGCCAAAATTCTGATCTTTCGTGGTGGCGGAGGACGCGAGCATCTTGCGCAAACGCTCGGAAACCGGGGCGCCACGGTCGACTATTGCGAGGTATACGAGCGGTTCGTCCCCGACATCTGTGTCGCCGATACCCTGTCGGAGGCAGATATCTCCGTGCCCGACATCGGCGTGATAACGAGTCTCGATAGCCTGACCAATTTCGTCGATAAAATCGATGAGGAAGGACTCGATCTCCTGTTCGATATGCCGCTGCTGGTGGTCGGTTCGAGAATTGCCAACGAAGTCGAAAAGCTCGGTTTTACGAACGCGCCGATAATCGTCGATAATCCCAATGACGACAACGTGGTGGACACCTTGGCACGCTGGGTAATGGACGAGATATGAGTAACGATGAAAACGAAGAGATTTCAGGACCGATGGCGCAAACCGAAGCCCCGGCTGAAACGGCTATTGAGCCCACGGAAACTTCTCCGGCACGCGCCGCCGGGCGCGGTACGCTCGCCTGGTTCGCGCTGTTGGCATTGATCGTACTGTTAGCCGTGGGTTCCGCCGGGGGCGCCTACTATTGGGAGAAAAACGTCTACCAAAGGGCGTTCGCCGGAGTCGGTGAACGCATCGCCGCCATCAACGGGGCCCAATCGGCGGTTCGCGCCGGAATCGAGTCGGCCGAGGACCAAGTGGTAGCCGTAACCGCCGAGATCGAGCGATTGCGGTCGAAAATCGATGGGGCTGCCGCGGCGCAGACGGACCTACAACGATCGGTCAGTGCCCTCTACGAACGGGAAACGCAAACCTCCGCTGATTGGTTCCTTGCCGAAGCTGAGTACCTCGTGCTCGCGGCAACCCAGCGCTTGGCGCTGGAGCGCGACGTCGAAACCGCCGTCGCCGCCCTTCGCGCGGCCGATCAGCGACTGCGTTCCGCCGAGCATCCCGACTTGATACCCATTCGCGAACAGATTATCCGCGACATGGCCGCGCTGGAGGCGATCAATCTCCCCGACGTCGAAGGTTGGGCGATCTATCTCGCCAAGACGATCGATCAGGTCGATGCTTTGCCGACTAAACCTATCGCTGAAGAGGTAAAGGCGTTTGGGACGGTGCGCAACGGAGAATTCAAAGCGGAAGACTGGCGCCGGTTGGCCTACGCCGTCTGGTCTGACCTCGTCGACCTGGTCGAAGTCAAAGATGCCGAACTACCCGACAGCGTCTTGTTTGATCCGGAGCTGAGCTACTTTCTTCGCCAGAATTTGAAACTCGAATTAGCATCCGCGCGGCTCGCTCTATTACGTCGGGATCACGCCAACTTGGCGGCGTCGGCGGCTTTGATCAAGGGGCTGTTCGACGCGTATTACGACGTCGACGATGCCGCTGTGGTCAGTATCATCAAACGGCTCGATGAGGCAACGGCGCTGGAATTAACACCCCCGTTACCCAATATTAGCGGCAGCCTCGATGTGATCAGAAAACATCGGGATTCGCGCACGGCGGCCAAGGAATCGGCCCGGTGAAATACCTGCTCATCGCCATCCTTTCGCTGGTCGTCGCCGTCGTCCTCGGCCATTTTATTTCCGATGATGCGGGTTTTGTGGTCATCGGCTACGGCGGTAAGGTTTTTCGTACCAGCTTCGCCTTTTTCGTCGTATTGCTGGTTGTCGGTTCGACGGCAGCCTATTTTTCCTGGCGGCTGCTCTATCAGCTCCTGACGTTGAAAACGCGGTGGTTGAGCTGGACCGGGGAATACCGGCGCAAACGCTCGCAGCGGGCGCTCAGTAACGGCCTCATGGCACTCGCCGAGGGTAATTTCAGCCGCGCCGAGCACTTGTTGAGCCGCGGCGCGGACAGCGGCGGAGCGTCCGCGATCCATTATCTCGGTGCCGCCGAAGCCGCTCAAGGGCAAGATGCAGCCGACCGCCGCGACACCTACTTGAGTCTAGCCCGCGATGCGATGCCGAGCGCCGAAGTCGCGATCGGGATCAAACGGGTGGAGATGCAATTGGCGACTAAGCAATACGAGCAGGCGCGGGCGACATCGGATTACTTGGCCGATCGTCATTCGAACAATAAGCACGTCCTGGATCTGCAGCAACGGGCAACGATGGCGACCGGTGACGTGCGCGGCGTACTCGGCTTACTGCCCGCGCTGCGTCGCCATCGGGTTTACGATGAACAACGCCTAGATGACCTCGAGCGGGAGACCGCGGTGACGCTGTTGTCGAGCTCATTCTCTTCCCTTGACGACCTCCACGGGATCTGGCATCGATTGTCGAAAGCGGGTCGCAAACAAGTAGACTGTCTAGTGCCCTATGCCCGGCACTTGACCGCTTTGGGATATCAAGCGGAAGCCGAGAACCTTCTGCGTAAAACGCTAATGCGCCACTGGAGCGTCGATTTGGTGTCTCAATACGGCGAAGTCCGTATTCCTAATGCTGCGCTGCAGTTAGAGCGCGCCGAGGCCTGGTTGATAACGCGGACGGATGACGCGGCGCTGCTGTTGACCGTGGCGAAGCTGAGCCTCGTGGCCGAGGAATGGGAAAAAGCGCGTACCTACCTGGAGCGTCTCGTCGAGCTTGCGCCATCGCCGATGGTGTACCGCCTGCTCGCGGAAGTCCATGAACACGCCGAGGATGTCGACGCCGCAAATCTTTGTCAACGGGAGGGGCTGCGGCTCGCAACGAATGCCGGCCGCGGTTTGCCCGCCGTGCGGGCTTAGCTCTTCGGCACGCTGCGCGCGCTTTTCAGCCACCGCGTGAGCGGATTCCAGTGCTCACGATCTACTGCGGTCGCAATGGGTGCAAATTCGAAAACCGATAACCCGCGTTCGGCTGCTCTGAGGTAATTTGTGCTCGCGCGCAGCATCGTGAGAAACGGAAATTTGCGGCCCGACGGCAGTTTCAACTCGTACAGGTAATCTTCCAGCTCCATCGCGACTAAAGTCCCTTCCCGCACCCTGTTGGCAACCGTCGCCATCTTGACGTCGGTCTCCACGACGTTACGCAAGTTGCGTATTTCGCCGAGGAATCGCTGCGCCGCGCGAACGTCGATAGGTGACGGCACCACGGGTAGCACGATGGTTTGCGCCCGCTTTACCAGCGCCGCGAGGTGATCATCGTGTGTCCGAGAAGGCGCATCCATGACCACGACTTCCGTACTGCGCGGTACTCGGAAGCCTTTTTTGAACCCCTCGACCGCCGCGATCCGGGGACGCTCCGGCGGGCGTGAACTCACCCAGTCCAGACTACTCGCCTGGGGGTCGAAGTCGACCAAGGCGACTTTCGCGCCCTCGCAGGCGTAGAAGCCCGCTAGGTTCGTTGCCACCGTGGTCTTGCCACTACCACCTTTGGCATTCAGTACTAGAATTGTGCGCATTACGATAGACCCCAGCGTGTCGTACCAGCGGGCATTATAGCCCTACGTGGCATCATTTTCTTCGACCTACAGGCGGGTCGCGCTAGCGGTCGGACAAGCATTAGGCGAAGCGGCGAGGGTCGGTGGTTACGCCGATTCGTTCGCGCGAGCCCGATCACGGTTCATCATTAGCTTTTCGATCACCGGGTTCAACAGCAGCTCCATGGCAAAAGCGTATTTATCCGCCGGCACCACGATGGTGTCGCGCCGCGACAGGAAAGCGCCATCCAGCAATTCCAACAATTTGGGAAAATCGGGGTTGATCTTACGGCGGTTGGCGATGTGGATGACGACCATGCTCTCATCATTCGTCGGGATGTCCTCGGCGGTAAACGGATTCGACGTATCGATCGTCGGGATACGCTGAAAGTTAATGTCGGTCCGCGAGAACTGCGGGCAGATAAAATGCACGTAGTCGGGCATGCGCCGCAAGATCATTCCGGTCGCGGCATCGGCGGAATAGCCGCGGACCGCGCGGTCACGGTGGATTTTCTGGATCCACTCGAGATTGATGATCGGAACGACGCCGATGAGTAAATCTACGAGTCGCGCGATATCGATCTGGTCGGTCACCAGCGCGCCGTGAAGGCCCTCGTAAAAGAGCAGATCGCAGTTTTTCGGTAACGGTTGCCAGTCGGTAAACGTGCCCGGTACGCCTCGGTGCAGTTCGCCCTCTTCCTCAGTGTGAATGTAGTAACGCCGTTTCCCACCGCCGCTGGCCCCGAAGTCGTGGAACAAGGCCTGGAGTTCGTCAAACAAGTTACCGTCCACCCCGAAATGCGTAAGGGTTCGGCCATGCAGGGAAGCCTTCTCGACTTCCCATTCCATCTCCTTCCGGTCGTAGCGATGGAAGCTGTCGCCTTCGATGATCGCTGGGATGAGGCCTTCGCGTTCAAAAATATGCTCGAACGCGAGCTTGACGCTCGTGGTGCCCGCACCGGACGAACCCGTGACCGCGACGATGGGATGTAATACCGACATGTTTTTCTTACAGGCGAACTGCCATTGCGTCCATTTTGCAGGGTATTTTAGAAACTATCCGGGCGGACAGCTACTGTCCAGCCGGGTGCCTTCAGCTCCGGTCCGTAGTTCGCGCAGCTTGGCATCGGTGGGAAACGCGGAGTTCGCTACACCGTGGTGCAAAATCGAGCCGGGACAGGCATATTATGTCTCATGCAACGGCCGAAATATGGGAGCACCCGGATCTATGCACGGCTGCTAGTCTACGTCAGGCCGTATTGGCGGGTTTTCACCGTGGCGATCGGCGGCATGCTGGCGCTCGCGGCGACTGAATGGATGTTGCCGGCGTTGCTCAAATACCTCGTCGATGAGGAAATCGAGCAAGCGGGAACCGGGCTATCGCTGACTATCCCATTGTTGTTGGTCGGGATCTTTCTCTTCCGCGGGGTATTGAGTTACGTAAGCACCGTTTCTCTGCATTGGATCGCTCATCGTACCGTGATGGACCTGCGCGGCGCGATGTTTCGGAGTCTTCTCGAGCTTTCGTCCACTTTCTTTGACCATCGATCGCCCGGCGAACTGATCTCGAAATTTACCTTTGACGTGACCCAGGTATCGCAAGCGACGACTCGCGTCCTCACCGTTCTGGTCAAGGACAGCGCGGTCATCGTTGCTCTCCTTGCTTACCTGTTCTACTTGAACTCGTTTCTCGCCACGCTCTTGCTGATACTTGCGCCGCCCATCGGGTTCGTCGTGTACCGTGTGTCGCAAAGGATGCGCCAGAAAAGCCGGCAGCTGCAGGCCGCGGTCGGGCGCCTCAATCAGATCGCCGAAGAGAGTATTCGCGGGCAACGGGAGATAAAGATCTACGGCGGGCGCGAGTTCGAAACCGGGCGGTTCGGTCGGGCTATCAATGACGCCCGCCGATTCCAGATGAAGGTGGTGCAAACCTCCGCCGCAATCGTTCCTATCATCCAGCTGCTGATAGCGACCGGTATCGCCGCTATGATCGTGCTGGCGTTGCGCGAATCGGCAACCGGCGCGATGTCGCAAGGAGATTTCGTCGCTTTCGTCACCGCGACCGCGTTACTGCTCGCGCCGACCAAGCGTTTGACGGGGGTCAACGAATTTCTGCAACGCGGGCTCGCCGCGGCCGAAAGCGTTTTTGCGCTAATGGATGAACCGCCGGAGCAAGCCGACGGCAGTGTTCGCCTCGAACACGTACGGGGTGAGATCGAGTTCCGCGACGTCCACGTTCGTTTCGCAGACGCTCCGGTGCTGCAAGATATCAATCTCGAGATCGCCGCCGGCGAAGCAGTCGCGTTGGTGGGGCCTTCAGGCGGGGGCAAATCGACCTTGCTCGACCTCGTCTCGCGCTTCTACGAAGTGGATACCGGGCAGCTGCTTATCGACGGCGTTCCGATCGATACGATAAAGCTCGACTCTCTTCGCGCAGCCGTCGCCTATGTCGGGCAGGAAGTTATTCTGTTCGATGACACTATCTACAACAATATCGCCTATGGCGGGCTGCGCGGCGCGCCGGCGGAGAAGGTACACGCCGCGGCCGACGCTGCAAACGTGACGCTTTTTGCGGCCGAACTCGCCGATGGCCTGGACACGGTGATCGGGGCGAATGGTGCGCGCCTGTCCGGCGGGCAGCGCCAGCGTATTGCCATAGCCCGCGCGCTTTTGAAAGACGCGCCGATCCTTATTTTAGACGAGGCAACCTCGGCATTGGATACCGAATCGGAGCGCCAGATCCAGGCAGCGTTAGCCCGGATCCGCGAGGGCCGTACGAGTCTCATCATCGCCCACCGGCTATCGACCGTTGAATCAGTTGATCGCATCGTCGTGATCGAGGACGGGCGCATCGTTGAGTCCGGGGCACATCGGGATTTAATCGAAAACGACGGCGTTTATGCCCGTCTCGCGGCGCTGCAGGATAGCGGTACCGCCGAGCCGCTTGCAGACCTCGCCGTGGAATGAAGCCGAGCGGGCGAACCACGGCGGTGCCTTAATGGCGAGCCTTATCACCCACCCCGTGATCCCGCTCGCCGTGGCGGTCGCGGTAGGCCGCGGCGCCGTCGGCACGCGGCTCCTAGTCGTCGGTTGCGCTGCTACGCTCGTTGCCGACCTCGACGTTTTCGCGTTCGCACTGGGGATCCCTTACGCTGCGCCGTTCGGCCACCGGGGCTTCACCCACTCCATCGCGTTCGGGCTCCTGCTTGCCGTCATTGCCGCGTTCTACGCGGGCGCGCTCAGGAGGGCGGTTCCTACCGTATTCGGCTTCGTTCTTCTTGCCGCCCTGTCTCATCCCTTGTTGGATGCCTGTACGAACGGAGGACTCGGGGTGGCGCTGGCCTGGCCGTTTAGCGATACGCGCATGTTCGCCCCGTGGCGGCCGATCGAAGTGTCGCCGATCGGGGTCAAACCGTTTTTTACGCCCTGGGGCGGGCGCGTATTGCTATCCGAACTGCTTTGGATATGGGTTCCCGCGGCGGTGTTCGCGGTCCTTGGCCAGGGATTTAGAAAAATGTTCCAAACGAGTTCCTAAGCCGCGTTCGCCACCAACGCGATCCGCCCCTAGCCCGAATATTGCACGAGGCGCTCGCGGCGCTTGTGCCAATGGATTGAAACGAGTGGTCTTTTCATCGGTCACGGGTAGTTCGAATTATGATCCATTCTGTCATGCGCTTGCTCGCTACCGCGGCCCTGGCTCGTTCAGCTCCGGTGAGGGCTTGTACTTCGCCCTCACCGTAGCTACAGTTACGATTCGGGCTCCAGTCCGGCGTCCGGACGAACCTGCACGTCGCCAACTTCCGCGGTCCTCGTGCAATATTCGGGCTAGCCGTCACTTGAATCGCATGAGGATTTTCTTTCCGCGGAAAGACAACCTGCTCTCCACTCGGTCCTATTTATCCGATCCGTGGTCGGGCGGTGACCACGCCGACTGGTGCGAACTGCCGGCTAAACCGTCCGCAAAGCCGATGTATTCCGAGAGCTTTGCGGTCCTTTCTATTCGACCGTTATCGTAATACGTTCGGACATTACCGGCGGATCGTGTGGAACATGGGCAAAATCGCCCAACAGTAATTGTAGAGTATGGTCGCCGGGACTGAGTTCGATCTCTGCCTCCGTTTGTCCATTGCCGAAATGACGGTGGTTTTCGTCTTTCGGGATCGGCGCGGTTAAACTCGGCGGGCTCGTATCGATCAATAAATGGTGGTGCCCGGTGTTGTCTTTACGGACACCGGCGGGAGCGACGCCATAGGGATTCTTCAAACCAAAAATGACCTTCACCGGGTTGGTGACGACGGCCCCCTCGGCGGGCGCCACAATGTAGGCCAATGCGCTTTCGGCGGCGTAGCCGTCGGCGCAGTAGAAAATCAGGAGGAACGCGGAAACAATCCATCTAACAGCCATTGGTTTTGACCTTCGGGTTACGTGGTTTTCATGATTCGGCGGTGTACTTCGCCGTCTTTTCTTATCCTTCTCTCGCGTCGAAAGATTGTACCTGTTTTACTAATTGCGAGCTTGGGACCCTCGACCCCGCGTAGCGGATAACCGTATAGGCCTGCGTGATGGCCATGACGTCGTGTGCCAGGTCAGTGCGCGCGCCGGTGACCCGTCGGGCAAAATCGAACGGCCCCTCGTGCGGCTGCCGGTTGAAGCCCGCGCGCGCTAGCTTGCGGCAGAAAACAGCATAGGCCTTGGCTGCTGGATCGAGCGCCGGGGGCCTCTTGCGCAGGACCAGAAGAGCAATCGCCAGCGTGATCGCCGCGAGCCCCGAAGTCAGCACGATGATCAGGTTTCCATAGTCCCAGTCTTCCAGTCCGGCCTCATCCAGCATTTGCCGCTGTCGTTTCGGCGTATAACCCAGTACCCATTGACTCCAGTTGTAGTTCAGTGCGTCCCATACGTTCGTGAATTGCCGCCAGACGCTGATCGCTGTCGCGTTACCACTGAACAACGGTAGCAAGGACCTCTGCGGTAGCACCGTGTTGATGCCCTGGGAGACTCTTTCCGGAGCTACCGCGGCGGTCGGATCGACGCGGACCCAACCGCGCCCGTCGAGGTACACTTCGGCCCACGCGTGCGCATCCCTTTGGCGTACGATCATGTAATCGGACACGGTGTTGAATTCGCCGCCCTGGTAGCCGGTGACAATTCTCGCGGGAAGGCCCGCCGCCCGCATCAGCGTAACGAACGCGGCCGCGTAGTGTTCGCAGAACCCTTCGCGCGTATCGAATAGGAATTGATCGATCGGGTCACCGCGCAGGCGGCGCGGCGTCAAAGTGTAACTAAACGGTTCGCGGTTGAAGTGCCGCAGCGCGGCGTCGACCAGTGCTTCTCCAGTGCGAAAGCGCTGACGCCAATCGGCCGCGAGAAGCCGCGCGCGCGGATGGCGCGCCGGCGGCAATTCCAGGGCCGCCTGGCGTTCCGTTTCGCTGATTTCCATCAGTGCAAACTGCGTTCTCGATTCGAGCGAATACCGCAGCCGCCTTTTTATCGGGTGCCGGGCGAGCAGGCGGTAATCACTTGTCTGGCGGGCGCTGTCTCCGGTGTGAGTTACCGCCTCGAGTCCGAACAACCAGCGTTCGTTATGCGGTTCGATCGTTACCTTGTAGCGGTAGGTCGTGCCGCCGCTGACGACCGCCCGGGCCTGGCCGTCACCGATGCGCCCGGCGCGCCAACTGCGCCCATTGGTGTGCCACATGACCGGGCCGCGCCAATAGAGATCCCGGGCCGGCGGCACGATCCCCTCGAAGGCGACGCGAAAGGCAATTTCGTCGGATACTCCGAGCTCCGTGATGTGACCAATCGTCAGTTCGTCGCTGAGTCCGGTAACGGCGGCATTCGTGTCCTGCGGGAGCCCCCACAATGGTCCCGGGATCCGGGGGAACAGAAAGAACGCGACGACCATCAGCGGGATCGCTTGGGCGACATAGCCGCATGCGAGCCGGATGCAGCCTTGCATGCTGATGGTTTCGTTCGAAGTATTGAAGCGTACTAAGCCGCCAGTCACCATCACGACCACGAACAGCATGAACACTGCGGTAGCAGGGGTTTGCGAGTAAAAGAAATTGGTTACGACGAGGAAATAACCGAGGAACATAACGACGTAAAAGTCCCGCTCGTACTGCAGCTCCAGCATTTTCAGGCCGAGCAGCGCGGTGAGCAGTGCTACGCCCGCGTCGCGGCCGAGTTGGCCCTGATAGCTGATATAGATCGCAATGAAGGCGGCTACCGCCAATACCTGTTTGAGGATCCACAGCGCGATATGTTGTCGGTCGGGCAAAGGCAGCCAGCGGAATTCGCCCAGGACCCTCCAGCCGGCGAGCGCGCCGAAACAAATTAACATCCACGGCGAGAACCGGCTCGCGTGCGGCATCAAAGCCAGGGTCAGGCACGACAAAGCCCAAAAAATGTGGGTCCTTGTAATCACGGTCGTAGCGGTCATGGCGCGTCGTAGAGCGCAAGCGCGCGGAGGCATTGGTGGCGGTGGGAGGTTCCCGCGGCGAGTTCGAGCGACAGTCCGGGTAGTTCGAGGCCATAGCGCAGGTCGAGACGATCCGCCTCCACGACCCATTTCGCCAGTTGGCTGAGCCGCGCTTCTGTCCCCGCGAGGTTTGCACAATCGGCCCAGGCTAACCGCACACTGCGCGACGCCCCGCTGGTAAAGCGCTTGACCAATAGGGTCTCCTGCCGCGCCAGGCTCTTCCAGGCGATCGCCCGGATCGGGTCGCCGGGGCGATACTGCCGGAAACCGGCAAAGTCGTCGTTACCTTGATTCGTGCCCGCGCGCACCGCGTCCGCCGACGGGCCGCGCGCCGGCAGCGGCAGCGGGCCATCCGGTGCCGGATAGACGAGGCCCGCGGCATCGTCGTCGAAATAGGCCCACGCCCGCAGGATCCCGAGCGGAAAGGTGCTGGTGATACGTACACGCTGCAAACGCAACCATCCGCGATGCGGTGCGCTAACGGAGATACTCGCTTGAACGACATCAGTCGCGGCGATGGACGGCACCCGTGAGATGACGCTGTCGCGACGCCCGCGGCGCCAACGCCGGCGAAAACGCGGCCAGTGCGCGAGCGCCAGGCTGTACCGTGAGCATTGTCCGCGGTTATCAAAGGTCAGCACGAACTGTGCCTGCCCGCCGGCAAATACGGGTTTCGCTTCCGCGCCGATATAGGACAAACCGGCCAGGTTGCGATAGGTGTGCAGCATGCCGATGAGAAAGAGGCCGAAAAGCAGAAACGTCAACAAATATCCGAGCGCATTGTCATAGTTGATCGAGCCCAAGAGGATCACGAACAACATCGTCCCCAACATCAACCCGTGGCGGGTCGGGAAAATGTATACGCGTCTGCGGTCGAGAGTGTGACGCGGTGACACGCTCAAACCCGGCGCGGTTGCGCTCATCGGGCTCGAAGTTCGTGAATTAACGGTGTCGAGGTATAGCGGGCGGCGCCCTTGGTTCCACCCGGCTGGTCGGCGCCCTTCACGGGATCGGTACGGATTTGATTAGCGTCTGCGCGAGGTCCGGCACCGCTGCGGCTGTATCGCCGGTCCCGAGCCGGTGCGACACGACCGCCGGTAGAATTTCCTGGACGTCTTCCGGTAGCACATGTCCGCGGCCGTCTATCAGCGCCCACGCTTTCGCGGCGTGGACGAGCGCAAGCCCGGCCCGCGGCGAGAGACCCGTCGAGAACGCTGGTGCCTGGCGGCTGAAACCGAGCAAGTCTTGAATGTATTCCATCAATGGCTCGGCGACGTGGATGCCGTCGACTTGGCGCTGCAGACGCCGCAGATCGTCGAGATGCAGTTGTGGTTCTAGCCGGCCCAGTACCGTTCGCCTGCTTTCGCCGTTCAATAGCTCGAGTTCGGCGTCTCTCGAAGGATAGCCAATCGAGATCCGCATCAGAAAACGGTCAAGCTGTGATTCCGGTAGCGGAAACGTTCCGATCTGATCGGATGGGTTCTGCGTCGCGATAACGAAAAACGGATCGGGCAGAAGGTGGGTTTCTCCTTCGACGGTAACCTGACGTTCTTCCATCGCTTCGAGCAAAGCGCTTTGCGCGCGCGGCGTCGCGCGGTTCACTTCATCAGCCAGCAGCACTTGGGTAAAGATCGGGCCCTGATGAAAACGGAACGTTCCGCCGTCACGATCAAAAATCGATACACCGACGACATCGGCCGGCAGCAAATCGCTAGTGAATTGGATACGTTGAAAGTTGAGCCCCAATAGTTTGGCCAGCAAATGCGCCAGTGTCGTTTTGCCGACTCCGGGAAGATCTTCGATGAGCAGATGGCCGCGCGCGATCAAGCAAGTGACCGCCAGCCGAAGTTCGCGGCGTTTACCGAGGATGATATCCGAGCCGCTGTCGAGGACGCGACCGAGCAGGCGTTGGGCTTCGGCCGGCGAGCGCGTGTCGAGCTTGGCGACTTGGGCTTCGTGCAGAGATTTGTTCACTTCAGTTGATCGGTACCGCGTCGTTGATTCAGTGAATGCCGGGATCGCCGCGGCAGTGTTTGTTTGCCTCCACATTGCCCGCAGACGCCGGGAATACTGCCAGGCGCCCCTCGAACTGCAGGAAAAGCTTAGACAACCCGTCGGGGTATTTCCATGTCGCAGTTCGTATAACGGCAAGTGGGCCCGATGAGCTTAGGTCCAAGTACCGGTTTCGAGCGAAAAGAACGATTTCGCGGGTACCGGAAGCACCCCGGCCGAAAAACGCCGGGCGGTATTGGCGTTCTCGGTGCATCGGCGCGAGTCGAGACCAAATCCCAATGCGCCTCCCACAGTTTTTCGACAGGCGGCCGCTACGGCCGGTAGCCGCGTTCAGGCGCCGGCGACGGTCAACGACTCAAGCAGGATCGATCCCGAGCGGATGTTCCCGCGCAGGTCGACGTCGGCGGCGCTAGCGACGATGTTCATGAACATGTCGGCGAGGTTCCCCGCGACCGTGATTTCTTCGACCGGATAAGCAATCTGCCCATCTTCCACCCAGAATCCGCTCGCCCCGCGCGAATAATCCCCTGTCACCAGATTTATCCCGAACCCCATGAGATCGGTTACGACGAGGCCGCGTTCCATCATGGCGACGAGTTGCTCGAAACGGAGATCCTGGTGAGACAGAGTGAGATTGTGCACCCCGCCGGCGTTACCGGTCGGCTCCAGCCCGAGCTTTCGGGCCGAGTAGCTATCGAGGACATAGCCGGTCAGGATGCCGTCGTCGACCAGATCGCGCGCTGCCGTTCGAGCACCCTCGGCATCGAACGGCGCGCTGCCGAGACAGCAGGCAAGATGGGGTGATTCGGTGATGGAAACGTGGTGGGGAAAGATAGCCTTCCCCGCGGTGTCGAGCAGAAAGGATGCTTTGCGATAAAGACTTCCGCCGGAAATGGCGCTCACCAGGTGGCCGATCAGGCCGCCGGCGACAGGTGCTTCGAAAATCACAGGTACTTTCTCGGTTGCTACTTTCCTTGCCCCCAGCTTTGCTACCGTGCGCTCGGCGGCGCGCCGGCCGACCGATTCCGCAGCTTCCAGCGCATCGGCATCGCGCGACGCGGTGTACCAGTAGCCGCGTTGCATGGTGCCTTCATCCTTCCCGACGACGACGCAGCTCAAGCTATGGCGCGACCCTCTGTAGGCGTGCGCAAAACCATCCGTCGTCGCATAACCACGCAAGCCCCGATGCTGATTGACGCTGACGTCGTCGATTTGGTCGACGCGGGTATCGGTGTCGCGGGCCGCGTCGTCGCACCTGGTCGCCAGTTCGATTGCCGTTTCCGGTTCCAGCATCCATGGATGATCGAGGTCCAGATCGGGGATTTCGCGGGCGAGATAGCGGGGATCGATCAACCCGCCGTAAGGATCATCTTCCGCGTTTTGCGCGATGCGATCGGCGGCAGCGACCGTTTCCTCGATCCCGCGTGGCGAAAAATCCGTCGTCGTCGCCGTACCTTTGCGCTTCCCTCGGTAGGCGCTCAAGGTCAGGACTTTGTCCTGGTGGTGTTCGATCGTTTCGACTTCACCATTGCGCACGGTCACCGAGAGACCGCCGCCGGTAGCCAATGCCGCTTCCGCGGCACTTACTCCGAGCCGCCGCGCGCTTTCGATCGCCGAGTCGAGAACGGCGAGTGATTGCTCGATTGATAGTTCGTGATCGTGCATGAGGTGTCGTGATTGTAGCGTATTGACGGAGGCGACGGTGCTGTGAACAAGCTCTGGGGGAAGGTAAAATCTCGGCCCTGTTGGTTCATTCAAGGAGCGCCGTAATGCGCCCGTTCGCCTTCGACGATGTGTCACAGAGCCGGCCGCTAATCCCGGTCAGCGGTAGCGATCCGCGGGCGCACCCCATTCGGTCTGCGGGGAGACCCGGATCTCGCCGCTTTCGTCGGACCTTCCCGACGCGACCGGTAGTTGATTAGTCGATGAGCGAAAGCGCGATCCTCGACTCGCTCAATCCGGCGCAACACCAAGCTGTAACCGTCGCCGCGCCGCAGGCGCTCGTACTCGCCGGCGCCGGCAGCGGTAAGACTCGCGTATTGGTCCATCGCATTGCCTGGTACCTGGAGACCGGACAGGCGACCCCAAAGGGCGTTTTAGCCGTCACGTTCACGAATAAGGCGGCCGCCGAAATGCGCGCCCGGATCGAGAGCCTGCTCCAGCGGCCGGTCGGTGGCATGTGGGTCGGTACTTTCCACGGGATAGCGCATCGATTGTTGCGAGCCCACTGGCGCGAAGCCGATCTTCCCGAGAATTTCCAGATCATCGACAGTGAAGACCAGCTCCGAGTGGTTCGCCGTACGCTGCGCTCCATGAACCTGGATGAACACCAATGGCCGGCGAAGGAATGCCAATGGTTCATCAACGCGAGGAAAGACGAAGGCTTGCGGCCCAAGCATCTCGATGACGCGGGCGACCTCAACACTCAGACCCTGGTCGACGCCTACCGCACCTACGAAGAGGCTTGTCGACGAGCCGGGCTGGTCGATTTTGCCGAGTTGCTGCTGCGCGCGCACGAACTGTGGAGAGATACACCGGCGTTGTTGGACCACTATCGGGAACGGTTCTGGCACGTTCTGGTCGACGAATTCCAGGATACCAACGCGCTGCAATACGGATGGTTGAGGCAACTCGTAGGGAGTGACGGGAACCTTTTCGTCGTCGGCGATGACGATCAGTCGATCTATAGCTGGCGCGGCGCGAAGGTAGAGAATATGCAGCGTTTCCAGCGCGATTTTCCCAGAAACGAAGTCATCCGGCTCGAGCAGAATTATCGTTCGACCGGAAACATACTGGAGGCGGCCAACGCGCTCATTGCCAACAATCCGACGCGTCTCGGCAAAGAGTTGTGGACCGACGGCGAAGACGGTGACCCGATCACCTTGTACGCGGCATACAACGACATTGACGAAGCGCGCTTTTGCGTCGATCAAATCGCCGGGCAGCATGAAAACGGCGGACGTTATGACGAGTGCGCGGTGTTATACCGCGTCAGCGCGCAGTCCCGCGTACTGGAAGACGCGTTACGCCAAGCCGACATTCCTTACCGGGTCCACGGCGGCTTCAAGTTTTATGAGCGCGCCGAGATCAAGGATGCGTTGGCTTACTTGCGCCTTGCCTCCTTTCGGGGCGACGACGCCGCGTTCGAGCGTATCGTTAATACGCCGACGCGCGGCGTCGGGCAACGCAGCATTGAGGCGCTGCGCAACGTCGCTCGCGCCGAGCAAGTCACGATGTGGGAAGCGGCGCATCGAATCGTCGCTAATCGGGAGCTCGGAACCCGCGCGGTAAGCGCCCTGGAGCGTTTTCTTAATCTGATCGACCGTCTGGCCGTGGCGTTGGAAGGCTTCGCGCTCGAACGGGTCATCGAGACAGTGGTCGAGCACAGCGGTCTGGTTGAGCACTACAAAAAGGAAAAGGGCGATCGCGGGCTCGACCGGATCGAGAACCTCGAGGAACTAGTGACCGCTGCGCGCGATTTCACCCCGGGTGAAGCCGCCGAGGAGATGCCCTTGATTGCCGCGTTCCTGAGCCACGCGGCGCTGGAAGCAGGCGAAGGCCAGGCCGGAGCGCATGAAGACAGCGTTCAATTGATGACCCTTCATTCCGCTAAAGGGCTCGAGTTTCGCGAAGTCTTCCTGGTTGGGGTCGAAGAGGGGTTGTTTCCGCACCAGCGCTCCAGCGCGGACCCGCTCCAGTTGGAGGAGGAACGGCGGTTGTGCTACGTCGGTATCACCCGAGCGATGCGTCACCTGACGGTGTGCTACGCGGAGTCCCGGCGTCTGCACGGATCGGATTATTATCCGCAGCCGTCGCGCTTCATCCGCGAGATCCCCGCGGGACTGATCCGTGAGGTCCGTCTCGGGGGGAGTGTCGGCAGCCCGGGCGATAACGGCGCGGGAGAAGTCTCCCACACTGGGCTCGCGCTCGGTCAGCGGGTTGTGCACAAGAGTTTCGGCGAAGGCGTGGTGCTGCACTTAGAAGGCCGGGGAGACAACGCCCGCGTCCAGGTCAATTTCGAATCCGACGGCGTCAAATGGCTGGTGGCGGCTTATGCGGGTCTGGAAGCCGTATAGCCGGCGGCACACGTTCTAGGCGTCGGTAGATCCATCTATCGGTTTGGTACCCAATTCGAATCAAAGGAATCAGCATGTTGCAACAACGACCAATCAAAATCGACGCGCGTACCGCAATCTGCCTGTGCATCGTCGCCTGCATCGCCGCTTGCGGGACCGACCAAGCCGGCAACGTGAATGACGCCGGGGCCGAGCAGGTGTTCCATTGGAAACTCGTTACCGCCTGGCCACCGAACTTGCCCGTCAATCAAGAGGTTGTGACGGAGTTCGCCGAGGACATCGCGATCATGAGTCGCGGGCAAATGACGATCCAGGTTTACGCCGGCGGTGAACTCATACCATCGCTCGAAGTTTTCGATGCGGTGTCGAACGGGACAGCCGTGCAGATGGGCCACAGTGCTTCTTATTATTGGGCCGGTAAAGTGCCGGCGGCGCAATACATGTCGGCCGTCCCGTTCGGTCTAACCGCTCGCGGGATGCTCGCGTGGATGTACGGCGGTGACGGACTCGCTCTGTGGCGTGAGCTCTACGCTCCGTTCGACCTGGTGCCGTTTCCCATGGGTAACACAGGCACCCAGATGGGCGGTTGGTTTAACAAGCGAGTCGATTCCGTAGCGGACCTCAAGGGTCTGAAGATGCGTATACCGGGACTCGGTGGTAAAGCGCTGGCTAAGGCCGGCGGTAATCCGGTACTCCTCTCCGGCGGCGAGGTCTATACGTCGTTGGAACGGGGCAACATCGACGCGACGGAGTGGGTGGGACCGTTGCACGACGTTCGCTTCGGTTTGGACCGTGCCGCGCAATATTACTATTACCCTGGTTGGCACGAACCCAGTACCCAACTCGAATTGATCGTCAATAAGCGGGCCTGGGAGAGCTTACCGGAGCACCTGCAGCGGATCATAGAACGAGCCGCCGCCGCTGCCGGGGTCGATCTGCACAGCCGCATGGAGGCGGAAAACGCCAGAGTCTTTGAGGAACTTAGAGAGTCCGGTCACGTTGAGATGGTCCCGTTTCCGCAAGAAGTACTCGCAGCCCTGCATGCGAGCGCGGGCGAGGCGCTCGATGCCGAAGCGCAGAAAGATGCGAAATTTCGGGAAGTGCGCGAGAACTACCAGGCATTCCGAAAAACTTTCGAGGCGTGGGACGAAATCACCGAAGGCGCTTATCGCCAATTCTATAACCGCGCACGAGACTGATCGGCGCACCGTCGTACGGCGAGCTCAAAGCCCGCTAAGTACCGATCACGAACCGCTTCTATCGATGCCCGGCCGAAAGGCGTAGTAGAACGCTATGGGCCGGCGTTCACCATATAGTCGACTGCTGCCTTCACATCGTCATCGGAGAAATCCATCCGACCCCCCTTGGGCGGCATCAGTCCGGCTTCCCCCATGAAACCCTTAATCGCGTTCCGATACAACGTATCCGCGCCCTTTGCGACGCGCGGCGTCCAGCCGGCCGTGTCGCCCAATTTGGGCGCGCCGGCAACGCCGGTCGCATGGCAAACAAAGCAGGCTGCATCGTATACTTCCTTGCCGCGACTGTTTCCCGTCGTCGAATGGGCGGCGGCTTCGGCAACCGGTTCGGTCGCAGGTGTTTGTTCCTCTTGCGCGGCGGGCGGGTCGGAGGCGACAGGGTCGCCCGCCCCATTCTCCGCCAGCATGTACAGTACCGCGGCGCGCACTTCGTCGTCGGAGAGCGACGCCATGCCGCCTTTCGGCGGCATCATCGAGACCTCCCCCGTGAACCCCGTGATGGCGTTGCTCACTAACATCTCCGTGCCTTTGTCTAAGCGGTCGCTCCAGCCGTCGGTGTCACCCAACTTGGGTGCCCCGGCGACTCCGGCATCGTGACAGGCAAAACAGATTTTGCCGTAGGCGACTTTCCCGATGTCCGCCGCCGCGGCTGCCGTCGCCTCGGCCGTGGCGTTCGGCACGGCAGGCGCGGAATCCTCTGAGACCAACGGCTCATCGAGGCTGACGTTACCGACGGGTGCCGCGCGTTCCGTAACGGTCGCGTCGCGGTCTGGAGTTTCCTGAACACCGCCGCCTATGATCCGGGCGACGATGATGGCGAGGATCCCGATGATGACCAGAACGATCAGGACAACGGAAAGATTGCGAACAACTACGGCGTTTTGGTCATTGCTCATGGTGATTTCCTACCTAGAAGGAGTGCTACGGAATTCGATTATTTTCGTCGGCACCGGCGCAGATATCCGACGCACGCCATTATAGCGGAAGTGACGAGCTGCGGTGGCGTAGCGCCGAGCCAGGGGCCACGCTGCGACGAACTGCTTGCGAGAACCGCGGCCCGCGTATTTCATTCACCCCCGATCGCTAGTATCGTGTAGCGGTCTTAAGCGCCCGTAGCTCAGCTGGATAGAGTGCTGCCCTCCGAAGGCAGAAGTCACAGGTTCGAATCCTGTCGGGCGCGCCATTTGAATCAATTAGTTGCGCTGCATTTTCGCGAAACCGTGAATAACGAAAACGTTATATGGTGCACAGATGGTGCAACGTTTCGCGATTTAACCGGATAGCCAGTGGTCGAAGTAGTGAATCTTCGGGACTATCTTCAGTTACGTACTCCGGAGTGTGATCCGAGTCCCATCACTGTCGCCAACGATCCACAGTTACGCCTTCACCAGACGTACGTATCGAGTTGACCGTAATTCCTCAGTAAATCCGTACGTTCCGTGTTCGCGCGGTCTACCCGTCGACCTCCCGAACGTGCCTACGCTTGGTCGAGTTAGGCACACCCCCACCCCCCGGGCGTGTATTGGGTCCCATCCGCCCCAGCCTTCCGAAAAGCAAAAGGACCGACTATGCGGACCTACAGGTCAACCGCACCTATCGGCGATTGAGGTATCCAATGGACCTCAGAACGACAGTGCAAATAGAACAATTTTCCAATTTTTCGCCGAATTTAAGACTGCTAGTCAGGAAAGGCGGCGAGGACGATGCCAGTGAGAATTAGAGCTACAGACATGGGTGTCCAATCGAGGACCTTATGCAGCCCTATCCAATCGTCCGGCGACATAGCCCACCGGACTTCAAACATTTCCATCAAATCGATTACGGAACGCGGAACCCATTCACCATAGCGTAAGTAGGTGTAGCATTGTTTGCCGAATACCCAGAATCCGGACACAACCACTCCACCATAAATCAGTATACGTAAACCGTTTTCTCCCGCGCGAATCCGTTCTTCGTGTTGGCGCTTGCGTTCGGGATCGGCTTCGAGTTTCTTTTGAAATCGCCGACTCCATATGATCCCCGAGACGACAATTCCAAAACAAATAGCGAAAAATGTACCCGCGAAAATAAATAGACTCGTTTCAGTGTTCATGTCTAGGCGAAATAGTTCATGTATTCATGCTGGTATCGCGCTACCGTGCCAATTAGTCGCCGGGAGATTTTCTTTCGTCGCCCAATTCCTCATCTGACTCGCCAAGTAACCGCGCCACTAGGTGTGGATCACGCTCTCTATGTTCGTCCAAATATTCTTCTACCCATTCAGCCTTTGCCCACTCCCCGCACCCGTCATTGTGTTGAATCAGGGGGAACCCTTTATCGGATATTTTCGGGCTGACCGAGGCTAGTTCGAACCTGACAGGGAAGCGATATTTGCCCACGTAATACGGTGACGGTAACTTTGGCGGATAACGTTTACACCAACCGTAGAACCGTTCTGTTTTCACAGTTTCAACGGGACGTCCGTCTTCGTAATACACTTCCCAGATTTCCCCCGCCACTCCCGCGTTGACGATGTCGGCTTCCTCGAAAAGTAGATCGCGTCGCCCGCGTTCGGTCAGCAGGACCCAATGTTTGCACGTCGCACATACGGGCACCGTAAACGGATATGCTCGCAGAAGACCGGGACGGTGCTCAAACCAACCGTTCAAATAATCCATCCACGCTTCCTGAATCGATTTGTCAGACATATCTCGCCATTTTCGGGATTTAGTACGAACGACGAGAATAGCGCGGCGACGACGCAAGTGTCGAACTACGCCGAATGATCAAGGCATGAAACTGCGTGACCGGAAACCCGTCGAAAATCGCAAAGCAATCCGGTCCATCAGCAATTACGCGGTCCCACCATGACACGAAAAATCACGATGATTGGTGCTTCGACTAATTTTTCGACAATCCTCGCGCCGCCGAGGTGACTTCAGAAACGCCAGGAGGCGCACATGAACGAATTGCTTACCCGCTCGGCGAGTGCGCTCGCGCAAGCTGTCGTCGACAGAACTCGTGGAGGCGCACCTCGCCCGCATCGAAGCGGTCAATCCCCGGCTCAATGCGGTCGTCCTCGTAACCGCCGAAGCGGCGCTCGAGGAAGCGCGGGCGGCGGATACCGCGCTCGCCCGAGGCGAAATAGCGGGGCCGCTGCACGGTGTTCCGATGACCGTTAAGGACGCACTCGAAACTGCCGGCGTCGTTTGCACCGGCGGTACCGTCGGTCGCGCGGATTTTGTCCCACAGAGCGATGCAATTACTGTCGCCCGGATGCGGGCGGCCGGCGCCATACTGCTCGGCAAGACCAACCTTCCGGAGTTTTCGATCGCCTACGAAAGCGACAATGCGTTGTTCGGACGGACCAATAACCCCTACGACGTGACCCGCACCGCTGGTGGCAGCACCGGCGGCGAAGCCGCCATCATCGCCGCTTGTGGGTCGCCGATGGGTCTCGGCAGCGATGCCGGCGGTAGTGTGCGCGTGCCCTCTCATTGTTGCGGTACGGCGGGGATCAAGCCGACCAGCGGGCGCGTACCGCGCACGGGCCATTGGCCAAAGTTCAACGGGCTGCTGGATGCATACACGCAGATCGGGCCGATGGCGCGCTATGTCGAAGACCTGGTCCTCATGCTCCCGATCCTTGCGGGTGTGGATTGGCAGGACCCCGCCATTGTGCCGATGCCGCTTTACGACCCCGCCAATCTCCCGCTCGACGCGTTGAAGGTGGCTTTCTACACCGACGACGGTGTCGTCTCGCCCACGCCCGAGACTATCGCTACCGTCGAGTCGGCCGCTAAAGCTCTCGACGAGGCTGGATGCTCGATCTCCGGCATGCTTCCCGCCGGCGTCGAAAAAAGCTGCGACATCCTCACCGGAATGTGGGGCGCCATTCTGGAGCACGGCGAGCAGGATCTGCTCGACGCCGGCGGCACGCCTGAACTCTCTCCCCTCATCGCCTCTTCGAAGCGGATCTTGCTAAAAGGGGCATCGGCGCGCGATCTGTTGCACCTGGCGGTCGAGCAGGACGAATTCCGTTCCACCATGCTGCGATCCATGGAGCCTTTCGATGCGATCGTCTGTCCGGTCAACGCCTACCCGGCCCTGCCTCACGGGAAGACGTTCGACCATATCGATGCCTTCAGTTACACCCAGACCTATAACCTTACCGGGTGGCCCGGCGCCGTAGTGCGCGGCGGGACCTCTCCCGAAGGACTGCCGATCGGTGTACAAATCGTCGCCAAACCGTGGCGGGAAGACGTGGCCCTCGCGCTTGCCGGGATTATTGAAGCGGCGCTGGGCGGCTGGCGGGCGCCGCCGATGTAACGCGGGCGGCGTCAACGCGCTGCGAAACCGCGACGGCCAGGCGACAACCCGATCGGTCAGGAAGTTGGCGGCGAGTGCGCGACGGTTGTTCGCTTACGCCGACTCGGCGAACATCTCTCGCCCGATTAACATCCGCCGGATCTCAGAGGTCCCGGCGCCGATCTCATAGAGTTTCGCATCCCTAAGGAGGCGGCCAGTCGGGTATTCATTGATGTAGCCGTTGCCGCCGAGGAGTTGGATCGCATCGAGCGCGACTTGCGTCGCCTTTTCCGCCGCGTAGAGGATGCAGCCGGCCGCATCCTTGCGCGTGGTCTCGCCGCGGTCGGCGGCCGTGGCGACGGCGTAAACATAGGCGCGGCACGCGTTCATCGTCGTATACATGTCGGCGACCTTGCCCTGCACCAGCTGGAACTCGCCGATCGGCTGGCCGAATTGTTCGCGCTCGCGGATGTAGGGGGCGACGACGTCCATGCAGGCGAGCATGATACCCGTCGGCCCCGCCGACAGGACGATGCGTTCGTAATCGAGGCCCGACATCAGCACGCGCACGCCCTCGTTGATTTCGCCGAGAACGTTCTCCACCGGGACCTCGCAATCTTCAAAAACGAGTTCGCAGGTGTTCGAGCCGCGCATCCCGAGCTTGTCGAGTTTCTGCGCGGTCGAAAATCCGGCGAATTCCTTTTCGATCAGGAACGCCGTGATGCCGCGCGGCCCGGCATCCGGGACCGTCTTGGCGTAAACCACCAGGGTCTCGGCGTCGGGACCGTTAGTGATCCACATTTTGTTACCGTTCAAAACGTAGCAGTCGCCTTTACGGTCGGCCCGGAGTTTCATGGACACAACATCCGAGCCGGCTCCCGGTTCCGACATAGCGAGCGCCCCGACATGCTCGCCGCTCACGAGTTTCGGCAGATACTTTTCGCGCTGGGCGGCCGTGCCGTTGCGCCGGATCTGATTGACGCATAGATTCGAATGCGCGCCGTAGCTCAACCCCACCGATGCCGAAGCCCGACTGATTTCCTCCATCGCGACGCAATGCGCGAGATAGCCCATGTTGGCGCCGCCGTATTCCTCTTCCACCGTGACCCCGAGCAGACCGAGCTCGCCGAGTCGGGTCCACAGTCTTTCGCGCGGGAACTCGTTGGTTTCGTCGATTTCGCCGGCGAAAGGTTTGATCTCGGCCTGCGCGAAGCGGTGCGTCAACTCCCGCAGCGCTTCGATTTCCTCGCCTAAACTGAAATTCATACTCGTCGTAAACATGCTGCTCCCCCGCCGTTGGACAATTCCCGCGCGACCGACTCGTTCAGGCATCGCGATCGCCCGGCGCGCAACGATGTAGTCTAACTTGGAATACTCCCGCGGACCTGTCTGGTCGAGGAGGGAGCGGGCCCACGGCGGCCGCCTCTGGGGATTATTGCTGGCGCGCCCCGTCGGCGCCGCGGCGGAACCAGAGCAGGAACTTGAATTTCAAGTAGAGAGACAGTAACACGCCAACGATCCGCAACAGCGTTATCGCTTGGCGGACTACGGCACCGGGATCGCGCGACCCGAGCGGGGCGTTGGTCGCGCCCGCCGGCTCATGGGTGGAGCTGTTGTCGGAGATCGGTCTCATACTCGCCATATCGGCAATCGATTTCATACCTGAAAATATAGAGAAGCGGAGCTCTCAACGATGCGACGTAGTGGCGTTTTGGAGGGATCTTGCAATCTTTTGCGATGTTCGTTGCATTCGTTGACGATTTCGACCGACTTGTGGCCATCCCGGCGGGCAAACGATAATGGCAGCATGTCCCGGATCCCATCAGCGAAGCTCGGGCTGGCCGTATGGCTGGTTGCACCGCTATTTTATGTTGCATCGCAAGATCCGGCCACCGCGCTCGAGTTGTATGACCAGGCCGGCCGCCGCGCGGCGGCGGAGATCAAGTTCATCGGCGGTATTCAATATGCGTCGGGGATCAATTACGGTTTTGGCGCGTTCGATGCCCCCGGCGAGTCCGAGCGCGCGAATTTGTCAGTTGCGGTGAAACCGCGCCTCGATTTGAACTGGGCTTTGTCGGCCTCTGAGTTCTACAGCACCTTCACTGTCGTCGCCGCGACTTCGACCTTGGACGGCGAGTTGTCGGGGCAGGTCGCCCGGGCCGGCGATCAGGCGTTCGATACGGATTCGACTACGGTCGGCTGGCGCAACGACATCCTGGATTTTTCGGTCGGCGGGCAAGAGTTCAGTGTCGGCGACGGTCTCGTGATCGGGGACGGCAATTTTAATCAAGGTGGCCCCGATGGGCAGTATTGGATCGGCGCGTTCAGTGCCTGGCGCAACACCGCTATCTTGCGGGTCAATACCGAGCCCATACGCGGGGACGTCTTCTGGTTGCGCACCGATGACGACCTCGGCGACTCCCGGGTCGTCGGCGTGAACGTCGAGACGACAACAAAAGACAGCTTCGGTACCTTGGGATTGATGTATTTCGAGATCATCGATGAGCAACGATTCGGCTGGGAGGGCATGCGCGTAGCGAGCCTCCGCGGCGCCGATATCAAAGTACCGGGGATCGAAAACCTGAAGCTTTTTGGCGAATTCGTGATGGAACGAGGGGAGAGCGATTTCTCCGGCCGTGAGAACGACGGGAACGCATGGTACGTAGAAGCCAACTATCGTTTTGTCGACCTGCCGTGGACACCGACGTTTTTCTATCGCTACGCACATTTCTCCGGCGATGAGGCGGGCACGAATGACAACGAAGAATACAGGGGACTGTTTTTTACGATCTTCAAGCGCGATTGGGATACCTGGTACCAGGGCGAAGTCGGCGGCGAGTTTCACCTGTTCAACCAGAATCAGGTAACCCAGATGGCGAAACTAAAGGTGTCGCCCCACCCGGCCTGGTCGCTCGGCATGTGGTATTACACCCACGACCTCGATACCCCCCAATATTTCGGCACACCCGTCACCGATACCGATTGGTCGGAGGAGGTCAACTTAGGCGTCGAGTATTTTCCCGACGACCGGCTTTATACCTATTGGGGTTTTGCCTGGAGTACGCCGCATCAAGGTGCCGTCGATGCGTTCGGGGGCCGCGACGACACACTGATCATAGAGATGTTTATATCCTATACCTACCGCTAGCCCTGCCCGGGGGAGGAAAACTATGGCGACCGTAACGCTCATTGAGTACGAAGATGCTTCCAGCGAGGTGCGCGCGATCTACGACGATATCCGTGCTGTCCGCAAGACCGATTTCATCAACAATTTCTGGAAGGCTCTAGCGAACAACCCGGACCAACTACGGCGCACTTGGGACGGCATCAAGGAGGTCATGGCGCCGGGCGCGCTGGACCCGCTGACCAAAGAACTCATTTATATCGCGGTCTCGGTCGCCAACAAGTGCGAGTACTGTATTCACTCCCATACTGCCGCGGCACGCGCCAAAGGTATGAGCGACGACCAATACGCCGAGCTGATGTCGGTGATCGGGATGGCGCATTCGACGAACGGTTTGGTGACTACGATGCAGGTCGCCGTAGACGATGCGTTTAAAGCGGACGGGGTCGAATAGCAGCAGCAGAATTCGCCCTGAGGATCGGTGTTAACGATACCTTTTGCCATTGTGTTCCAGCCAACCTCCGGGGCGCTCGCCGCCGGGGTCGCGATGGGTCCAATGCACGACACCGCCGCGCTGGTTGACCTCATATTGCCCGCGGAATCTCACCGTGTCCCCGGGCGACAGGTCTTCGATACGCGCGGCCAGGTCGATATTGTGTGCCACCAGCAGCGTCTGGCTACTGTCTAGCCGCAGTATGAACCGCTGGTGGCGGACGCCATCGGAATCGTCGGGGAGTACGCGCTCGACGGTGCCGACCGCCTCGATCATCGCACCGTCGAAGCGTTCGTCGAAAACGTTCGTTCGCGGGATCGGCGCGACGGCGGTGGGAGCGGTCGTCGAGTCGCTGTAGAGCAGGTAATAGGCGCCGACCACTATGATCGCGATGATGGTGGCGTAGGGAGGCCTGGTGACAGATTTCTTCTTCATTCGCTGCCGGGTGCCGCCCTAACCCGCATTTCTCACCAGTCGGCGCGATGGTTGCTCCCGCCATCCATGGCTCCCGCGACATTTGTGTATCCTACACATCATCGCGCAGTCATTTGGATTGCATGGAAATTTTCTGACCGAGTGGAATACTGGTTGTCTTTCCGAGGGAAGAAAATTTTCATGCGATTCAACGGACGAGCGAGGGCGCGTCGAACTGGTGAGAAATGCGGGTTAAACATCACGCATCTGTTGCATCGATTCGAGCTCGCTCCATCGCTCGACGGCGCGATCCAACTCGCTCTGACAGGCACCGAGCCGCTCCATGATCGGTTGCGTCTTTTCGAACGGCTGTTGATAGAATCCGGACGAGCTGGTCTGTTCGTGCAACATCGCGAGCTGACGTTCGAGTTCCTCGATACGGTCCGGCAGTTGCTCGAGTTCGTGTTTGAGTTTAAACGTCAGCTTCTTGTTCGCGACGCGTTCGTACCCTTCGACGGGTTCGGTGCGCTTGGCGGCGGGTCGGTTCTTGGCGGGGTTATCGACCTCGGTCAAGGCATTGCCCTGTCGCAGCCAGTCGCTGTAGCCGCCCACGTAACGGCCGATCCGGCCCGCCCGTTCGAACACCAGCGTGCCGGTGATCACATTATCCAGGAACTCACGGTCATGGCTGACCACGATCAGGGTGCCGCTGTATTCACTCAACCGCTCTTCGAGTACTTCCAAGGTTTCTACGTCGAGGTCGTTGGTCGGTTCGTCGAGGACGAGTAAGTTCGTGGGGCGCGTGAACAATCTCGCAAGGATAGCGCGGTTGCATTCACCGCCCGATAAGGATCGGATCGGTGTCATCGCGCGCTTGGCGCTGAACAGGAACCCCCTCAGGTAGCCAATGACGTGGCGGTCCTTGCCGTTGATCTTGATGTAATCGCGCCCGTCGCCTACGACCTCCGCGATCGTCTTATCGGGGTCGAGTTTCTCCCGCAGTTGGTCGAAATACCCAATCTCGAGGTTTGTGCCCAGTTTGACGGTCCCGGTGCGCGGCGCAAGCCGCCCGAGCAGGATCCGTAAGAGGGTACTTTTGCCGACGCCATTGTTGCCGATCAGCCCGATCCGGTCGCCACGCGTTATTTTGATCGAGAGCTTCTCAATCAGCGGCTCGTCGTCGTAACTATAGGAAATGTTTCGCGCTTCGATGACTTTGCGGCCCGAACGGTCCGCTTCTTCTACGTGAATGCGGGCCTTGCCATCGGGTTTGACCCGTTCCGCGTAGGCCGAACGCAGTGCTTCCAAGGCCCGGACTCTGCCCTCGTTGCGCGTCCGGCGTGCTTTGATGCCCTGCCGGATCCAGATTTCCTCGGCCTCGAGTTTCTTATCAAACAGTGCGTTGCTACGCGCTTCTTCGTCCAGCGCCTTTTCCTTCGCTCTGAGGTAGGTCCGGTAATCGCCCGGCCAGCTCCGCAGTTTACCGCGATCGATTTCGACGATGCGGGTCGCAAGCCGCTGCAGGAGCGCGCGGTCGTGGGTGATGAACAGCACGCTGCCGGCACATCCGCGCACGCGATTCTCCAGCCACTCGATGGTACTGAGGTCGAGATGGTTGGTGGGCTCGTCGAGCAGCAGCAAGTCGGGATTACACACCAGCGCTTTTGCCAGACCTACCCGTCGTTGCCAGCCGCCGGACAATTCGCCGAGCCGCTTGGCGCCGGGCAGGTTCAACTCGGTGAGGACTGTCTCGACCTGCTGATCGACGTTCCAGCCGCCGTGTACTTCTATGCTTCGCTGCAACGCTTCAAGCTCGGCCAATCCGCCTTTATCGAGGTCTTCGGCCGAGCGCCGCTCGTAGACTGCTATCAGGTCGCGCAGTTCGCCGAGGCCGTCGGCGACGTACTCATGTACGGTCAAGTCCGATTCCGCCGGCAGCGCCTGATCGAGCTGGCTGATCTGAATTCCCGCCGTAAACTGGATCTCTCCGTGATCGGGTTCCAGTTCGCCGGTGATCAATTTCAGCAGCGATGTTTTGCCGGCGCCGTTGCGCCCGATCAGGCACACGCGCTCGCCGGTTTCGAGGCTGAAGTCAGCCGCCTTGAGGATCGTTTGCTCGCCGAAGGCGAGGGATACTTCGTCGATTGTGAATAATGCCATCAGTCACTCGCAGGGAAATCCGTGACGCCCAGCATGAGCGCCGCCGCGAGATCGAGGCCGGGCCGAGCCCCTTCGCGGAGGGCCATGCTAAAGGAGTGCGGCCGCTTTTTCCAAGCCTTCGACGGAATTGCGGGTTAGAGCGGGTTCCAGGTTTTCTTGCGCGTATATTTCATGTAGCCGATGTTGACGCCCGCTCGCAGTCCCGCCCCGAAGCGGATCGGTGCGAGGATAATATCGCCCGATTGGTGATAGTTGGCACTGACGCCCCCGACGAAATAAAAGCTGCCATCCACGGCCGGAAATCGTTGAAACAGCGCATCGGCGTTCGGGAGATGATAGATGAGTACGAATACCTTTGAGGCATTGGCGCCCGCATCGAAACCGATCGACGGCCCGGACCAGTGAACCGTAGTGCTTCCGCCCCCTTTGCGGTGAAGGGTACCGTTGCCGTACCGCGCTCCGATGCCCAGCGCCCCGCTCGCCTCCTGCCCCTTGATGAACGCATTGGGGCGACCGAGATCGGCAAAGAGTTTTTCGATGACTTCCGCGACGCCTTCGGCACCTTCGCCTAAGAATTCGCTCGCTTCGCTGAGGACGTTATCCTGCCCGAACGTATCGTCTGCCGCGACGAGGCCGGACGTTCCGCCCAATAGAGCGAGCAGCAGCGCCAGGAAAAAGAGGGTTCGAGCGACGAGTTCCATTACCAACTCCTTTGCAACATGGGTTCCACGTAGCGCACTTACGAGGCACAAGCTCTCAACGCTATCCAAAATGTCGTTCCGTTACACGGTGGCAGACTTCACCGTGCGAACGGCTGCGCATTTCTAGTGCCGACCTCACGACAATTCGCGCTAGCGCCCCGAAAGTGCGGTTGCCGCCCGCCCCGAGTTTAGCGCTACTATACTCGTATGGCGTCGGGATGGCGTCGAGCCAAAAAGAAAACCAAGGCCCTAAATGTGGTAGATAGTAGGCCGTTGTGAACGGGTTACCGAGATTTGAAGGTAGCGTCCGGGTTAAGGCCACGGCCCGCGATGTAGACTAAGGGTCTAAACAGAGGAGAAAGCGCATGATCCTCGAAGGCGTCCGAGTTCTCGATTTCACCCAGTATCTCGCCGGGCCCGCCGTGACTCGCCTCATGGCGGAGATGGGCGCGGAGATCGTCAAAGTCGAACAGGCTCCGAACGGCGATCCCACTCGCACGCTGCCGGTGATGAAAAATGGGCGCAGCGCGTATTTCGTACAACAGAGCCTGGGCAAGAAGAGTCTCTGTCTCGATCTGTCGAAACCCGAATCCCAGGGTATCATCGATGAGCTTGTCGCCGAGTGCGACGTAGTGGTGGAGAATTTCAGTAAACGGGTGGCGGACAAACGAGGACTCGATTACGAATCACTGGCCAAGATCAATCCCGGTGTGATCGTTGCTTCGGTCTCGGCGTTCGGACGGAATAGCCCGTATTCACACAAGACCGGCTACGACTGGATCGCACAGGGGTTTACCGGCGTCATGCACATGACAGGCCCGGCGAACGGTCCCCCCCATCCGGTCGGTGTGGGTATCGCCGATTCGAATGCCGGCGTACACGCGTTCGCCGCTATCGGTTACGCACTTTTCTACCGCGAGAAGACCGGCAAAGGACAATATCTCGACATCTCAATGGTCGACTCATTGTTCCACATGAACGAAATAACGTTGCAGGCTTACGCTGCATCCGAAGGCGCTTACCAACCGATGCGGTCGGGTTCGCACCATCCGCTGGTGTGCCCTTGCGGGGTATACAAATCGGCGGAAGGCCACATGGTGCTGCTGGTGTTGCAAGGGCAGTGGCAGAATCTTTGCGATGCCATGGACATGCCGGAGCTCGCGACCGATCCGCGGTTTGCCGAGCAGGATCTCCGCGCGAAAAACCAGGAGGAACTCATTCCCTTGATCGAAACCTGGTTGCAGAGTTTTGATACCGATGCCGCGGCTTGGGCCTGCATGGAAGAATACCGCGTGCCGAGCGGGCCGGTACTGAGTCCGGTTGATACGATCGATCACGAATACTATCGTGGGCGCGGTGCGATCCGCACCGTCGACGATCCCGTTGTCGGCAAGCTTGATCTCCCGGGGTTTCCGCTTCGGTTCTCCGAGCAACGGGAATACACTCCTGGTGCGGTCCCGGATCTCGGTGAGCACAACGCCGAGATTCTTGGCGATGTTTTGGGTTACGAAGCGGAGCGCATCAGCGCGCTGGCAAACGCCGGTGTTTTGGTGAGCAAGAAGGATTGAAGCGCGGCCGATCCGTATCCTGCCCGCAAAGTCGCAGATCGTGGAGGTGGTCCGGCGCACTGTCTTGTTGCGCTGCGCGTAGGGACCGATAGGATCCATAGCAGCGGGCGCTACGGCCCGTCTTGCAGGTTCCGCAGTTTTGCGGTGTCACAACAAAGACAGGAGGAAATCGATGGAAGCAGAAGGAGGGATTAGTTTTTTCGGGCTCTTGATAGGCATCGGCCTTTTCGTTTTCTACAGTTATTGCTTGAAGTTGATCTGCGAAAAGGCAAAGGTCGACCCCGGCGTGTTGATCTGGATACCGTTGGTGCAATTGATTCCGATGGCGACCGTCGCCCGGATCAACCCGTTTTTGCTCGTATTGTATTTTGTCCCCTTCGTGAATCTCGTGTTCATGCTCTATCACTGGACGAAAGTCTGCTCGGCGATCGGGAAGTCGCCGTGGTTGGTCGTCATGCTCATCGTTCCCGTCGTGAACCTCGCCTTTTTCCCGCTGCTGGCGTTCACGTGACGTGATGAGGGCGGTGATCTGCGGCGCTTGCTGCAATTTCGAATAGCGACTTCCGGATCCCATAGATTGCAATGTATCGCCTCGGATTGCTGGCCTGTGATTTCGTACCGGATGAATTGCGCGCCCGGTTTGAAGACTATCCCGCAATGTTTGCTACCGCTCTTGCGAACACCGGGTGCGACGTCGAGTGGCGAACCTACCGTATATACGAGGAACAGATCCCGTACTCCGCTGATGAATGCGACGGCTACATCGCCTCTGGTTCGCGGGTGGGCGTGTATGACGATTATGCGTGGATCCCGATGCTTGAAGCGTTCATCCGGAGTCTGGTGGGCAGCGGCCGCCCGCTGGTCGGGCTGTGCTTCGGACACCAGGCGATGGCCCAGGCGCTCGGCGGTAGCGCGAAAAAATCGGATCGAGGCTGGGGGATCGGTGTCCACCAGTATCGAGTATGCGCAACGCCGGACTGGATGGAACCCCCGATGAAGGAATTCGCGGTGCCGGTATGCCATCAGGATCAGGTTACCGCCCTGCCCGGCGGCGCCCGTATCTTGGCGAGCAGCACCCATTGCACGAACTTCGTCATCCAGTTCAACGAGACTATGCTCGGGATCCAGGGGCACCCGGAATTCGAGAAAGACTACCTCGATGTGTTAGTGGATCTCCGTCGCGAGGTCATTCCGGTTACTGTGTACGCTGACGCAGTCGAGTCGCTGAGTCGCCCACACGACAACCTCAGCATCATGCGATGGATCGTGAATTTTCTGGGTGTGAAATGAGCCTATTCGATAGTTTTGATCTCCGCTTCGACCGCGTTCGAGCCGATCCAGGGCTCGCGGTTGGGCCTTTCTACGGCGGTAGTCTCGGAGCGCGCATTGGCCGGGTCACGGGCAAGCCGGAGGTCGTCCGTCGGCTAGTGCCGCCGCAAACGTTACCGCGGATCGCCGTGGCGGTCGCTTGGCAGCCGGTAGCGTGAGCGGGATCCCGCGATTGCTGGTGTTTCAACACCTCGACGTTGAACACCCCGGTATTTTTCGGGAATTCCTCGCGGCCGACGGGATCCCATGGGATGCGGTCGAGCTGGACCGGGGAGATTCGATACCCGATCTGCGGGCCTACGATGCGTTGTGGGTGATGGGCGGCCCGATGGACGTGTGGGAGGAGTCGACTTTCCCGTGGCTCGCGCCGGAGAAGTCCGCGATCCGGCACGCCGTGCTCGATCTCGAGTTGCCCTTCTTGGGGATTTGTCTCGGCCATCAATTGCTCGCCACCGCACTCGGCGGAGAGGTTGGGAAGGGGACTTCCGAAATCGGGGTCATGTCGGTGGATTTGACACCAGAAGGGCAGCAGAGTCGCTATTTCCGCGGTATGCCGGCGCGCTTGAATACGCTGCAATGGCATGGGGCGGAGGTGACGGCACTCCCGCCGGGTTCGGTCGTAATGGCACGCTCTCCAGCGTGTCCGGTGCAAGCACTGGCGATCGGCGAGAAAGCGTTCAGCGCCCAGTTCCACGTCGAAGTAACCGAAGATACGGTTCCCGAGTGGGCTGCTGTTCCCGCCTATGCGGCGGCGCTCGCAAGCGAATTAGGCGCTGGCGCGGTGCCGACGTTTCAAGCGAGCGTCGCTGCGGCCATGACCGAATTCAACGCTTCAGCGAAGAAGTTGTACGATAATTGGATGGGCACAGTCGGCCTCCGGTAGTTAGGTATCAGTGATGTTGCCGCTCCCGTCACTTCCATACGCCCACGGCGTCCAATCGAGCCGACTTACCGGATTGCCGCGGAACAAAAACTTGCTATATTGCGGTCGAAGACCCGATAGAGGGTAGCGGCGTCGATTACGCGGAATTCAAGGCTAAGCTGATCCGGCAGCGTGAAGAACTCGAAGCTCTGGAGGCAACGACCGCCGAAGCGGCCCAACCGGTGGAACTCGATCAGACCCGGGTCGGGCGGCTCTCGCGTATGGATGCCTTGCAGGCGCAGGCGATGTCGATCGAAGCCAGGCGTCGCCGCGAGGTTCAACTGAACCGGATACACAGTGCATTACAACGCTTGGCCGACGGTGATTTCGGAGATTGTTTGCGGTGCCGCGAGCCGATTGACCGCAAACGTCTCGAATACGATCCGGCCGCGTTCTTGTGCATCGGATGTGCTACTGATACCGAAGGTTGAGACGGGACGCGCCGGCGGCCCGAGGTAGGGTGCGCGAAGCGAGCAAGGAGAGTTATGAGTAACGATAAGATTTCCGCGTCGATCGAATCACTGCGGGCAGAGATCCAGAACCTCAAGGTAGAGGACACGAAGACGAAGACGCGACTCGACGGACTGGTGGCGGATCTCGAGAAGCAGCTGGAAGAACCGGAGAATGCTGGCGCCGCCGGCCTCGACGAATCCGTAAAAGAATTGATCGAGCATTTTGAGGTGGAGCATCCACGCATCACCGGCATTCTGAACGATCTGATGGTGACGTTGAGCGGAATGGGTATCTAG
>CAZFZX010000017.1:0-35649 GCA_964523765.1 uncultured Enterobacteriaceae bacterium
CTAACCGATGAGCGCCTGCTAGCTTGAGACAAAGCCCCCGAGAGATGCACGCTTGGTCTCTTTACCGGCATCCCGAGCGTGCGGTCTTCGTCCTCTTTACGCTGTCAGGTTTTGCCGGGATCATCTACGAGTCCATTTGGTCCCATTATCTGAAGCTATTTTTGGGGCACGCGGCCTACGCACAGACGGTCGTGCTCGTGATGTTCATGGGTGGTATGGCCGCGGGCGCTTGGTTGGCCGCCCGTATCGGCCCGCGGATCACCGATCTGTTAAAGGCTTACATTGCCATCGAATGCCTGATCGGTGTATGCGGGTTCGTTTTCCATGATGTCTACCTCGGCGCGACCGAAGCGGCTTACGCGCACGTCTTTCCGGATCTCGGCGGTCCCTTCTTGGTCGAAGGCTTCAAGACGCTACTGGCAGCCGGGCTGATCCTGCCGCAATCGGTGCTTCTCGGAATGACGTTCCCGCTGATGACGGTCGGGGTGATGCGTCGAGTGGCTACCGCGCCGGGGGAAACCGTCGCTACCCTGTATTTCGTCAACAGCCTGGGCGCGGCCCTTGGCGTACTCGTGAGCGGCTTCGTATTGCTGGCATGGTTGGGGTTGCCGGGGACCGTACGCTTCGCCGGCGCAATGAATCTCTTCGTCGCGACGTCACTGCTCATCGTGCTGAATTATCTACCCGCGCCTAGCACCGTACCGGCTCCCCCGAGCCCGGCGCGCAAGGTCGACGATGCGCCGTTACTTTTGCTACTGGTTGCATTGCTCACCGGCACTGCGTCATTCATCTACGAAATCGTATGGATACGGATGCTGAACATGGTGCTCGGTTCGAGTACGCATTCTTTCGAGTTGATGCTGAGCGCGTTCATTTTCGGCCTCGCCATTGGCAGCTATTGGATCCGGCGGCATATCGCCCGCATCGATCATCCGCTCGCGGTATTGGGGTTTATCCAGGTCGCCATGGCCCTGCTTGCGCTGACAACGTTGATGTTTTACGACTTCAGCTTCGCGCTCATGTCGGCGGCCTTGTTCGGGCTCGCAAAGACCCAAGCCGGCTATGCCGCGTTCATACTGGTTAGCCACGGGATCGCTTTGCTGATCATGTTACCGGTCACGATTTGTGCCGGTATGACGCTTCCTTTGGTAACCCGGGCGCTGCTCGGTCTCGGATACGGCGAGCGCAGTGTCGGTAACGCTTATGGGAGCAACACCGTTGGCGCGATTATCGGCGTAGTCGCCGCGGTCCACTTTCTGATCCCCGTTTTTGGTCTGGAAACGGCACTCGTTGTCGGCGCTATCATCGATTTGGGGATTGGCATCGTGTTGCTCGTGCGCTTTGTCCCGGCTGCCGACCGCCGTGTGCTGCCGCTGATCCTGGGCGTCGCGCTTTCGTTCGTTTTTTTTACCGCAGTGTTTGTCGAGATCGACCCCCGCAAGATGGCTTCCGGGGTGTATCGCAGCGGGGTCGCCGAGATCGGCGAGGAGTCGGATGTGGAACTCCGCCGCGATGGGAAGACGTCATCGGTAACCGTAATCGACATCAATGACACATTGCGCGTTCTGGCGACCAACGGTAAACCCGACGCGAGTATGGAACTCGATCCCGAAAAACCGTTCGCGAGAGACGAGGTTACGCAGATATTGACCGGCGCCATTCCGCTGCTCGCGCATCCCGATGCACAGACCGCGGCGATCATCGGTATCGGTTCGGGGATGAGTACCCACGCACTGCTGGCGAGCCCGCGTCTACAGCGGGTCGATACGATCGAGATAGAAGCGGCAATGGTCGAGGGCGCGCGCCGTTTCTTGCCGGCGGTCCGCAGAGCATTCGACGATCCGCGAAGTCACATATTGATCGACGATGCGCGCACGTATTTTTCGGCTCGCCAGGCTGCCTACGACGTCATCATATCGGAACCCTCTAATCCCTGGGTTAGTGGAGTTTCGGGTCTTTTTTCTGAGGAATTCTATCGTCTGGTCCGGCGACATCTAGCCGACGGCGGCGTATTCGCCCAATGGATGCAGCTTTACGAAATCGACATGACCCTCGTATCAACAGTGTTCAAAGCCATCGACCTCGTGTTCGACGAATTCGTCGTTTACGAAACGGACAACGGCAATGTGTTGATACTTGCCGCCAGCGCCGGCGCGATCGGGGATCACGCCGAGCGCGTGTTTGCGACGCCGGCGTTCCCGGCGCTCCTCTCCCGTATCGAGATCCATTCTCCGACCGATCTGCGCCTACGCCGTATCGGTAGCAAGAAGCTCTTGATGCCGCTTTTCGACAGCTACCCGCTGACGGCAAATTCGGATTTCTATCCGGTTCTCGATCTCGGGAGCGCGTCGCGGCGCTATCTCGGTCTGAGCGCCGAACAACTGACGGGGCTTTCGCGTGCGGCGACTCCGTTCAGGGAGATATTCGGACGGCCTCCGTTGCGGCGCGACGGGATCACCCTCACCGCCGAGGCGCGTTCGAAGACCGTGCAGAGCTATTCCGATGCCGAATCGGTTTATCGTTGGGTCGTAACCGGCGATGCGGCCGCCGCCGAAATGTTGAACGACGAACTGCGCCGCGTCACGGCACAGGCGTTGCGGAGCGCGAGCGTTTGCGGATCCCCGGATGATGAATTCCGTCGCCGCAACCTCACCGCACTGGCGCGACGGGTTATTGCGCGTCTCGATGCGCAGGAAGGCCAAGCCTTGATCGACCGTTTAACCCGCTCTCCCTGTAGCGACGGCGAGTGGATTGGATTCCTGCGCGCACTCGTACGCCGTGATGGGCGCGCTATTGTCGGCGCCGCGGCCGCGTTACGAAAAGTCTTGGTCGTTCCAGAAGAAGGGCTGGCGCCCGATCCCGATCGCGCGTTTTTGATCCAAGCGCAGATGTTCGGACACTTGCTCGAAAACACGCCGGCGGCGAACCTGAGTCTGTGGGAAGCATTGGCGGAATCAGAGCGCGAATCGTTACTCCGCGACCTGCCGATCAGGCTGATGCTGGCGCACTCGGGTTGGCGTCCGGCGCCGGATCGTTGAACGCCACGCAACCGCGCACGGCCCGCGAGTTGGTGTTAGACGCCGAGGCGCGGTTCGTTGCGGCCGGCCTGGTCTTTGGGCACGGTACCGATAACGCTCGCGACGAGGCTGTCTATCTCGTTTTCCATGCGCTGCAACTACCTTTCGACGCGAGTGAGGAGGTCCTCGACCGAGTGGTCACGGAAACGGAGCGCGCCGCCGCCGAAGCGATTGTCGCCGAACGAGTGACCACGCGTCGACCGGCTGCCTACCTCACCGGGCGCGCCTGGTTTGCCGGACATGAATTTCAGGTCGACCAGCGTGTCCTGGTGCCGCGGTCGCCGCTAGCCGAACTGATCAACGCCCGGTTCAGGCCCTGGCTCGAACCGGATCGGCTCTACCGTATCCTCGAAATCGGGACGGGTAGCGGCTGCATCGCGATCGCCACCGCCATCGCCGCGCGGTACGCGGAGGTCGACGCGACCGATATTTCCGGCGCTGCGTTGGCGGTCGCGACATTGAATCTCGCACGTTACCCGGCGGTCTCCGAGCGCGTGCGGTTGTTAGACGCGGATCTATTTCCACCGACCGATGATTGCTACGATTTGATTATTGCCAACCCCCCGTACGTACCGAGCCCGGTCGTCGCCGGACTGCCGCCCGAATACGCCTACGAACCGTGCCTGGCCCTCGATGCCGGGCCCGATGGCCTGTCCCTAGTACGCCGGATCCTGAACCAAGCGCCGGCGCGCCTGAACGAGGGAGGCGCTCTCATTGTCGATGTCGGGAAGATGGCGGCGGCGATTGATCTGGAGTTTCCGTCGGTGAGCTTTACCTGGATCGATCTCGAACACGGCGGCGAAGGGGTCGGTGTTGCCTACAAAAGCGATTTTCACGAATGAGCGGGTGACCCGGACTTCCGTAGGGATCGCGGCAGTGCCTGAAATCGTATTCCGGCAACGGGGGGAGCAGTAATTCAGGGCGCCCGTAGTAGAATCTCGACGTGATTTAATCGGCCACGCGGTGATTACGCCGACAGGCGCGTAATGCGGGCTACAATAGCGTCATGTCCGGAAATACCTTTGGAAAACTGTTTACCCTGACTACCTGTGGCGAAAGCCACGGGTACGGTTACCTCGGTATCGTCGACGGCTGCCCGCCGGGCCTCGCGCTGGACGCATCCGATCTTCAACGCGACCTCGACCGACGCAAGCCGGGGCAAAGCCGGCATACGACACAGCGGCGCGAAGCGGACACCGTAAAAATCGTGTCGGGTGTGTTCGAGGGTCTAACGACGGGAACACCGATCGGTTTGGTGATCGATAACGTCGATCAGAAATCGAAAGATTACGAGGACATTTCAGACAAATTCAGGCCGGGCCATGCGGACTACACCTACGTCCAGAAGTATGGCGTGCGTGATTATCGCGGCGGCGGCCGCGCCTCGGCGCGGGAAACCTGTATGCGTGTCGCAGCCGGAGGGATTGCAAAGAAGTACTTGGCGGAGGAGTTCGGTGTTCGCATTCGCGGTTATCTGGCGCAATTGGGCGAGATCGAGATCGGCTTCGAATCCTGGGACGCCGTGGAGGCCAATCCTTTCTTCTGTGCCGCACCCGCGCGCGTCGATGACCTCGAAGCCTATATGGATGCGTTGCGTCATTCGGGAGATTCGGTTGGCGCGCGGGTGAACGTTATCGCGAGCGGGATGGTCCCCGGTCTTGGCGAGCCCGTCTTCGACCGTCTTGATGCCGACGTCGCGAAAGCGATGATGGGTATCAACGCCGTGAAAGGGGTCGAAATCGGCGACGGGTTCGCAGTCATAACGCAAAAAGGCAGCGAGCATCGCGACGAACTCACGCCCGCCGGTTTCGTGGGCAATTCGGCCGGCGGTATACTTGGCGGTATCAGCAGCGGCCAGGACATTGTCGTCAGTATCGCGTTGAAACCGACTTCCAGCATCCGGCTTCCGGGCAACACCATCGACCTACGTGGTGAGCCCACCGAGATAACGACGTCCGGCCGCCACGACCCTTGTGTCGGTATTCGTGCGACCCCGATCGCCGAGGCCATGTTGGCGCTGGTGTTGATGGACCACGCTTTATGTCACCGCGGCCAGAACGGTGCGGTCGTCGTCGCTACGCCTCGGATCCCGCCGTCCAGGTAACCCGGTTCTCTCCGCGAACCGGTTTGCCGCTGATCGATCCCCCGAGCCGCATGAAGATTTCCGGTCCCGCACAAACCTTGTTCGGCGGCGTCGAGAGTGTTCACGAGCAGATTACCGCGACGGTCCGCAAAGCAGGCGAATCGGGTGCGCCGCTCAATATCGTCGGCGGCGGCACGAAGGCCTTTTATGGTCGTCGAGCCGCCGGTGCGCCACTCGCGACTAGCGCCTACCGCGGCATTGTCGAATATGAAGCCTCGGAACTGGTGATCACCGTACGTGCCGGGACAACCCTGCAATTAGTGGAGCAGACCCTCGCGGAGGAGAATCAGTGCTTCTCGTTCGAGCCGCCGAGCTTCGGCTCCGGATGCACGGTCGGCGGCGTGGTCGCGGCCGGCCTGTCGGGGCCACGCCGGCCATATGCCGGCGCCGTCCGCGATGCCGTGCTGGGCGTCACCGTATTGTCCAGCAGTGCCGAACCGTTACGTTTCGGTGGCCAGGTTATGAAAAACGTCGCCGGTTACGACGTGTCTCGTTTGATGGCCGGTGCGATGGGCACGCTTGGACTGTTACTCGCCGTTTCCCTGCGGGTCGCGCCGCGACCGGAGCGCGAATGCACGCTGCTTTGGGAGTTGCCGGAGGCGCGCGCGCACGAACGTATGCGCGCGATTGCCCGACGACCGTGGCCGGTTAGCGCGATGTCCTTCGATGGGCGATTCCTCCGGGCGCGTCTGTCCGGCCACGCCGAAACAGTGCGTGATGCCGAAATCAAACTTGATCCGGAGGCCATCGCAACAACCGACTATTGGCGCGAGCTGAATAATCAGACGCTGTCGTTTTTTCAATCCTCAGAACCGCTGTGGCGGCTTTCCGTTGCGCCCGCCGCCGAGTTGCCGCCGCTGGCGGGCGACTGGCTGTGGGACTGGGGCGGTGCCTGTCGGTGGGTGAAAAGCCGTGAACCGGCGGCGCGGATCCGTGAAGCAGCGCGGCTCGGCGGAGGCCATGCGACGCTATTTCGCGGTGACGCCGGCGATGCACCGTTCGCGCCGCTCGACCGCGTCAGTCTAAAGATCCATCGCCGACTGAAAAAAACGTTCGACCCCGAGGGGATCTTCAACCCGGGGCGGCTGTACGCCGAGTTGTAAAGCCGCGCCTTAACGAGGCACAGATAGAGCATGGGAACGAATGGGAAAACAGGAAGTTCTCGCCTGTCCGACGTTTCGTCGATCATAGCGCGAGCGGCCCGGCCGACGAGCGGGGCTGACTAAGGAAATGCGGGCGAGGTTGTCGAGCGATGTGTTGGATTCACCGAACGGCGGCGAAATGGCGTCGATACTGCGCGCCTGTGTGCACTGCGGTTTTTGTAACGCGGTCTGCCCGACCTATCGACTCCGGGGCGACGAACTCGACGGGCCGCGCGGTCGGATCTATTTGATCAAATCGATGCTCGAAGGCGGTGCGATCGGGACCTCGAGCCAAATGCATCTCGATCGTTGCCTGACGTGTCGGGCCTGCGAAACGACCTGCCCGTCCGGCGTGCGCTATGGCCGCTTGCTAGAACTCGCGCGGCCGCTGGTCGAGGAGAGAGTCGGGCGTGCGCCCTGGGAGCGATGCAAACGGTGGTTGATCCGGCGCATCGTTCCCCACCCGCGCCGTTTCGCTTCGTTGATGGCGGTGGCGCGAATGTTCAAGCCCGCCTATCCCGCTGCGCTGCGGGAACTCGTTCCCGCGGCTGCGGCGCGCGAAACACGGCGCAAGGCGGCAACCTGCGAGCGCAAGATGGTATTACTGGACGGGTGCGTCCAGCAGGCTTCCGCCCCGGGCATCAATGCCGCAGCGAGTGAAATCTTCAATCGCCTGGGTGTCCAGTTGTTGTCTGTCCCAGAGTCCGTCTGTTGCGGTGCCGTGCCCTATCATCTCGGTGTTTTGCACGAAGCGCGGCGCTGCGCCAGACGCAACGTCGACGCCTGGTCGGCGGTTCTCGATGCCGGAGCCGAAGCTGTTGTTACCGCGTCGACGGGATGCGCCATGATGTTGAAGGAATATGCTGAACTGCTCGCCGACGACCCGAACTACGCGGAGCGCGCCGCGCGGGTAAGCAGCCTTGTGCGCGACCCATGCGAGGTGATCGATCCGGAAATGCTCGGGCGGGTCTACCGGGTCGCTTCGTCGCCGGCAATAGCCTTTCACGCACCCTGCACCATGCAGCACGGTCTGCGCATCGTCGGCCTGGCGGAAGCCTGTCTACGCTCGGTGGGCTTCGAGTTAACGGCCGTGCCGGACTCCTCCCCGTGCTGTGGATCGGCAGGGACCTTTTCTTTACTGCAACCGCGGCTCGGAAATCAGCTGCTCGACCAAAAGCTGGCCGCGCTGCAGAGCGGCGGACCCGGGACCATCGCGACGGCAAATATCGGATGCCTCATACATTTACGACGGCGCGCAGACCGACAAGTCGTGCATTGGCTGGAACTGATCAGGCCGCATCGCATCCGGACCGGTCAGTCGGGGCGCGAATGATAAAGAGCGAACCCTTTTAATAGATTTTCAGGATCGCGGCGTCGCCTTCGCCCTCTATGTAGTCGTCGAATCCATCACCGGGCGGATCACCATCATAGATTTTGTATTCGCGCTGCTGCCGGTAGGCCTCGCGCACGAAAGTGTAGGGGTCGAGCGCGGCCTGATCGCGAATGTTCGTTGCCTCGAGTAAGTTCGCGCGGGTGTTGATTCCGTTTACTAGGGTAGCCGGGATGCTGACCACCGGGTTCAGGTAGGTCAACGGGTTCAGCAGCATAGCCGACGCGAAGCCGGGTACGTCGCGAAATGAACTCGGGCCGGCCAGCGGGATCGTGAGGTAAGCGCCTTCGCCCGCACCCCAGACGCCGAAGGTCTGGCCTAGGTCCTCGTCGTGCGCCGCGAGGCCCATCTCCTTCGCCGGGTCGAACAGGCCGCCGATCCCGATAGTGCTGTTAACGATGAAGCGACCGGAATCCTTGAGGAATTGGCCCCCTTTACCTTGCAGCAGGTCGTTGGCGATGACGTCGAGGTAGCTCACGTTGCCGAAAAAATTGGTGACGCCGTCGCGTACCGGTCCCGGTGTTACTTTGACATAACCGCGCGCGACCGGTTGCAGGATATTGCGATCGAGTGAGTCATTGAAATTGTAGATCTTGCGGTTCGTCGCCTCGTAGGGATCACCCGGGTCGCCATCCGGTGTAGTTGCGCAACCGGTGACCAAGCCCAGAGCTACGATTAACGCTAGCAACGGCGTTACTTTTCGTTCGTATTGCATGATGATTATCCCGATGACTGAATGAATAAACCCGCGTTTTATGTTGTTATATTGCCACATTCTGCGTTGTGGTCTGCGGCCGTTACCGACCCTCCGAACCGTAATTGTCAATTTTACCATTTAATTTGGCAACAAGTGAGTCAAATCCCTCACTTTTGATAACGGCAGTGTAGTCGGCCCGCTTTAGTGACAAATCAGACACGCCGTCGGCAATAACGTTAACAATTCGCCACATGCCGTCCGCATCACGCAGTACGTAGTCCAAGGTGACCCGGTCGCCGTCACCGGTGACGATGACCGTTTTCACCAGAAGATTACCGCGACGCTCTTCGACCCCCAGAGTGGTGAACACCTCGCCCGAAAACCCGTCGAAATTGGACGCGTAGGTCGCGGCGCTGAGATTGGCGAAAAGCGTGACAAAGTCGCCGCGCTTCTCGGCGGCGAGCGACTTCCAGTGTTTTCCCGTCACGATGCGCGAAATGGTCTTGAAATCAAACGTTTCCGCAAGTACTGGGTCGAGCCGGTCGACCCGGCCGACGTATCCCAGCGTATCGGCCTCCATCATTACCTGCAGCAGCGTCGCGTGGAGTTTTTCCACTACCGCTTTGCCGGCGTCCAGCGGTTCCGCCGCGGCCGCGACCGCCGCGTTCCAGCAAACGATGAAGGATAGAATGGTCGCGCAGAGACTTATTCTCGCCATGGTCGAAATTCACCTCGTTTCTTTATAGTCGGTTCTGATGATCGAGCGGTCGGCCGCCCGAAAGTTCATTTCCGCGTAGCATTCTCGGTCGGAGCCGCACGCGCATAAGAACGGTTTTTCCACCGCGACCGCTCTCCCCGCCAATAACGGACCGCTGAAGTCCATGTCATTGCGAGGAAGAGCATTGCCGCCGCCGGCAAAGTCAACGCCCAATAACCCCGCAGCCCGTAGTAGCGAACCGTCGGTAGATAAGTTCCAATCATTGTCAGCAATGCGATCGCGCCGATCAACCGCGTGCCGGCGGGGCCTGCCACGAGGGCGACGATCGGAACGACGTAGCCGAGGAACATGAGCAGCGTACAAGCGATCAGCAGGGTCGGGGAATAGCGCAGTTGTGTATATGCGGTACGCGCGACCATGTCCCAAATACCGCTAAGATTCTCGTAGGGACGCAGGGCACGTGCGTCGTTGGAAAGGCCGATCCACAGTCGACCCGGCAGTGCTTTGATTTTTCGTGCCAAAGTGCAGTCGTCAATGATCGCATCTTTCAAGGCCGCAAATCCACCAATCGCGCGCAGCTTGTCGACGCGGAGAAGCGCGCATCCCCCGGCACCCGCCGCGACCCGCGATTGCGGCGAATTGCTCAACGCGAACGGATAGATCAGCTTGAAGAAATAGACGAACGGCGGCAACAACAGTTTCTCCCAGAAGTTTTGCATAGGTAAGTTGGCCATGACCGAGGCCATATCCAACTCATCATCCTCCAAACGTCCAAGCAGTGATGTGACGACGCCCGGTCGCAGACCGATATCGGCGTCCAGCAGCAGCACGTACCGCGATCGGCAATGTTTGAGGCCTTGTTCGAGGGCCCAGATTTTGCCTGTCCAACCCTGCGCAGGAGAGCTCCCGGCGATTACCTCGAGCGTACCGCCCGCCTCGCGCGCCGCAATTTCTCCAGTGCCGTCGTCGCTCTGGTCGTCGATGACGATGATGCGCGCGAAACGGCCTTGAGCAGTGAGTTGCTGCAGCGTTTGCGCGATGCAGGCGGCTTCGTTGCGCGCCGGTATCAATACGGTAATTTCTTCGATCGCACGTTCGGCCGCCGCTTGTTCGATGTGCAGTTGTTCGCGCGTGCTCCATGGCCGCCACGGCAGTACCAGTAATCCGGTCCACATCAGTACCGAAACCCCGACGATCCAGGTAAACATATTTCCTTTGGTACGCCCGGGCGGCGGATAAACCTGTCAGGCGACTTGCTTTTTGTCGTCGGTCTCGGCGAGTTTTGCCGTCGCGACCACTATAGGTTTCGAGGGTACCTCGTCGTCATATTGGAACGGGACCTCGGCGGCCATGTCCCCCGATGTTTTCGGGCCGCCGAGGAACACGGACAATGCCTTCCAGGGCCGCCTGAAGGTGTCGTCGACCGCCGTTGCCTCGTAGCCGCTGTGAACCATGCAATCGGCGCATTTTGGGTTTACGCCCGTTCCGTACTTATTCCAATCCGTTTTTTCGACGAGTTCTTCGAAGCTCGATGCATAACCCTCCCCGACGAGCAAATAGCACGGCTTCTGCCAGCCGAATACGTTGCGCGTCGGGGTACCCCACGGCGTGCAGCGGTAAGTCTGATTTCCGGCCAGAAAGTCCAGGTACAGGGACGATTGGTTGAACCGCCATTTGCGGCCGCGGGCGCGTTTGAAAATGTCGCGAAACAATTGGTGGCTGTTATGACGCTTGAGGAAGACATCCTGTCGCGGCGCGCGCTCGTAGTTGTATCCAGGAGAGATGGTGACCCCTTCTACTTCGAGTTTCATCATCGTATCCATGAACTCGGCGACTTCTTCGGCAGATTCGCCTTGAAACAACGTGCAATTCACCGTTACGCGAAACCCGCGATCGAGCGCCCTGGTAATGACTTTGGTACATCTGTCGTATACACCTCTCCGGCACACGGAGCTGTCGTGACGTTCGCCGTTTCCGTCGAGGTGGACTGAGAATGTCAGGTAAGGCGACGGCGTGTAGTCGTCCATCCTACGTTCCAACAATAACGCGTTCGTGCACAGATAGACGAATTTCTTCTTTGCTATGTATCCACCGACGATCCGCGGCATTTCTTTATGGATCAGCGGTTCGCCGCCGGCGATCGATACGATCGGCGCGCCGCATTCGTCGATTGCGTCCATGCACTGTTCAAAACTCAGGCGTTTGTCGAGAATTTCCTCGGGATAGTCTATCTTTCCACAGCCAGCGCAGGCGAGATTGCAGCGGAACAGCGGCTCAAGCATCAAGACCAACGGGTAGCGTCTGACACGTTTGATTTTCTGACCCACAATGTAGCGTCCAACGCGGTATTGCTGAATCAAAGGTACGCCCATGATCGATCTCTGTCGTTTTTTGGAAATTTGCTTGACTTTCAGGTAATTGCGACTGCTACCCGGCCAGGTTGTTAAGATACTTTAATGCTTTTGTAAAGTACAGTCCCGCGCTTGTCGACCGCCGCGCCCAATCGATTTCGCCGCCCAAGGCGTATCCCGTAACGGTCAGCGGCTTCGCGCCGCCGTGTCTGTCCTCGCCTGAAAACGCGAAAGAGTTTCGCGCGTGCAGGTACAGGTTCGACAGCACCGGACGGTCAGTCGCTTGCTAGCGGTGGACTGCCGAATGGAGGATAATGCCGGGCCGCTGAACGCCAGCGGATCTGCATTCCCAGTCCGGATGGTTCACCAGTAAGCGTGATGATCGGGCGGGCAATTGGATTGCACGGCGATTTTCTGTTCGACGGCAACACTCGTTGTCTTTTCGGAGGGAAAATAGCCCGGCGATTCAAATGACGGCTAAGCGCGCGGCGCGCTGGCGAGAAATCCGGGCTAACTGCTTTAAAATGAATCGCGAAACGAATTACCCTTTACTAGACAACATCAATTCGCCCGAAGATCTGCGGCAGTTACCCGAATCTTCACTCGAGCAAGTCGCCGCCGAGTTGCGCGAATTTCTGCTCGCATCCGTCAGTGCGAGCGGCGGCCACTTCGCGGCCGGCCTTGGTACGGTCGAACTCACCGTCGCGCTCCACTACCTGTTCAATACACCCGAGGATCGCATCATTTGGGACGTCGGGCACCAGGCGTACCCGCACAAGATCCTCACGGGACGCCGCGATCGTATGCATACGGTGCGTAAGAAGGGCGGCGTCGCGCCCTTTCCCAAGCGCGACGAAAGCCCTTACGACGCGTTCGGCGTCGGTCACTCGAGTACGTCGATCAGCGTAGCTTTGGGAATGGCAATCGCGGCTAAGGCGACGGGCGAAACGCGGCGTGCGGTAGCCGTCATCGGCGATGGCGGGTTGACCGCGGGTTTGGCGTTCGAGGCGTTGAACCACGCCGGCGACACCGGCACCGACATGCTCGTGATCTTGAACGATAACAATATGTCGATTTCGCCCAACGTCGGCGCATTGTCGAATCGATTCGCACAATTATTGTCGGGGAAGGTCTATACGACCGTGCGCGAGAGCAGCAAGAAAGTCTTGTCACAGGTTCCCAACGCGTGGGAACTTGCGCGCCGCGCGGAGGAGCACGTGAAAGGATTGATTGTGCCTGGAACTCTGTTCGAGGAATTCGGTTTCAATTACATCGGCCCCATCGACGGACACGATTTACACACGGTGCTGACTACGCTGCGTAACATTCAGGAACTGAGGGGTCCCCAGTTTCTTCACATCATCACGAAGAAGGGCAAGGGCTACGCGCCAGCCGAGGAAGATCCGGTCAAATATCACGGGGTTATGCCGTTCGATCCAAAGGTCGGTATCGTCCCCGCGGCGAGTGCGGCTGCCAAACCAAGCTATACGACGATCTTTGGCGACTGGCTGTGCGACATGGCGGCGCTTGATCCGCGCCTTGTCGCGATTACTCCTGCCATGCGCGAAGGATCGGGTTTGGTGCGCTTCGAACAGGAATACCCCGATCGTTATTTCGATGTGGCGATCGCTGAGCAGCACAGCGTAGCCGTCGCCGCCGGGATGGCCTGCGATGGTTTAAAACCCGTTGTCGCTATCTACTCGACATTTCTCCAGCGCGGATACGATCAGCTCGTGCATGACGTCGTAATGCAAAACCTGCCCGTGCTGTTTGCGCTCGATCGGGCCGGCCTGGTCGGTGCGGACGGGCCGACGCATAGCGGCAGTTACGACAGCAGTTTTCTTCGCTGCTTGCCAAACATCGTCCTGATGGCGCCGGCTGACGAAAACGAATGCCGGCAAATGCTGTATACGGGGTTCATGCACGATGGTCCGGCCGCAGTGCGTTACCCGCGCGGCAGCGGGACGGGCGTCGCATTGGAGCAGGAGATGAGCGCCTTCCCGATCGGAAAGGCGGAGATCCGGCGTCGTGGCGGCGGCGTCGCAATCCTCGCGTTCGGGACGATGGTCGCGCCCTGCGAGGCCGTGGCCGAAAATCTCGACGCGAGCCTCGTCAATATGCGCTTTGTAAAACCGCTCGATGAAACGGTGATCGTCGAGATGGCCGAGTCGCACGAATTGCTCGTAACCGTTGATGAGAATGCCGTTGCGGGTGGCGCGGGCAGTGCCGTCAACGAAGTCTTGGCGGCGCGCGGGATCCCGCAGATGGTCGCTAACCTCGGTCTCCCCGATCGCCTGATTCAACACGGGTCACGCGACGAGATGCTCGCGGATGCCGGGCTGACCAGTGACAGCATTGAAGCTTTCATTCGCGCGTATATCGAAAAGACCGGCGGTGATCAGGCCGCGAAGTCCGCCTGAATAGGTTCGGTAGCGGCGAAGCGTTTTCGCTTTCTGATCCATTACCCGCTGAGCGGTTATTGGGACTTGCCTAAAGACTGAACACACGTGCACCGTAGGTTGGGTTAGCCTGAAGGGCGTAACCCAACAATTCAACCATCATGTCGGGTTACGCCCTTCGGGCTAACCCAACCTACAATGTTCACGAATTATGAAAGCCTCGGTAGAAGGCTAAGCTGACGTTACGAAAGCGGAACGACGCTGGGAAAGAACCTTTAGCGACCGAGGGCGGTCGCCAACGCTTCAACTAGCCGTTCCACATCTTTGTCCGAGATATCGCCCATCATCGAAATGCGAAACATGTCCCCGGCATAGGCTCCCTGGCCGGCGTAGATGATGAAACCTGCGGACTTAAGGCGGTCGTGCAGTTCGTCGTAGTCGGCGTGTTCCGGGATCTCGTAGGCGCGCAGGACACAAGAGGACTCGTCGTCGTCGAGGAGGGGTTTGACGCCCAGCTCGCGCAGCGCGCTCCGGATCCGCCGCATGCAGTTTTGGTAGCGCGCGCGTCGCCCATCAACCCCGCCTGCTTCGGCCAATTCATCCAAGGCTTCGTCGAGGGCGTAGAACGTTTGCACCGATTGTGTGAAAGGCGTCCCCGACTGATCCTGAGCCGAAACATAGATCGCGAGGTCGAGGTAGAGGCTCCTCGGCGCCGCCTTCTCCAGCGCGCTGCGACGGGCGATGACAAAGCACGTGCCGGGTACCCCGTGTAAGCACTTATTCGCGGTCGCGGCACAAGCTGCGAGTGGCCAGCGATCAAAATCGATCGCTTCGGCGCCAAAACTACTGACGGCGTCGAGCAGCATCGCCACACCGTGTTCTCGGCAGACGGCGCCGAGGGGATCTAACTCGTTGAGTCGCCCCGTAGTGGTTTCGTGGTGGACGACCGCGACGTGCGTAATCGCCGGGTCTGCTTCGAGCGCGCGTGCGACAGCCTCCGAGTCGATGGGCGCGCCCCACGGCGCGGTAATCGTCGCGTTTGCGATGGCATAACGGTCCGCGATCTGCGTCATGCGTTCGCCGTAAACACCGTTTTGTGCGACCAACAGCTTTCCGTTCGCGGGGACCAGCGTGGTGATCATCGATTCGACCGCAGCCGTGCCGGAGCCCGTCATCAGGGCGGCTGCCCACTTGTCTTGGTCGAGCAGATAAACCTTTAGCAACTTCTCCCGTATACGATTCTGCAAGGCGGCAAATTCAGGTTCCCGGTGGCATAGATCCTCGCGCTGCAGCGCTTGGCGGACGCGCCGGCTCAGCGTGACCGGACCCGGGTTCAATAGGATCGTTCTCATGGCGTATTGATATGGCGGAGCAGTCGCTGCAACACTTCGGGCGGAGAAATCGATGGACGCGGCAGCTTATCGATGGTGCCGGCGGCGATCTTCAGGTGCAAAAAACGCGGGCCGCCCGCGGTGGGCCCGTTGAGAAACGCGGTGAGACTCGGGATATCGGCTCCACGGTGAACGGTCGCATAACCGCACGCCGCGGCGATAGCCGCGAAATCCACCCCGGCCGACACCGTTGCCTGCGCACCGGTCGAATCATGCGCTTCGTTGTCGAGCAATATATGAGTGAGATTATCAGGACCGTACGCGCCCACGGTCGCCAGATTACCCATCCGCATCAGCGCGGCGCCGTCGCCGTCGACGACGACGACGTGCAGCGCCGGTCGCGCCATCGCGAGTCCCATGCCGAGCGCCGATGCGCATCCCATGGAACCTACCATGTAGAAGTGGTTATCGCGATCGGCGGCACAGTAGAGTTCGCGGCCGGTATAGCCGGTCGTTGCGATGACTACCGATCCGCTCTGTGGTGTTGCTTCGATAATGCGCTCGAGTGCTGCCGAGCGGCTCGGGCGGCTGGTGTTGCTGCTTTCGCTGAATGGCGCGCCGACGATGGCCGGCGCGCCCTCGCGCAATGGAGCCGGACGCTCGCTGAGTGGGTGCGCGGCCACCGTGCCTTTGCGCATCACCAGCGCGTAGGGGCGCCGTTCTTTTTCGAAATAAGCGTTCACCCGAGCGAGCGTAGGTTCTATAGCGTTGCTTCGGTCGGGGAAGAATTCCCATGGGATCGCCATCGCCTCAAACAACGTGCCGGTAATTTGGCCCATCAATTCGTGCTGCGGTTCGTCCTGCAGGCCGGTGGCGCCACGGTGCGTGCAAATGATCAGCGTTGGAATGCGAAAAACATGAGTGAGCGAGGTCAGAGGACTTACCGCGTTGCCGAGACCCGAGTTTTGCATCATCGCGACGCTGCGGCGGCCGCCTATCAGGGCGCCCGCGGCCGCAGCCACCGCATCGCCCTCATTCGCCGCCGATACGTAGCAGAGGCCGGGTGTGCCAATGACGAAGTTGATGAACGGTGTCAGGAACGAACAAGGGACTCCCGCATACCAGTCGAACCCCATTTCACGTGCGGCGTCTACAAATTCCGGTGCTTCGATCATCGTTGCTGCGCGGACCGTCTTTAAGAATCCCGTTCGGCCGCGAAATCACCCGCCCGTTCCAGGTCGGCGAGCGAATTGACATCGAGCCAATGGCCGTGGATATACCAGACGCGAACGTCTCGGCCGTCCGTGACCAGGAAGTTGATCAAATCGGGGATCCCGAGTTTTCCGAAGTCGGGACGCTTGGTGAGCACCTCGATCGCGTCGACTAACCATCGGCGGCCCGCACCCTTGATGCGAATCATGCCGATCCAGCGGCCGTCGGGCGGTCCGTCACGGGCCTCCGGCGGCGTCGTCGCGATCCGCTTCAGACTCACGGGCTGACCCCACATCGACCGATCGTCGGATTCGCTGCAAAAGGCGAAATCCTGCGTACCCGAACCGTCGTTTCCGTTCGTCGCTGAGTCCACGACCACACTCACCGACGCATCACTTTCGATCAGATCGCGCAGGATGTAACTGCGGAACAGGAGATCTCCATACATGATGACCATATCGTCGGTAAACGTTTCGACGGCACAGGCCAGCGAGGCCAACTCGCCGGTCGAGGCGTGCCGTTCATTGACGACGATCTCGATACCGCTGACATCGATACTCTTCGCTTTATAACCGGCGACAACCGTGATGTCGTCGATGCCGCGCTTCTTGCACTTGTCCACTAACCGGCGCAACAGCGGTACGCCGCCGACCGGGATCATAACCTTCGGGCGCTCATCGGTGAGTCCGGCGAGGTCGCCGCCACGCGCGGCCGCCAGGATTACCGCTTTCGTGTCGGGCTGACGACCGGAAAAATACCGGCGTTCGGCTTTCGCCAGTTCATCGGCTCCCTGCAGACGGAAGATCTCATCGACGCTCGCGATCCGGTCTTCGATTTCTGTCAGGGCTTCACTCTCCTGGATCAGTGCGGCCGTTTTTTGCATCGACTGCACCGCGCTGCGGATCATGTGGTTGGCCCAAATAATGAGACTGATCTCGGCTTTACGGAAGACTTCGACCGGCGTGCTGTAGTATTTTGTCGGCACGATCACTAACGGCGCGCGCTGCGCCCACTCCGCTGCGAACTCGAGGATTTGCGCGGGCCGGGAAAGCTTGCTGTGGATCAGGATCGCGTCGGCCCCCGCCGCTCGATACGCTTCCGCCCGGCGCAGCGCTTCGCGAATATCCCAACCGGCAATCAATGCTTCCACCCGTGCGACAATACAGAAATCATCGTCGGTTTGACTGTCTTTACCCGCTGCTATCTTGCCGCAGAACTCATCGGTGTCCGCGAGCGGCTGGCGTTCGCCGCCGATAAAGCTGTTGGTTTTGGGGAAGATCTTGTCTTCGATACAGACGCCGCCGATGTTGCGTTGTTCGAGCTTGCGCACGAGGCGCCTCATATTGTTGAAATTGCCGTAGCCCGTATCGCCGTCCAGAAGGATCGGGATCGAGGTAATATCCGACATGAATTCGAGCATTTCGACGATTTGGGTCCAGCTGGCCTCATTGTTATCGCGCACCCCGAACTGCGCGGATAGCGCGAGACCGCTTGCCCAGATGCCCTTGAATCCGGCCTCTTCGACGATCCGCGCGCTGATCCCGTTATGCGCTTCGAGAATGAATTCCGGCCGCGAAGACTCGATCAGAGCGCGCAGTTGTTTGGACTTCGTCGGGCGATGGGTAGGCTTAATTTTAAGGGTCATCGATCTGTGGCAGAATTATTGTGTTAGCGCGAATGATGTCTTCCGGATAATCGATTTCTACCCAGGGCGCCCCGCCGATGTCCTCGACTAGAAAATCGTCCGGGCAGCTCAAGGAAAGGTCGCGGATGGCCTCCTCGTACGGCTCTTCGCGGCGCCCGCCCGATACATAAGCGTCGGCAATATCGGCCAACCTGCGCGCCATTTCAGCCGTGAAAGAAAAAAATCCTACCGATTCACCTACATCAGTATATTCCAAGTCCGCGGCCAGCCGTTTGCGAAACTCGACGATGCGGTTATCGCGCAAGCAAATCTTGACGGGCTCCTCGCCTGGCTCGAAGTTACGGTCGCACAGAAACCGGTTGCGTGCCGGTTCGGTGACCAAGATACCCATGATCCTTTCGGCGTACAGGACGTCGGCGTCCATCAGAATAATGTCTTCGCCAGCGCGCAGGACGTTGCGAGTTGTCCACAAACTGACGACGCTGCCTTCGCGATATGCTTCGTTCACGACCGTCGTGACGGTTTCGTACCCGGTGCCGCCGAGGAAAGAGAGGATCCGTTCGCGTTCGTAGCCCACGCACAGCGTAATGTCCGAGACGCCGTAGCCCGCGAGATTCGTGACGTGACGTTCGAGCAGGGTAGCTCCGCCGAACTCGAGTAGACATTTCGGGACTTCGCCCTGCGTCCCTAATCGTCGTCCGACACCAGCTGCCAGAATAACCGCCTTCAATTCAGCACGCCGTCGACGAGGGAACGGATTTGCTTAATCAACGGTTTCCTTTTGCTCATGGTTGAAGGCTTGTTTGGTGCCGCGACGAGCGATAGCGATTGAATCGTTTCCTGTTCTAAACGAACCGTAATATCGTCTGCGTACGCGTGCCGGTTAGATAGCCGAAGGTCGGGGCAACGCCCAGTTTCGTCGCTGAGTTCGTTCGCATCGAAAAATGAATATTCGCCAAGGATAAGCAGCAGTATGCAGGGTACCGTTCGCGGCTCAGGCGATCAATTGCATGGTGGTGACTTGTTCAATCCTATGAGAACATGGCCGCCCCGACTTCAACACGCCTGGCCCCACGAGAACACTGCCGCCTAATGCGCTACGCAAAGCTCATTTTTCTAATGTTCGGTATCGCGCTGTTGGCGTTGGTGCTGAGCCAAGCGAATCTGGACGAGATCTGGCAACAGGTGCGCTCGATTAGCATCGTAGGGATCCTCGTTGTTTTTGTTATCTACGCGCTGTATTTCGGTGCCGACGCCATGAGCTGGCAGGTCACGATCGACTCGGTCGAGATGACCGCCCGCTGGGCGGGGCGGTTATTCATAGTGCGTATGATAGGCGAGGCCTACAACAACATCACGCCCATGGCGTCGGTAGGCGGCGAGCCGGTCAAGGCTTGGCTACTAAAGACGAATTACGGGATCCCTCTGCGCGACTCCGGCGCATCGCTCGTTCTCGCTAAGACCGCCAGCATGTTTTCACTGGTAATTTTTGTGAGCATCGCAGTTGTCATCGCCTTAACGCACGAGCGGCTCAACGCGACGCACAGATTGGCGGCGGGCATCGGCCTCGGATGGCTGGTGTTCAATGTCGCCGCGTTTTTCCTCATGCAGCATCTGAAGTTGTCGACTTTTGCCGCGACCCGCCTCGGCCGGACACGGTTCGGCCAGCGCCTCGGCCGTCTCATCTCCGGTATGCAGGGCATCGACGATCAATTCGCCCGGTTTTATCGAGATCGCCGAACGCATCTGTGGTTGTCGATGTCCTTTGCCATGCTGAACTGGCTCCTCGGCGCTACCGATATGTACATTATTTTGAACTTGGTCGGGCACCCGGTGAGCTGGCTGGAGGCGTGGGTCATCGAGGCTACGGTGCAGATGATCAGGATCGCGGCTTTTTTCATTCCGGCCGGGCTCGGGGCTCAAGAGGGAGCGCTGATGCTGGCCTGCGGTGCGATCACCGGCTCGTCGAGCTTGGGGTTGGCGGTGGCTTTGGTGCGGCGTTTTCGCGAGCTGATCTGGATCGGTATGAGCCTGCTGCTTGCCACTGCTTTCCATGTCAATCCGAAATTGGCGATGGAAGCCGCGGCATCGTCCGATTAAACGAGCGCGCCGAATCAAGCTTCCATTTTCCGCCTGCGCACCTCGTTCAATATTCGCGTTAGAGATTGTAGGGGTGCCTAAACCACGCTACCGCATCTTCCAGCGCTTCGCGCGCCGGCCGGGCGCGGTAATTCAGTTCGTCGCGGGCACGCGCGGAATCGAAGTACATCTTTTTCCTCGCCATCTTCAAACCGTCGACCGTCGCCTGCGGCTCGGGGCCGTTCGTCAGCCGGGCCCAGCCCTGTGCTGCATAGGCGATCGGAAAGATGAGGCGCCGTGGTAAACGGATCCGTGGCGGCGCGCGGCTGCAAATGTCGGCGATGACGGTCAGCATTTCGCGTAGGCTGAGATTTTCACCTCCGAGGATATAGCGGCGCCCAATCTCTCCGTGCTGCAGCGCCAATAGGTGCCCGCTTGCGACGTCGTCGACATGCGCGATATTGAGCCCGGTATCGACATAAGCCGGTATTTTGCCGGCGGCCGCATCGCGCACTACGCGACCCGTGGGCGTTGGTTTAATATCACGCGGTCCGACCGGAGTGGATGGATTGACGATAATCGCCGGCAGGTCGTGTTGGCGGATGAGTTCGTCGACGCTGCGCTCGGCCAGGAATTTCGAACGTTTGTAATGGCCGATCATATCGTCGAGTGTTACCGGCGTCGTTTCATCAGCGGGGGTTCCGTCCGGGTGGTTGCCGAGGGTTGCCACGCTGCTGGTATAGACGATTCGTTTGACTCCGGCTTCGAGCGCGGCTTCCATCAGCTTGCGCGTTCCCTCGACGTTGTTTGCGTAGAGTACACCGGGGTCGCGGACCCAGAGCCGGTAGTCGGCAGCCAGATGGAACAGGGTGTCGCAGCCGCTGCAGGCGCGTTCGAGCGAAGTCTTGTCGCGCAGGTCGCCTTCGCGGATCTCCACGTTCAGTCCATCGACGTTGCGACGATCGCCGTGGCTGCGAGCAAGAACGGCGACCTCCTCGCCGCGTTCCAGGAGCTGGCGGGTGACCGCGCTGCCGATAAACCCCGTGGCGCCGGTGACGAGGATCGTCATTTCAACGTACGTCGGTCTTCGACTCGACCGTCTTTAAGAAACTGCACCAGAACGACTAGAAACGCGATCGGCGCCCCTACCGCTGCCGCGACCAGGAACGTCGTCTGTTGCTCTGTAAGGGTAACTAGCGGTATCAGGTAGAGGACGTCTTCGGTTTCGAATCCGGCGAGCTTCGCCTGCCGCGTCGCGCCTTTGCCGTGTCTGCGCTCGATCAGATTACGCAGGTGAAAAATGGCGGCTACCGCAAGTCCCGCGCTCACACCAAAGGCAACCGAACGAGGCCCGAGGTTGGCCTGAAGTCCGATCCCGAGGCCGACGAACAAACCGACGGTTACCGCCGCGTCGCTGATGAGGTCGTAGTTGTGCCCGAAACGGCTGGTCTTACCGCTCAACCGCGCAAGTTCGCCGTCGGTGTGATCGAGAAAATTCGACAGCACGATGAATAAGGCGCCGAGGTTGAACGCGGATCCGCTCGCCAGCAGCACGGCGCCGACCAGGCCGACGAAAAGGCGGGCCGTCGTCAGCATGTTGGGATGGACCGGCGTTTGCACCAACGGCGCAACGAGCCAGGCCGCAAACCGGGCGTCCCAGGGTTTGCCATTCATAACGGCGGTAGCCGGGCCACGAATAGTTTCAACATGGCCGGCAATACTAACAAGGTGCAAGCTAAAGTCGACACGATACCAATCGAAAGCACGATACCCATGCTGGCGGTGCCGGCGTGGGGGGAAGCGGCCAGGTTGCCGAAGCTCACTACCGTAGTCAACGCACTGAAAAAGACGCCCCGCGCCGTGCTGGTTTGCAACAGATTGCCGTTATCGGGCAGCGCTGTTTTATATCGGTGCAGGATATGTAACGCGCTGTCGACGCCGATCCCGAGCAGCAGCGGCAGCGCGATGATGTTGGCGAAATTGAACGGCATCGAAAACAGTACCGATGCGGCCGCGGTGATCAAACCGGCGAGGACGAGCGGCGCCAATACGATACCGACTTCTTTGAACGAACGTAGAATTACCCACAACAATGCGGAAATGACGACGAACGCGTAAACGAACGCCTGTCTGAAAGACAGTTTCACTGCGTCGCTGGCGCCGAGGTTTATTACCGGGACACCCGTCGCCGTATCCCCTATGATCCTACGCGTCGCCTCGACGAATCGCTGCGTTTCCCCTGGTCTGCTCAAGTCGGTCGCCGGATAAGCCTCGATACGAAAGCGACCGGTCCCGCTGAGCCAGCGTCGTCGAAGATTGTCAGGTAACCCGGCGGCGTCGAACCCCCCGGCAGAGAGACTGTCGCGCAGCAACGCGAGGCGGCCGTCGAAACTCGCCAGCAGTTTTTTCTCCAGTGCGTCCATTGCCTGTGCCCGTCGATCCGGATCCGCGGTGTCGATTTCCGCGCGATATTCGTTCAGCGCGCTTCGCAACGCTCTGCCCGGCGCCGATAACGCATGCCCAGGCCCGAGCGTTTCCAACTCGTCGAGTTTTACGAGCAGTCCATCAAGCGATGCGAGGGTCCGCGGTTCACCGGACGGAGCGCGTCCTGGTTCCTCGAGATCCAGCCCGAGGAGCAACGCGAGGTCGTCGATGATCGCCAGCTTTTCCGCCTGGTCTTCAGGGACAAAGGAATCGATCGATCGGACGGAGTCGACCTCGGGCAGCGCGGCTAAGGCGTCGACGAGTTCGAGCGCTCGGGCTCGCGAATCGACGGCAGCGGCGATTGCGAGCGGCGAATTCTTCGTGTCGTTCAGTAAATCGCGAAACGTCGTAACCGACTCGGCACTTTGGTCGTTGAGGTTTATCGGGTCATGGTCGAAGCGCGTAAAAGGGATGGTCAGCGCAGCAAGGATCAAAACCGCGGCAGCCGTAGCGAGGATGCCGCGCGCATGGCGCCGCGGAAGCGATGCTAGGTGATCCGGAAGCATCGCTACGCGCCGTGGCGTACGAGGCACGGGGAGCACGTGGAGCAGCGCGGGTAGCAGGAAAATGCTGACTGCGAGGCTGATGAACATGCCGACCCCCGCGATGAGGCCCAGTTCGGCGACACCTCGGTAGGCGGTTGGAATAAATGCGAAAAAACCGATCGCAGTGGTTCCCGCGCACAGCAGGAGCGAGACGCCAACGTGCCGGCTCGCGCTGTTGACCGCGTAATCCGGCTCGTAGTGACCCAGCATTTCGCGGTAACGGAGGCAGATGTGGATGGCGAAATCGACGCCCAATCCAACGTAAAGGACAGCAAACGCGACGGATATCATGTTGAGCGTGCCGACGCAGCTGACAGCGAATCCCGCGGTGAAAACGAGGCCGACGACCAGAGACGTCAACGTCGCGACGACTAGGCTGAGCGACCGCAAACCGATCAGCAGACAGACGAGGACCATGATCAGCGCGAGGGTGCCGGCTTTCTGTGAGCCGCTGATTACACTTTTCAGTTCGTCAAACGAAAGCGCCGCGGCGCCGGTAAGCCGAACCGTGAGGCCGTGGCGCGCATCGATCCGGAGCGTCTCATTCGTTCGCCGGATGAATTCGATTGCCGGCTCCGCGGGCAGCAGGGCGGAGAAATCCAGTACCGGTATGGCCACGACAATTTCGCGGTGGCTGCGCGCCGCATCGACCTTACCCATGATCAGCGTCTGCCAGGACATCGGGATCGGGTTGTTGTCCCTGAGTTCGTCGATCGCCGTCGAGATCTGGCGCATGGCCGGTGCAACGGCGACCGTTTCCCCGTCGAGGCTGGCATCGACGGCTTCGCCCAGCAGGTCGAATAGCGCCGCGCTCGAACGTTCTCGATTCAAGCGGGCGAGAAACGGTTGTGCTTCACCCAATTCGTCGGCGAGTGATTGCAACGCGTCGCTATCGACATAAAGCAGTTGATTGCGGCGCAGGAATTCGTCGTCGGAAGGGTAGAAAACGTCGCTGATCTGTGAGGTCTCGACGCGAAGCGCGCCAGCTAATCGCGCCGCCGCATCGCGCGCGATATCGGGGGTAGTCCCTTCGATGACGATCACGATGTTATCCGAGAAATGCGGGAAGTCGCTTTTATATGCCGCATAGGCGGCGCGCCACGATAGCTTTTCCGACAGCATCTGTTCGGTGTCGGTATTGATGGCTACGTGATTCACGGTGTAGTGCACAGTCAAACCGGCTGTTGCCAGCGACAGCACGACGACCGCCCACGCCCTGCGTTGCGCAAAATCGACTATGCGGCCAATAATGGCTTCGGTCGCCGGATGAAATCTTTCAAACACGATGAATTAAGCGACCTTCGGTATAAGTCTGTGCCCCGATTTACTTCGGCGAGGCCACTGCATCATTTTGCCCCGAAGTCCGGGCGTAGCAAGCGTGCCGCCAGGCGCAGTCGCGCAAGCGCAGCACGATATCGGGCTGCCAATGTTAGCAGGGCCGGTATTTCCCAGGGCCGTCGTAGCAATTCGCGTGCGACCGGCAGTGCCCGCGGTTGTCCCCCATGCGACAAAGCACTCAACGCCGCACGTGGCAGTTCGAAATCCGCCGAGTCTACGATAACCCGTAGCGCGACGAAAGGTAGCCCCGCGTCGCGTGCGCTCCGCGCCACGGCGGCCGACTCCATGTCGATCGCGGCGCAGCCGTATTGTTGCCAAAGTGCGGCTTTTTCGACCGCCGTAGCGACCGCATGTTCCGCACTGAAGCCCGTTTCGAGCGCAGGGTTCATCGCCGATAAGGATTGCGCGAGCATTGAGCACCAGTTCGAATCGCAATCGTAGCGGGCGGTCGTGGCGTCGACGACCGCTCGGTAGAGGACCACGAAGCCGGATCCCAGCCGCGGGTCGAGACCGCCTGCGGTGCCCCACGATATCAATCCTTCCGCACCCCGGTCGAGCAGCCGATCGGCGGCGCGCGCGGCGTTATCCATACCGGGGCCCGCGATGTCGACGAGATGTCGCATCTCGGGTTCACCCGTGAATGCCAGCGTCCGCGCTTCGTCGGCTAGCGCCGTGACAAATCCAATTCGCATGGGAGTGCGCCTAGCGCCGTTAAACGACCCGAGATTGTGCTTTGTCGATGATGTCCGGCGCGGGCGCTACGACCTCACGTTGCGGGAGCCCGAGAGATGCTGCCTCGAACAGCAATCGTAGCGCCAGATTCGAACGCACCACTAGTTGCGTCGAAACGACGGTCGCTTTCACGCTGCGACGGGAGATCTTGACATCCTCGGCGTCGGCGAAATCGCGATGGCGGTCGAGTTTGCGCAAGGTCAGCACGGCCATGCCCAACGCCCATAGACAGAATTTCCGGATCCCGGTTTCCGGCCTCGGAATCATGACGGTGTAGCGCAAGGCATTGCGCAAGTGGCCGTGGGCTATCGCAATGAGCTGACCGAGGCCGTCTTCAAAATCTGCTCCCCCGCGACCCGGCCGGACCTCGCCAAGGCGCACGCCCCGCGGAGTAAAGACATCGGCCGGCAGCCAGCACGCACCCCGTTTCCGGTCGTCCCAAATATCTTTCAGAATATTGGTCATTTGCAGACCCTCGCCGAAGGATACGGCAAGACGCAGCAGTTCGGGTTTTCGCGCGCCGAGTGACGGGCAATGATCGCAGAACAGTTCGGTCAGCATCTCGCCGACGACGCCCGCGACGTAGTAGCAATAACGGTCCATCGCCGGTTGGTCCGCAAGCCCGTTCAGCGTCTCCTCTCCTTGGTAGTGCACCATCCCGTCGGCCATGGTGCGCACGCATTTTTCCAGTGCCGCGCGCTGCACTTCATTGAGGCTGTGTGTGATGCGGATCACCGCCGCCGTCTCGGCGACCAGTTCTCGTTCTGCCTCGAGCGTGTGGTCTGCCAGGCGCGGCGCCAGTTCGCTCCCGAAGTCGCCGCCGTCGGCGTCGCCGCGGATGACGTCGATGAATTGCTGCGAGAAGCGTTGTTTGTCGTCGAAGGCGAGACCCGCGTCGTCCTCGATGGTATCGGCGATGCGGCACAGGAGGTAAGCGTTGGCCACGGCCCGGGACAAAGTGTCAGGCAGGATCGGGATCGTCAACGCGAACGTACGTGACACTCCCTGTAGGATCCGCTCCTGAAAAGATTCGTCGTTCGGGGTCGGTGCGCGAGTCATGGCTATGCTAGTGTATCCGTGATGGGTCCACCGGAGCCAGCGGCGGCGAGAACGGGGCGCTGATCGGTCCGGCGGGTCGAACCGCGGTATAAAGTTTCCACGATCAACGACGCTGGACTCGCGGCGCGCGGCGGGCCCTAACCTCGGGATAAAGACATGGTTTTGGCTAAGGCTATTCGGATCAACGGCACGGGCGACGGTGCCTATGACATCGCCTGGACTCCCGCGTTCGCATCGGGGCCCGTCGATGTTTTTGTCGGCACCTTGCCGGTGGCCATCGACATGACCTTGCCGGTCGCAGTCGGTGCCAGGGGGGCGGCTCGGATCAAAGGGCTTGCGCCGCGCACGAGGCACTATTTCCATCTGCGCCCGCGCAACGGAGAAGGTGTGACGGCGGCACAACGCGCCGTGCCATTCGAAGGGGGCGTCAATTTCCGCGATCTTGGCGGTTATGCAGGCGCCGACGGCCGCTGCGTGAAGTGGGGGCGTCTTTATCGGTCCGGTCACCTGTCAAACCTGACCGCATCGGACAAAATGACTTTTGAGGCACTCGATATTCGCACCGTCTGTGATTTCAGGCTCAGGGAGGAACGCGCGAGGGAGAACATGGAGTTGCCCGGCCGTCCTCGCGTCGAAATCCTGGAAATTCCGCCGGGGGTCAAAGATCGCTTCTTTTTTCACCGCATTTTCAGAGAATCGGCCAACCCTGAGGTTGTGATTCAAGCGGTTCACGATGTCGTACGTTCGATGGTGGAAGAATCCGCCGGGCGTTACCGGCGGCTTTTCGAAGTACTGTTGGAAACTCGCGAACACAACATTCTCATCAACTGCTCTGCCGGCAAGGAACGCACGGGCGTCGCCGCTGCCCTCATACTGACCGCTCTGGGTGTACCGCGCGAAACGATTTATTATGATTTCATGCTGTCGCGGGATTATTTCCCCGCCGAGAAGGAGATCCCGAGAGTCCTGGAAAAGTACGAGGTAAGCGCAGTCGGTGATGAAGCGAAACGCCTGATCATGCCCCTGTTGGATACGCGGGAGTCGTATCTGCGGACAGCCTTCGATGCCATTGACGAGAACTACGGCGGCGGACTCGAATTCTTGCGGCAACAATACGGTCTCGGCGAAACCGAGTTGAGGCATCTGCGCGGGAGCTATACCGGTTAATATTGGCGATAGCAGGCTAGATAGTTGATCCGAAATGCGCTTCACGCTGTTCGTAGGTCCGCCTACCGTCACCCCGGACTCGATCCGGGGCCGGCATGACGAAAGTGATCGATATTTCGGAACAGTTATATAGACGCCCGCTACCGGGTGTCGGGCGCACTTTGAATTTGAGGGGACGATATGGCCAAGCTCTATGAGGACTGCGACAAGTACGGTTATCAATCCGATTTCGCGATCGTCGAGGCGTATAACGGCGCAGTGAAAGACCTGGTGCGCAGACGACTGGACGAATCCGGTCTGAAATGGAACGATTTCGTCGCTGACAGCGCCTATGACTTGATCACGCGCGACGACCTGACGGAGATCGAGCAGCGGTTGCTGGCAAACGGTTACCGCTTCGAGCCATCGGCGATGTCCTCGGCAATCGAGCGTCCCGAAGCGTATAAGGATTCCGGCCTGCATGACGAGAACTTCAGCTTCGAACACGAAGAAGCGCCCACCGCGCCGGTCGATGGCGACGGGCGCGAACTTCGCGGCGCCGGCGACAACGTAGTCAAGCGTGGCGCCAATGTTTCCGGAGTCGCGCGCCACGTGCGCACCAGCGACAAAGTGTTGGAATACCTGACCGACGGTGTCCCTGCGGATACGATCGCCATTGTCGACGATTCCGGGGGAACCCTTACGGCGCCGGTGTTGGAAAAGTTCAAGGCGGTGCTCTGCGCCGGCGGGACCACGCGTTCGCATCTCGCGATCCTGACGCGGGAGTATGGCATTCCCTGCCTGATGAACGCGCGCTTGAGTGGTATCAAAGACGGCGACAAGCTCGAGATCGAATCGGCCGCAAGAGCCAAGTCGGCGGACGATTACGCGGCGGGCGTCGACGTCCCCGCTCACGTTTGGCGCTTGAACGCCTGAGTCCGGACGATCTAGCTAAAGAGGAATCCGCAGAATGTCTGAAAGCAAAATCACCTATGCACAACTCCTGGAGACGAACAACCTGATCCAGCAGAACGCCGATGAGACGTATTGGCTCTGTGCGACGCGCACCGTGCAAGAATCGAAGATATTTCCCGTTTCGGCCTATATCCTATTTTCCTATCTCAACTGTTTTTACCGGTATCCGGCGATGCTGCAGAAAATGGAAGAGCAAATGTCGGCCGAGCAGATCGGCGACCGGGCGCGCAATCAGGGGATCAAGATCACGGCGTGGACCCTGCCGTGCTTTTATCTGTTGGGCCGCGAGATGTTGATTAACTGGGGCGTCATCAAGCCCACCGACGCGGTTGCAGACGTGATCTACGTGCTCGATTTCTGGAAACGGTTTCAACTTTCCTGGCACCGCAATAACGGGAATCTCACCAACCGACAGGCCGGGCATCGTGCTCAGGTCATGCCCGAGCAGAAGCTCCAGGTATTCCACGCCGACGCATTCGAATGCCGCGAAGGGGAGCCGCTGCATAAGGCGGCGCAAGCCTTCATGGCGACGACCGCGCAGTACGGCTTTCTCGTATCCTGCGAGAGCCGGCTAACCATGCATAACCACGGTCCCTACAAGATCTCGGACAATCGGGAGATGCTCGTCCGTGATTTCCGCGAACTCTCCGAATACGATGTCCCATGGCTCGACGGGGTGGGGCGGGATATTCCGTACAACAATCTAACCGTCACCATGATCCTGGAGGATTGCCATATCAATCTCCTCGACGACTGGGGTTCGTTCGAATCCGAGCCGGAAATGCGTGCCGAACATATGGTCGCAGTGGGTTTGTACACCGCCGATAACCTCTCGAACGGTCACATCCCCGTCGGTATGACCAGCAAAGAGGAACTGACCAAAACATTCCTGGACCTCACCGATCGGGTGAAAGACGCTACCACCAAGCTCTGGGCGGAAATGTCGGGCTGGACCCGTGACCAACAACTCGACGCCGGGGCGCTGACTTATTACGCGGTCGTCAAGGAATTTGCGCACTTCGCCGGCGTATACGACGTCGATGACTGGATGATGATAGACGAGCGGGCCGAACGCTTTCGTCCGTTGCTGAACGACGAATACGGCAATCTGTTTTTGGGCGAGCTGGTCGGTTACATCACGACGCCGAGTCAACGGATGCACGATTATACGATGATGCAGCATACCGCCGAACCGTCACGGGCGTTGAGTTATATTCCGTATTCGATTTTGGATGACGGCGACTACACAGCATCGGTCGGGCCGATGCGGCCGGGGCACACCAATCTGCCGCCGAAGAACGATCGCTATCGTACGACCGAGGGCGTACTCACCCTGGAGGAATACAATCGACGCAGTCGGGAGTTCGTCCCGGCGGCATGCGCGGACCGCTACCGTTATCTGTGCGCGGACTGGGTGAAATACCACTACGATACACCGCTGGCGGACGAATTGTTTAAGCTCGAACAAAGAGAATCGCGCCTGATGAAAGACAAAGGCGCTGGTTTGCGTCGGGCCGACGTCGAGCGTCTCCGCGGCTCGGGCTGATCCGTGCCAGGTGATCGTTGTCCAGGATCGAATGGAGGAATAAGGTGGCCAGCAATCTACATCTGGTGATGCACGGCGTCGCGATAAAGAAGCACGGCGAGGCTGATGAAATTGTCGAATTGACGGGATTGCCGGCAGCCGCGGTAAGCCATGAACTCGTTGCCGCCGAGGCTGGCGGGCGTCTCGCCGCGGCCGGCGATAAATATATGCTGTCGGCGGCCGGTCAGATGATTCTGGCGGGGGAATACTCGCGTTTCTATTCGGATTTGCGCGCCGACGACTCTTTCATCGAGGCTTATGAACGTTTCGAGCGAATCAATACACAACTGAAACAGCTGGTAACGGACTGGCAGACGGTAGAACTCGCCGGAGAGAGGGTGCCCAATACGCATTCGGACTCCGAATACGACGATGAGGTGATTGGACGTCTCGGCGACTTGCACGATCGCTTTGAACCCGTCGTCGATACGCTGACGTCGTGTGAACCACGGCTCGCGTACTACAGAAACAAGCTGGCCGGAGCGCTCGAGAAGGCCGAAAACGGTGAGATCGAATGGGTGAGCGACGCGAAGATCGCGAGCTATCATACGGTTTGGTTTGAGCTGCACGAAGATCTGCTCCGGATCCTCGGGCGCGAACGTCAAGAATAGAGTCGAGGTGTACGCTGTGGGACGTGTGGATGGAAAAGTCGCGATGATCACCGGCGCGAGTTCAGGGATCGGCCGGGCCTGCATGATTATGTTCGCGCGCGAGGGGGCAGCCGTATACGGGGTCGCGCGCCGGCAGGCCGAGCTGGACGAAACCTGCCGGCAAGTTGAAGCGGGCGGCGGCCGCGGGAGCGTGTTCAGTGCCGATCTGTCGGATCCGGATCAGGCCGAAGCGGCGGTTAATCGGGTGGTCGAGGAATTCGGCCGGATCGATATATTGATCAACGCCGCCGGGATCGGTTACAGCATGAAAGAAACCAGCATCGGTTCGATGGATCCTATCGATACGACGCCGATCGACAAGTGGCGCGAGGTGATGTCAGTCAATCTCGACAGCGTGTTCTACGTCAGCCGTCTCGTCATCCGGCAGATGAAAAAACAGCAGCAGGGATCGATCGTCAACGTCGCCAGTATCTTCGGCATGGGTGGGGCTCCGGACGCGCATACTTATACCGCGACTAAAGGCGCGATCATCAACCTGACGCGCTCGATGTCGGTCGCCTACATCGACGACGGTATTCGATCCAACGCCGTCGCGCCCGGGTTCGTCAAGACCCAAATGGTCGAAATCGTGCTCGATTATCTTTTCTCGGAAGAAAACGCGGGGGCGACCTCGCCGATGAAACGTCCCGCGACAACCGAGGAGGTCGCATACGGGTGTCTCTATCTGGCCTCGGACGAGGCGTCCTACTGTAACGGCACCATCCTGGCGATCGATGGCGGTTCGAGTGCTCGGGCCTGACTCCGATTATTCCAATGATTCGCAGGGAAAGGCTTTGTTCAAGGAGTTGAGCACGAGGCTACTCGCCTCGTAATCGAGTTGGTCGGGGTGCGCTTGCAAGTACAGCATAACGGCGCCAAAAGCATGGTCGAATTTGTCTCCCTCGGGAAAACAAAAAACCGGTTCTAGACGATCCCAGAGCGACCAGGTCGCATGCGTTTCGATTGCGGCCGAGATATACCCGTCGCAAAAATGCTTCGACTCGACACCCTCACTGCCGTCGCAGAACGCGAGTAGCTGCCGGCCGCTGATCTGTTCGGCGTTCCCCGCTACTGCGGCCGTCAACAGGATTGTCGCGCTTATCGTCTTCAGGTGGTTCATGGTCGTTAGGGTCAAACCTCACCCCCAAAAGCTTCCGCTTGGTTCGCCTGTGGGATCTCCATGGTGCGGTGCGCATTATAGCGGCGGCCCGAGGGTCGGCACATCTCTGCTTATGCCGGCCTTTCTCCCGACAGTGGAGACGTGATTCTCAAGTGCCCCGATCGTTTGATCCGCTATGGCCCGCACGGTAGGTCCAAAGTACGATGCCGCTGAAGATCAGCAGCAGTAAAAGGACGGACGCGAGGGTGAACAGTGCGACGCCTACTTTGCCGAACAACCTGCCAGTATGCAGGTCGAGGATGACCCGCTCGAGCGACAATCCCTGTCCCCGGTAGCCACGGTTGATGTTGTCACGTAAGGTCGCCGGCAACGGCGCCGCGGCACTCCAATGTGCCGGTCGCGCAGAGTCATCCGGCTCTATTCGACCGCTTATCGGATCGAATCGGAATGAGCCGACCGATGATCGCACTATGATGGCCCCGTCGGTACCCGTGCCGATATGGGTGAGGCCGGCCGGTACGCCGGACGTCGCATCGAGTTTCTCTGCGACCCTTCCGTCGCCGGTTAGGAGCACCAGCATTTCTGTGGTCGCGACGAGCAGTTCGTCTCCGGCAGGGATCGCCCCGATGAGCCGACCTCGGATGTTCGACAGAAACGCCGCGTCGTAGTAGAGACGGGTACCCTGTTGTGTGATCCAGCGCTCGTTCGCCGAGAAACTCAGAGGCGGTGGTGCCGGGCGTATACCGTACCAGTCGAGCAGGCGGGCGTCGCTGACGTACCGGCTATCGAGATCGAGGTCGTCGGTTTGCATCAACAGTAAGCCCGTCACCGTCAGGATCAAGAGAAACGAGGCCGCCAACATGCCGGCGGCGCGGTGCCAGATCTTCAACATATGTGCGCTGGAATACTTGGAGCAGGCGCCTAACGTTATCCGACCGGCGGTAGTTCTGGAAGTCATTTCAAGGATCCGTGTGTTGATGAAGCAAGAGTGCGAGGCGCGCGAGGCGAATGACCGCATCCACCGACATCGTGGCGCCGGTGATACCGTCGATGCGTCGATCGAGCAGAAAATGATCGCTAAGAGCGGCGCCCCTGAATTGATCGGTGAACGCCGGATGGCGGACTTCCCAACCGCGGCTTTCGCGGTAGATCAGTATGTGGACGTCCGTAAGTTTGCCGCCATCGACCACGAATCCGGTGGTTATGGGTTGCTCTTTACCGATCTCCTCCAGGATCCAGGCCGTACGCTCGCCGCGTCGCCAGTAGCGTATTCGGAGCAGACCCAAATCGTGGCCCATGATGTTGCGGATTTTCGCCCCGATGGGTTTCGTTACCCACAGGCGGTTCGCGTCCGGAATTCTATCTTCGAACGATTGCGCCAGGAACCGGGAGGGCTCGAGATAGACATCGGTAGCCGCCGGCGTGCTTATGCAGGCCGTAGCGGCAAACAATGCCGCGGTCAGTGCATTCGTTGATTTCCGTTTAGAACTGATACCCAAGCCCCAGATTGAAGCCGTCGCGCTCGATCGCGACCGGGCCGTGGGCGTCCTGCCATTGGGCGTCGAATTTGACCACGACCTGTGGGTGCGGCCAGTAGTTCATGCCGACGTTGAACATGTCGAATTCCTCGAAGCGATAGGCCCCGCCGCTGAGACCATTCCGTTCGTCCCACTCCTGGTAGCGCAGGAAGATCCCGAGTTCGCCCGGAAGCATCGCCGCCGTGGAGAAGCGAAAAGCGGGTTCGACATACCAGCCATCAAGCGTGTCGGCGCCGACTGTCGACGGGTCCAGACCCGCCCCGGTGTCGTCGCCCAACTCCCAACGAGCGTACAAGGCCCGTAGGCCGAACCCGGATTTGTGGCGCCAGTCCAAATGAGTCTCGAACAGCCACGCGTCCGCATCGGCCGCATCGGCGGTACCGGTATAATCCGCCTGGTAGTCGACGGTGGCGGCAATCTCGAGACCCGGCGTGCCGTTGTAGAGAATGCGGCCGAGGACGGCGACATCCTGGTCATCCGCTTCGGCCACCTTTAAGCGTCCGCTTCGCGGGCGAAATGCGCTGCCGCCCGCGGTCGGTATCACCAGACCGGAGTGCAGGTATAGGTTGTAGGCAAACCCGGGCGCAATTTCGCCCCACGCTGCAACGGAGGCCTCCCACCACGTGGATGGGATGATCTCGGCCTCGACCGGGTTGCGCTCGACACCGTAAAACGTGTTCGGCTCGTGGGTCAGGTTGATCAGTCCAACTGGCAGGATGTCGATGCCCGCGCGCACGTGATGGTGTCGATCGAAGTCCGCCTCCAGCCACGCGAGTTCGATTTCGACTTCTCCCGGTTCGCCGTCGCCGGCCAGGCTGTGTTCGATCTCGATCTCGGAGGCAAACCGCAGCCAGTCGTTGAACGCGTGGCTTGCAAACAAGACAAATCGATGGAAATCGACGCGGTCCCGATCGTCGGCATCGCCGTCGTGTCTGGTCGCATTATCTTCCAGGTTGTTGTAGTGCAATTCGCCGTAACCGCCGATCGTGGTGCGATGCGCCCAACGACCCGCCGCGCCGTGCCCGCGCCCGCCGACCGGCCCCCAACGCCCGCCGGCCGAGCCGACCGCATCCGGCGCCTGCGGCAGGTTGGTCGTCGTCAGGTGGTCATCGGTTGTGGCGCCGCTCGCGACTCGTTCGACCATGTCTGCGGTCGCCTCGACTTTTGCGTCGATGGCCGCGACCTTGTCGGTGGCGTCTCGGGCACTGGTCGCGGCGTCGTCGAGCCGGCCCACCGCCTGCTCTAGCGCCACGCGGGTTCGCTGCAATTCCGATTGCAACGCGTTGATCTGTTGTTGCTGCGACTGCAAAACCGCCCATAAATCATCCATCGACGGTTGTGCAAATACCGGCGTACAGAAGGTGCACCACAGCAGCACCGCCGGTCTTTTTGGGAAGCTTTTTGTGTCAGCCATTGGGAAATCCTTTAAAAAAATGAGAATTATTGGAAGTTACGAACCAAAATATTAGAATTAACTGTAACGCGAATACGAATCATTATCAATAATAAAACACGGAATTCTTCCTCACCGGTCCAGATTGGAGGACCGCGACTGCAAAGCGAGGGTTTGGATAAGCGGGGAGTTCCGGTTGGCGTCACCGCTCGTTGCGGTTCATTTCTCTGAAAAAGCGAAACCGGAATCGGGAGATCAGTGCTACGAAGCACGGGCGTTCGTGCTCGGCAATCGAGTTCGATCATCGACCGAACGTCGGAGACGAACGCTACTTCCGGTCCGACATCACCGCGGCCGGGCGCTTTTAGGGATAGGCGCGGCGCTACCGATTTACCGTGATCAATTGCGCCTCTGCCCAATGGTCGCTGAACGATTTCTGCACATCGAGAAATGCGGTGATCCGTTTCCACATCCAGAGACCGTCGATACGTCGGTATTCCTCTTCGTACCGACCGGCGATAAAACCGCCGCCGACGATCCCAGTGGGATTGCCCTCACGGAAGACGGCCGGGCAGTCGATATACCAGTGCGCGGTCGCGGTATCACCTTCGATATTGATCACTTCGTTCATTACCCGATGCTGACACCAGCTGAGAAAGGCCGGAACACCTTTCGCATAGAAATCAGAAACCGCGTCCTTGCCCTCGAGCAGCGGCAGACCGGTAAAGTCGGCAGCGATGTCGTCGGCAAACCTGCTCACGGTTTCCGTGGCCGCCTGTTCGTCTCCGGCGACAGCGCGATCGACGCATAAGCAATAGTAATAATGTTTCAGCCGTCGGATCGCTTCTAAGGAACTTCTGAATAAGTCATCGATCTGGTCGGTAGGCAAACGGATACAGA